>NZ_BAAASL010000025.1:0-101830 GCF_039532865.1 Streptomyces luteosporeus
GAGGCCGCGCGCGAGGCGGCCCGCCCGCCCGCCAGGGCGCCCGCCGAGGCGGACCTCGCCGGCGCGGCCGCCCGCGCCGGCTTCGCCGGGCCGGGCGAGGCGGCCGGCGCCCTGCTGGACGCGGCCGGGCAGCGGGAGCTGCGGCAGCGGCTCGAACAGTGGCGGGCCGAGGAACTGGCGGTGGCCGCCGAGCTGGCCGACCCGGAGCTGGTCGCGGCGGCCGCCGCGCCCCCCGCCGACCCGGCCGCCGCCCGGGCCGCCGCCGACGCCGCGCACGAGGCGCTGCAGCGGGCCTTCGCCCGGGCCGCCGCGGCCCGTACCCGCTGCGACGAGCTGGACCGGCTGTCCGCCGAGGCCGCCGCCGACGTGCGGCGGCTCGCGCCGCTGCGCGAGGAGTACCACCGGGTGGCGGAGCTGGCCGCGCTGGCCGCCGGCACCTCCGCCCGCAACGAGCTCAAGATGCGCCTGGAGTCGTACGTGCTGGCCGCCCGGCTGGAACAGGTCGCCGCGGCGGCGACGGCCCGCCTGCAGCGGATGTCGGCCGGGCGCTACACGCTGGTCCACTCCGACGCCAGGGCCGGCGGCCGCGGCCGCTCCGGCCTCGGCCTGCACGTCGTCGACGCCTGGACCGGCAGCGAGCGCGACACGGCGACCCTCTCGGGCGGCGAGACGTTCTTCGTCTCCCTCTCCTTGGCCCTGGGCCTCGCGGACGTGGTCACCGAGGAGGCCGGCGGCACCCGGCTGGAGACGCTGTTCATCGACGAGGGCTTCGGCAGCCTCGACGAGCAGACCCTCGACGAAGTGCTGGACGTCCTCGACTCCCTGCGCGAACGCGACCGCGCCGTGGGCATCGTCAGCCACGTCGCCGACCTGCGCCGGCGCATCCCCGCTCAGCTGCAGGTCGTCAAGGAGCGCTCCGGCTCGGCCGTACGGCACCGGACGGCTCGCTCCGCGGGCTGAGCGCCCGGCGGGGGAGCGGCGAGGAGTACACCACGCTGGTCGTCACCGCGCCCAGTGCCCCGATGCGGCCGGCGACCTCTTCCAGGTGGCGCATGGAACCGGCGGCGACCTTCAGCACGAAGCAGTCGTCGCCGGTGACGTGGTGGGCCTCCAGGATCTCGGGCCTGGCGGCCAGCAGGTCGTGAAAGGGTTTGTAGTTGCCGTTGGGGTAGCGCAGGCGCACGAACGCGAGGACGGGCAGTCCCAGCTTCTCGGGTTCCACGACGGCGGTGTAGCCGCCGATCACTCCGGCCTCCTCCAGTCGCCTGACCCGCTCGGTGACCGCGCTCGCGGACATGTTCACCGCCCGCGCCAACTCGGCGTAGCCGGCACGGCCGTTGCTCTGCAGGGCGTCGAGGATGCGCCAGTCGGTGGCGTCAGGGGAATACCCGGTCATGGGCGATGTCTAGCAGCGGAATCCCCGGCGGGGCAATACCTTTCCCGTGGATCGTTCGTTCCGGCCACTGATCACGGACCGTAGGTTTACCGGCATGACGAACACCGCCATGACGCACACCGCCGTCACCGCCACCCTCGCCACGCCCGCCGAAGCGGCGGCCCACTTCGCCGCCCGGCTGACCTTCTACACCGACGTGGCCGACGTCCACGCCGCGCTGGCCGCGGGCACGGCGGACTTCACCGTGGTCGACTGCCGTTCCACGGCGGCGTGGGACCAGGGTCACGTGCCGGGTGCGGTGCACCTGCCCACGGCGCAGATCCCGCAGCTGGCCGGCGCATTCCTCGATGCGGCCGTGCCGGTCGTCGTCCACTGCTGGGGCCCCGGCTGCGACGGCGCCGCGCGGGCGGCCTTGGCGCTGGCGCGCCGGGGCTACCAAGTGAAGGAGATGCTGGGCGGCATCGAGTACTGGATCCGCGAGGGCTACGAGGTCGAGACGTGGCAGGGCCGGACGCAGTCCGCCCCCGACCCCCTCACGGCCCCGGTCGACGGCGCCGACTGCGGCTGCTGACGCCGCGAGCGTCGACACCACGACCGCCCCGGGAAACGGTGAGCGGGCGGGGTGGGGGAACACCCCCTCTGGGAAGGATCCCGGTAGCCGTCAGGAAGGGGTCCGCCATGCCGCACCGGACCAGAACCGCGCACGACCCCGTGCACCACCCCCTCTTCGCGCGCTTCTACGCGCGCGTCGCTCCCGCCCTCGACGAGCGTGCCGGGGTGCGGGCCCACCGCCGGGAGCTCGTGGCCGGCTTGTCGGGGCGCGTGATCGAGATCGGCGCCGGCGCGGGGCTGAACTTCGCGCACTACCCCGGCACGGTCTCGGAGGTCGTGGCGATCGAGCCGGAGCGCCTGCTGCGCCGGCTGGCGGTGGAGGCCGCCGTGCGGGCCGGGGTGCCGGTGGACGTGGTGCCCGGTGCCGCCGAGGCGCTGCCCGTCAAGAGCGAGGCGTTCGACGCGGCGGTGGTGAGCCTGGTGCTGTGCTCCGTCCGCGACGTGCGGCGGTCGCTGGCGGAGCTGCGCCGGGTGCTGAAGCCGGGCGGCGAGCTGCGGTTCTACGAGCACGGGGTGGCCCGCGGCCGGGTGCCGGCGCAGGTGCAGCGGGCCCTGGACCGTACGGTGTGGCCGGTGCTGTTCGGCGGGTGCCACACCGCCCGTGACCCGCTGGCGGCGATCCGGGCGGCCGGGTTCGAGCAGGTGACCTGCAGACGGTTGCTGGTGCCGGGCGGCAGGATCCCGATGCCGCACGCGCCGCACGTCCTGGGCTCGGCCAGACGCCCGGCGGACGGGTAGGAGCGCCGGAAAATCCACGAGCAAACGGAGGGATCCTCCCCTACGGTGGCGATCGTCAAGATCATCGATCACCGAGGGGGTCTCCATGACGCATCAGGCCGACCGGCCCTTCCGCTTCGCCGTCAACATGTTCACCGCCGGCACGGGCGCCCAGTGGCGCGAGAAGTGCCGCCGGGCCGAGGAGCTCGGCTACGACGTGATCCTGGTGGCCGACCACCTCGGCATGCCGGCCCCCTTCCCCTCCCTGGTGGCCGCCGCCGAGGTCACCGAACGGCCCCGGCTGGGCACCTACGTGCTCAACTCCGGCTTCTACAACCCCGCGCTGCTCGCCCGCGAGGTGGCCACCACCGACCGGCTGACCGGCGGCCGGCTGGAGCTGGGCCTGGGCACCGGCTACGCGCAGGCCGAGCACGAGCGCGCCGGCCTGCCGTTCGGCTCGCCGCGCGAGCGCGTCGACCACCTGGCCCGTACGGTCGACGAGGTCGGCCGGCTGCTCGCCGACCCCGGGCACGTGCCCGCGGCCGTCCAGCCGCGCGTCCCGATCGTGATCGGCGGCAACGGCGACCGGGTGCTGCGCCTGGCCGCCCGGCACGCCACCACCATGGCCTTCACCGGGGGCGGCGCCGGCCCCGACGGCGCACCGCGGCTGCACGCGCCCGCCGCCCTGGAGGAGCGCGTGGCCGCCTTCCGTCGCTTCGAGGCCGGGCAGCGGCCCGCGGGGCTCGCGCCCGCCGAGCTGAACTTCCTGGTCCAGATCGTGACCGTCGGCGGCGATCCCTTCGCCAGGACCGGCGACCTGATCGGTGACGTGTCGCATCTCACCGAGGACGAGCTGCTGGCCCACCCCGCGCTGCTCTCCGGCTCGGTCGAGGAGATCGCCGAGCGCCTGCGGGCCCACCGCGCGCGGTACGGCTTCGGCTACTTCACGATCCTGGAGCCGTACATGGAGGAGTTCGCACCGGTGATCGCGCACCTGCGCGACTGAATCCCACGCTGTTTTGCCTCTCCTTTACCATGGAGGGGCATCAGTACAGCCGACGGAACCCCGCACACGAAAGGTGTGAGCGTCCGCCCATGGGCGAGCCTCCCAGTAGCCATCCCCGGAACCGACATCGCGCGGTCCTTCCGCCCCTGCCCGACCATGGGACGGAGGTGAACCGATGACCGAGCTCCTCCTCCTGGGGATCGCGCTGCTGCTCACGCTGGCCTGCGCCGTCTTCGTCGCCGCGGAGTTCTCCCTCACCACCGTCGAGCGCGCCGAGCTGCAGCGGGCGGCCGAGAAGGGCGAGCGCGGCGCCGAGAGCGCGCTGAAGGCCGTGCGCGGCCTGACCTTCCAGCTCTCCGGCGCCCAGCTGGGCATCACGCTCACCGGCCTGGTCATCGGCATGCTCGCCAAGCCGTCCATCGCGGCCCTGCTCACCGGCCCGCTGGCGGCCGCGGGCCTGCCCGCCTCGGCGGCCTCCTCCACCGCGCTGGTGCTGGGCACCGTCCTGTCCACCGTGGTGCTGATGGTCGTCGGCGAGCTGGTCCCCAAGAACTGGGCGATCTCCCGGCCGCTGCCCGTCGCCCGCCACGTGGCCGGCGCGCAGCGCGCCTTCAGCACCGCCTTCCGCCCGCTGATCCGGCACCTGAACAACAGCGCCAACCACATGGTGCGCCGCCTGGGCCTGGAGCCCTCCGAGGAGCTCGCCACCGCGCGCGGCCCGCAGGAACTCATCGCCCTCGCCCGGCACTCCGCCCGCGCCGGCGCCCTGGAGGCGGACACCGCCGAGCTGTTCGTGCGCACCCTGAACCTGGCCGACCTGACCGCGGAGAACGTGATGACCCCGCGCGTGCAGGTCATCGCCCTGGACGAGCGCGCCACCGCCGAGGACGTCGCCAACGCCACCCTGGCCACCGGCCTGTCCCGCTTCCCCGTCTACCGCGACACCCTCGACACCGTCGTGGGCACCGCCCACATCAAGGACGTCCTCGCCATACCCGCCGACGAGCGCCCCCGCCGCCCCGTCGCCACCCTGATGCGCGAGCCGCTGTTCGTCCCCGCGTCCCTGACCGTGGACCGGCTGCTCGACCGCCTCTCCGGCAAGCGCACCATGGCCATCGTCATCGACGAGTACGGCGGCACCGCCGGCGTGGCCACCCTGGAGGACATCATCGAGGAGGTCGTCGGCGAGGTCCGCGACGAGCACGACCCCCTGGAGCTGCCCGACCTCGCCCCCGCCGGCCGGGACCCCGAGGGCCGCAAGCGCTACGACGCCGACGGCGCCACCCGCACCGACCAGCTCGAACACATCGGGCTGCGGGCCCCCGAGGGCCCCTACGAGACGCTCGCCGGGTTGGTGGCCGCCCTGCTCGGCCGCATCCCCGCCCGGGGCGACACCGTGGCGGCCGGCGGCTGGCGGATCGAGGTCACCGACGACTCCGGGCGCCGCGCCGCCCGCGTCCTGCTGACGGCCCCCCTGCCGCACGAGCGGCAGGCGAGCGCCGACGGCGCCGGGGAGGCGGGCCGATGACCTTCCTGCAACTGCTCATCGGCCTGGCCACGCTCGTGGCCAACGCCTTCTTCGTCGGCGCCGAGTTCGGCATGATCTCCGTGCGCCGCGGCCAGATCGAGCCGTACGCCGAGCAGGGCGACCGCCGGGCCCGGGCCGTGCTGTGGGGCCTGCAGCACATCTCCGCGCTGATGGCGGCGGCGCAGCTGGGCATCACCCTGTGCACGCTGGTCCTCGGCGTGGTCGCCGAGCCGGCCATCGCCGACCTGCTGGGGCCCGTCGCGGACGCCGTGGGCCTGCCGCACCAGCTGGTCCACCCCGTCTCGTTCGTCATCGCGCTCGCCGTCGCGACGTACCTGCACATGCTCTTCGGCGAGATGGTGCCCAAGAACATCGCGCTCGCCGAGCCCGTGCGCACCGCGCTGCTGCTCGGCCCGCCGCTGGTGACGCTGGCCCGCGCTCTGCGCCCGTTCGTCTTCACCATCAACCAGCTGGCCAACGGCGCACTGAAACTGCTGCGGGTCGAGCCCAAGGACGAGATCACCGCCGCCTTCTCCGACGAGCAGCTCTCCCGCATGGTCGCCGACTCCAGCGAGGCCGGCCTGCTCGACCAGCGGGCCACCGCACGGCTGCGCCACGCCCTGAGGCTCGGCACGCGCCCGGTCAGGGACGTGGTCATGCCGCTGGAGAAGGTCGTCTCCGCCCCCTTCGGGATCACCCCCGAGGAACTGGAGCACCTGGCCGCCTCCTCCGGCTACTCCCGCTTCCCCGTGACCGACGACGCCGGACGGATCCTGGGCTACCTGCACGTCAAGGACGCCCTGGACGCCCGGCCCCGCACCGCGCCCTTCCCGCTGCGCCGGCTGCGGCCCATCGCCCGGGTGCAGGCGGACACCCCGCTGGACGACGTCATCCGCGCCATGAGCCGCACGGGCGCCCACCTGGCCGCGGCCATCGGCGAGAACGACCGGCTCACCGGCCTGGTCATGCTGGAGGACGTGCTCCGGCAGCTGGTGGGCACCCGCTCGTGAGACGCGGCCGGCGGTAGGATTTGCGGGCCATGCCGATGAACGCCGCATCCCGCCCGTACACCAGCTTCGTCGCCGTCGGCGACTCCTTCACCGAGGGGATGTCCGACGCACTGCCGGACGGCCGCTACCGCGGCTGGGCCGATCTGCTCGCCACCCGGCTCGCCGGGCGGACGAGCGGCTTCCGGTACGCCAACCTGGCGGTGCGCGGCAAGCTCATCGGCCAGATCGCCGACGAGCAGACCCGGGCCGCCGCCGACCTCGGCGCGGACCTGGTGACCCTGGTCGGCGGGCTCAACGACGTCCTGCGGCCCGGCTGCGACGTGGACCTGGTCTGCGCCCGCCTCGCCGAGGCCGCGGGCCGCCTCGCCCCCAGTTGCCGGCAGCTGGTGCTCATGCGCAGCCCCGGCCGGCGCGGCCCCGTCCTCGAACGCTTCCGGCCGCGCATGGAGCACCTCTTCGGCTTCATCGACGAACTGGCCGAGCGGCACGGCGCGCTGGTCGTCGACCTGTTCTCCTCCGAGACCCTGGGGGACTCCCGGCTGTGGGCCGAGGACCGGCTGCACCTGAACGCCGAGGGCCACCGCCGCGTGGCCGAGGCGGTGTGGCAGGCGCTCGGCCACGAGCCCGAGGACGACTGGCGGGCCCCGCTGCCGCCCGCCGTCCGCCCGGGCTGGGCCGCCCGGCGCACCGCCGACCTGCGTTTCGCGCGCGAGCACCTCGGCCCCTGGATCGGCCGGCGGCTGACGGGGCGCTCCTCCGGCGACGGCCGCAACGGCGCCCACGTCAGCGCCGAGGACGGCAAGGCGTTCTGGGTCACCCCCGTCGACGCCGCGGCCCCCGGCTGCGTGAGCACCTGGCGGCGCTGGCAGGACGGAACCGGCGCCGTGGTCAACGCCGTGTGACCGGCGGATCGTTTCGCCGGTCACGCCGGCGCCGCCCCGGGCACCAACGCGCTCCTGCCGGTGACGCTCGGCCGACCGGGCGCGGGCGCGCGCCCGGGCGGTCTCTCGTAGCAAGGCACGAATCCACCCGGGGCGCCGGCCTGCGCGTTCCGCCAGTAGACTTTCGCCACGTGACTGCACCTGTGTCCTCCAAGCCCCGCATCCCCAACGTCCTGGCCGGCCGCTACGCCTCCCCCGAGCTCGCCGTGCTGTGGTCCCCCGAGCACAAGGTGAAGCTGGAGCGGCAGCTGTGGCTGGCCGTGCTGCGCGCCCAGAAGGACCTGGGGATCGAGGTGCCGGAGGCGGCCCTCGCCGACTACGAGCGGGTCCTGGACCAGGTCGACCTCGCCTCGATCGCCGAGCGCGAGAAGGTCACCCGCCACGACGTCAAGGCCCGCATCGAGGAGTTCAACGCCCTCGCCGGCCACGAGCACGTCCACAAGGGCATGACCTCCCGCGACCTGACCGAGAACGTCGAGCAGCTGCAGATCCGGCTCTCCCTCGAGCTCGTGCGCGACCGCGCCGTCGCCGTCCTTGCGCGCCTGGCCCGCCTCGCCGCCGAGCACGGCGAGCTGGTCATGGCCGGCCGCTCGCACAACGTCGCCGCCCAGGCCACCACCCTCGGCAAGCGCTTCGCGACCGGCGCCGACGAGCTGCTGGTCGCCTTCCACCGCCTGGAGGAGCTGCTGCAGCGCTACCCGCTGCGCGGCATCAAGGGCCCGGTGGGCACCGCCCAGGACATGCTCGACCTGCTCGGCGGCGACGCCGGCAAGCTCGCCGAGCTGGAGCGGCGCATCGCCGGCCACCTCGGCTTCGGCCAGGCCTTCACCTCCGTCGGCCAGGTCTACCCGCGCTCCCTCGACTACGACGTCGTCACCGCCCTGGTGCAGCTGGCCGCGGCCCCCTCGTCGCTGGCCAAGACCATCCGCCTGATGGCCGGCCACGAGCTGGTCACCGAGGGCTTCAAGCCCGGCCAGGTCGGCTCCTCGGCGATGCCGCACAAGATGAACACCCGCTCCTGCGAGCGCGTCAACGGCCTGATGGTGATCCTGCGCGGCTACGCCTCGATGACCGGCGAGCTGGCCGGCGACCAGTGGAACGAGGGCGACGTCTCCTGCTCCGTGGTGCGCCGCGTGGCCCTGCCGGACGCCTTCTTCGCCCTCGACGGCCTGCTGGAGACCTTCCTGACCGTCCTCGACGAGTTCGGCGCCTTCCCGGCCGTCGTCGCCCGCGAGCTGGACCGCTACCTGCCCTTCCTGGCCACCACCAAGGTGCTCATGGGCGCCGTGCGTGCCGGGGTGGGCCGCGAGGTCGCCCACGAGGTCATCAAGGAGCACGCGGTGGCCTCCGCGCTGGCCATGCGCGAGCAGGGCGCCGAGCGCAACGAGCTGCTGGACAAGCTCGCCGCCGACGAGCGCATCCCGCTGGACCGCGCCGCGCTGGACGCTCTGATGGCCGACAAGCTGTCCTTCACCGGTGCCGCCGCCGACCAGGTGGGCTCGGTCGTCTCCCGCATCGAGGACCTCGCCAAGCGCCACCCGCAGGCCGCCGAGTACACGCCGGGGGCGATCCTCTGAGGCGCTCCTTCACCCAGGAGGAACTCCAGGCCGCCCGCGACCGCCTCGTGCCGGACGTGGTCGCGGACGGCCTGAAGGTGCTGTTCTGCGGCATCAACCCGGGCCTGATGTCGGCGGCCACCGGCCACCACTTCGCCCGGCCCGGCAACCGCTTCTGGCCCGCCCTGCACGCCTCCGGCTTCACGCCCCGCCGCCTGGAGCCCGCCGAGGAGCGGGAGTTGCTCGCCTACGGGCTCGGCATCACCAACGTCGTCGCCCGGGCCACGGCCCGCGCCGACGAGATCGGTGAAGTGGAGTTCCGCGAGGGCGGGGCCGTCCTGGTGGAGAAGGTGAAGCTGCTGCGGCCGGGGTGGCTCGCGGTCGTCGGCGTCACCGCCTACCGCGTCGCCTTCGGCGACCGGCGGGCGCGCATCGGCCCCCAGGAGCGGACCATCGGCGACACCCGGATCTGGGTGCTGCCCAACCCCAGCGGCCTCAACGCCCACTGGACGCTGCCGAAGATGGCCGAGGAGTTCGCCCGGCTGCGCGAGGCGGCCGGCGCCACGGGCTGAGGAGC
The DNA here is from genome assembly GCF_039532865.1 of Streptomyces luteosporeus. NCBI lineage: Bacteria > Bacillati > Actinomycetota > Actinomycetes > Kitasatosporales > Streptomycetaceae > Streptomyces > Streptomyces luteosporeus. Next base: position 9,344 of record NZ_BAAASL010000025.1, read on the forward strand.
CCGGCGCTCGCCGCCCGGACGCGCAGCGGATACGATCCGTGGCGGGCGAGCGGGCAAAGGGAGCGCAAAGCGAGGAGGCGGCACGTTGGGGCGGCTCACCGGTGGGGACCCGTCCCTGCTGCGGCGGATCAACTCGGCAGTGGTGCTGCACGCGCTGCGCGCCGCCCAGGCCCCGACCCTCACGGACCTGGTCAAGGTCACCGGCCTGTCCCGGCCGACCGTCGAGGGCGTGGTCGAGGGCCTGATCGGCGCCGGCCTCGTCGTGGAGGCGGCCGCCGACGAGGGCGCCGCCCGCCGCCAGGGCCGGCCCGCCCGGCGCTTCCGCTTCCGGGTCGAGGCGGGCCACCTGCTGGGCATCGAGATCGGTGCGCACCGCGTCGCCGTCCTGCTGGCCGACCTCGGCGGCCGCATCGTGGGCTCCGCCCAGGCCGAGGTGCACGAGAGCGACCCGGCCGAGCAGCGCCTGGAGCGCACCCGCGAGGCCGTCGCCGACCTGCTCGCGCGCGCGGGCGTCCCGCGCACCGCCCTGCGGGCGGTGGGCGTGGCCAGCCCCGGCATCGTCGAGGCCGACGGCACCGTACGGCTGAGCACCGCCCTGCCCGGCTGGACGGGGCTGCCGCTCGGCGACCGGCTGCGGCGCTCCTTCCGCTGCCCGGTGCTGGTGGAGAACGACGCCAACGCCGCCGCGGTCGCCGAGCACTGGAAGGGCGCGGGCACCGGCAGCGACGACCTCGTCTTCGTGCTGGCCGGGCTGAGCCCCGGCGCCGGCGCGCTCATCGGCGGCCGGCTGCACCGGGGCTTCGGCGGCGCGGCCGGCGAGATCGGCGCCCTGCACCTGCTGGGCCGCGAGGCCACCCCGGAAGAAGTGCTCTCGCCCACCGGGGAGCCGCTGCACCCGCTCGACGAGGCCCAGGTGGCCCGGGTCTTCGCGCTCGCGGCGGAGGGCGACGAGCCGGCCCGGGCCGCCGTGCAGCGCTATCTGCGCCGCCTGGTGCACGACGTGGCGGCACTCGTCCTCGCCCTGGACCCCGAACTGGTCGTCGTCGGCGGCTGGGCCGCGGGCCTGGACGGCATCCTCGAACCGCTGCGCACCGAGCTGGCCCGCTACTGCCTGCGCCCCCCGAAGGTGGCCCAGTCCCTGCTGGGGGAGGCCGCGGTGGCCACCGGCGCGCTGCGCCTGGCCCTCGACCACGTCGAGGCGGAGCTCTTCGCGGTCGAGGGCACGGTCACGGCGCGCCGCTAGCGCCTGCCCGGCGGTCGTTGCGGATCGGTCAGCCGGCGAGGGCCACGGCCGGCGGGGTGCTCTCGCCGAAGGTCAGCTTGCAGGTGTCCGCCCGGTAGGTGGCCACGGCGACGGCCGCGGTGCGCCCGGCGGCGACGTAGCGTGTGGTGACGACGAGCACGGGCGAGCCGGGCAGCCGGTCGAGCTGCCGGGCCTCGTCGGCGCCGGCCGATCCCAGCTCCACGGAGCGGTCCTGGCCGTCCAGGGGCAGCGCCTGCAGCTCGTGCAGCACGGCCGTGCTGTCCTCGGCGGGCCCGGCGGCCAGGGCGGGAACGCTGCGGGCAGGGACGTAGAGCAGCTCGGCGGCCACGATCTGACCGCGCGTACGGCGGGTGCGGCGCACGATGTGCACGCACGCGCCCGGCTCGGTCTCCAGCAGCCGGGCGACGGCGGCGGGCGGTGCCTCCCACGCGCTGCCGATCGGCTGCCAGGCGTCGCCGGCGGCGCCCGGCCGGTTCGGGCCCGCGTCGGTGACGGCCACGCCCATGCGCGGCGGGGCGACGCTGGTGCCCACCCCCCGGCGGCGCTGCAGCCGTCCCTCCAGCTCCAGTTGTTCCAGCGCCTGGCGGAGCGTGGCCCGCGCGACACCGAAACGGGCCGCGAGATCGCGCTCGTTGGGCAGGATCTCCCCGACGGCGAACTCGGAGTCCAGTGCGTCACTGAGGACGGTCTTCAGGTGCCAGTACTTCGGCTCCGGCACCGCTTCCGGTTGCGTGGTCCCCACCCTGATCCTCCGCGAGGCTTTTTGCGCGCTTCTTTATTAAAGGTTGTTGCAGTATGCCTGCGACCATAGGGCGGCGTGCGTACTTGGTCAAGACCAATGCCACCCTGCGCCCTGCCGCGCATCCACCCTCGGTTACGGTCGTCGCCACCGGTGCACACCGGAGGGACACGCACGACAACAGCACGACAACAGGGGGCGCACCATGAGCCGTAACGCCGGACAGGTCACCGTGGTCACGGGAGGCAGCAGGGGCATCGGGGCGGCCGTGGCGCTGCACCTGGCCCGCGCCGGTCACGCCGTGGCCATCGGCTACGAGCACGCGCAGGAGGCCGCCGAGCGCACGGCGGCGGCGGTGCGCGAGGCGGGCGCCGCCTGCCTGGCCGTCCGCGTCGACGTCAGCGACGAGGCCGCCGTGGACGCGCTCTTCGACGCCGCCACCGCGCAACTGGGGCCCGTCACCGGCCTGGTGAACAACGCAGGCGTCACCGGTCTGCTCGGCCGCTTCACCGAGACCCCCGTCGCGCGCATGCGCCGCGTCCTCGACGTCAACGTGACCGGCGCCCTGATCTGCGCCCGCCGCGCCGCCCTGGAGATGTCCACCCGGCGCGGCGGCGCCGGCGGTGCCATCGTGAACATCTCCTCGGCCGCCGCGACGCTCGGCAGCCCGGGGGAGTACGTGCACTACGCGGCGAGCAAGGCGGCCGTCGACGCCATGACCGTGGGCCTGTCCAAGGAGCTCGCCGCCGAGGGCATCCGCGTCAACTCCGTCCAGCCCGGCCTGATCGCCACCGACATCCACGCCGCGATGGGCGCGCCGGACCGCGCCCGCACCAAGGCGGCCGTCGTGCCCATGGGGCGCGCCGGCGAGCCCGCCGAGATCGCCGGCGCGGTGGCCTGGCTGCTCTCGCCGGAGGCGTCCTACACCACGGGAGCCGTCCTGCGCGTCGCCGGCGGGCTCTAGGCAATACAACCGGGGCCTGTCCGGCGGCACCACGGCGCCCCGTCAGGGGCGCGGGGAACTGCGCGACAAGCCACGACGTGCCCGCAGATGAGGTGCCGTGCTGCGCCCGGGGCCCGGGGTGGCTCGTCGGCTGCGGGCCGTCGGTGGCCGATCGCGCAGTTCCCCGCGCCCCTTCGGGGCGCCGTAGTGCTGCGTGACGAAGGCCCGCCGGACAGGCCCTAGGCGGAATGCCCCCGGGCCGTGTGTGCCACCGGCCGCAGGCCGGAGAGCTTGTCCGGGTTGCGCATGAGGTAGACGGTGGAGACGCGGCCCTCGGCGACGGCGAGGCACAGGACCGAGTCGGGCCTGCCGCGGGAGAGCAGCAGCAGGGCTGGCCCGCCGTTGACCTCCACCAGCCGGTACTCCGGCTCGGGCAGCGGCACCGCGGCCACCGCCAGCAGGAAGCGGGCGACCTTGTCCGCGCTGTGGATGATCCGCCGGGGGCCCTTGGCCCTGCCGCCGCTGTCCGCCACCAGGCGGACGTCGGGGGCCAGCAGCGCGAGCAGGTCCTGCAGGCTGCCGCCGCCCGCCGCGGCCAGGAACCGTTCGGTCAGCTCGCGGCCGCGCGCCGGATCGGCGTCGAAGCGCGGCCGGCGCTCGGCCACGTGCCGCCGGGCGCGGCCGGCCAGTTGCCGCACCGCCGCCTCGCTGCGGCCGGTGGCCTCGGCGATGTCCTTGAACGGCAGGTCGAAGGCCTCGCGCAGCACGAACACCGCCCGTTCCAGCGGGGAGAGCGACTCCAGCACGACGAGCAGGGCGAGGGAGACGGAGTCGGCGAGCTCCGCGCGTTCGGCGCCGGTGCAGGCGGTGGTGTAGGCGGTGGTCACCGGCTCGGGCAGCCACGGCCCCACGTACTCCTCGCGCCGCGCCTGCACCTGGCGCAGCCGGTCGAGGGCGAGGCGGGTGGTCACGCGCACCAGGTAGGCGCGTGGTTCCCGGACCTCCTCGCGCCCGGCCGAGGACCAGCGCAGCCACGCCTCCTGCACGACGTCCTCGGCGTCGGCGAAGCGCCCGAGCATGCGGTAGGCGACGGCGGTGAGCAGGGCACGGTGTGCCTCGAAGGCTTCGAGCAGGGTCTCGCTGGTGGTCACGGACCCATCTTGCACCGTCCTCTACCCAGCGGTAACCGTTGCTGACATCCTGTCTCGGTACGCGTGACCACGATGGCGAGGAGTCGCCCCATGGCCGAGAAGATCTCCTTCCCCGTCGCCGCGCCCGCCGGGGACCGCACGGTCGAGGTGGCCTACGAGCGGCTGGGCGACGGCGAACCGCTGGTGCTGCTGCACGGCATCGGCCATCACCTGCAGGTCTGGGACCCGGTCATGGGCATCCTCGCCGCCGAGCGCGACGTGATCGCCGTGGACCTGCCGGGCTTCGGCCGCTCCGCCGCCGTCCCCGAGGGCATCCCCCACGACCTGCGCGGCGTGACGCGGATGCTGCGCGCCCTGTTCGAGGCCCTGGGCCTGGAGCGGCCGCACGTCGCCGGCAACTCCCTGGGCGGCCTGATCGCCCTGCGGCTGGGCCAGGAGAAGCTCGTACGGTCCGTCACCGCCCTGTCCCCGGGCGGCTTCTGGACGCCGGCCGAGCGCAACTACGCCTTTGCCGTGCTGAGAGGGCTGCGCCTGGGGGCCCTGCGGCTGCCCGAGCCCGCCGTGGCCCGCCTCGCCCGCACGGCTGCGGGCCGGGCGGCGCTGACGAGCGCCATCTACGCCCGTCCCGGGCGCCGTTCGCCCGACGCGGTGCTCGCCGAGATCCGCGCCATGCGGGAGTCGACCGCCTTCGACGCGGTGCTGGAGACCGGGCGCTCCTTCGTCTTCACCGGGGACGTCCCCGACATGCCGGTGACCATCGGCTGGGGCACGGCCGACCGGGTGCTGCTGCGGCGCCAGGGCGTGCGGGCGAAGCGGATCATTCCCGCGGCCCGGCTCGTCAGGCTGCCCGGCTGCGGGCACGTGCCCATGAGCGACGACCCGGCGCTGGTGGCCCGGGTCGTCCTCGACGGTTCGCGCTGACGCGCGGTCAGCTGCCCAGGCCGCGAAGGTTGGTGGTGAGGTCCGCGTTCGACCAGGTGCGGGTGGACAGCACCAGGCGGTAGCCGTCGGGGTCCTCGACCGTCACGCCCCAGGTGTCCCAGTAGGGGTTGTGAGCGGGGACCCGCTTGCCGCCGTGCTCCTCCAGCCGTGCCACGAGCTCCTCGGGCACCTCCTCGCCCGCGTAGATCACCAGCAGGTCCTCCACGGTCGGGGCCGGCTGCGGGAAACCGTCGGGCGAGGCGACCAGTTCCAGGTGCCAGCCGGCGTCCGGCCAGCCCACCATCAGCAACGCGTGGGCCTCGGCGGGCGGCGCGCCCTCCTCGGCCGTCTTCCGGAAGAGCACCGACAGACCGAGGCCGCCGGTGTAGAACCGCTCCACCGCCGCGAGGTCGCGCGACGGGCGGGCTATGCGCACATGGGCTTGTCCGTTGACGGGCACGGTGCTGCCTCCTTGTCTCCGGGGGCCGCCGTACGGCGGCCCGTACCGATCATGACCCTACGCCGCGGCCGCGGCGCGCCCGCAGCCCGGGGCGCGTCGCAGACCCGTACCCCGCGGCCGCGGTGGGATGGTGGGCATGCGGAACCGACGCGAGGAAGGGCGGGCGCTGTGGCCGAGCAGGTGGACGTCGTGGTCATCGGCATGGGCCCGGGCGGCGAGCACGTGGCCGGCCGGCTCGCCGACGCGGGGCTCGGCGTGGTCGGCGTGGAGGCCGAGCTGGTCGGCGGCGAGTGCCCGTACTGGGCCTGCGTCCCCAGCAAGATGATGATCCGCGCCGGGAACCTGCTGGCCGAGGCCCGGCGCGTGCCCGGCATGGCCGGCACGACCGACGTGCGCGCCGACTGGGCCCCGGTGGCCGCCCGCATCCGCGACGACGCCACCGACGACTGGAACGACCAGGTGGCCGCCGACCGCTTCACCGGCAAGGGCGGCCGGCTCGTGCGCGGCCACGGCCGGCTGGCGGGCCCGGGCCGGGTGGCCGTCGAGGGCGAGCAGGGCGGCGTCTTCGAGGCCCGCCACGGCATCGTGCTGGCCACCGGCAGCCACCCGCAGGTGCCGCCGGTGCCCGGGCTGGAGACGGTGCCCTACTGGACCAACCGGGAGGCCGTCGCCGCGAAGGAACCCCCGCGCTCGCTCCTCGTGCTCGGCGGCGGCGCCGTCGGCGTCGAACTGGCCCAGACCTTCGCCCGCTTCGGCACACAGGTCACCGTCGTCGAGGCGCTCGACCGCCTCCTGCCGGCCGAGGAACCCGAGGCCGGTGCCCTGCTGGAGCGGGTGCTGCGCGCCGAGGGCCTGACCATGCGCACCGGCGCCCGCGCCACCGGAGCCCGCCACGACGGGGACGCCTTCACCCTCGCGCTCGACGGCGGCGAGGAGCTGACGGCACAGCAGCTGCTGGTGGCGACGGGCCGCCGGGCAGCCCTCGCCGACCTCGGGCTGGAGACGATCGGCCTGGACCCGCGGGCGCGCAGCCTGCGCACGGACGGCCGGATGCGTGTCGCCCCGGGACTGTGGGCGGTCGGCGACGTCACCGGGCACGGCGCCTTCACCCACGTGGCGATGTACGAGGCGGAGATCGCGGTGCGCACCGTCCTCGGCGAGCCCGGCCCCGAGGCCGACTACCGGGCCCTGCCCCGGGTGACGTTCACCGACCCCGAGGTGGGGGCGGTGGGCCTGACCGAGCAGCAGGCGCGGCAGAAGATGCCCCGCGTGCGCACCGGCACCGCCAGCCTGCCCTCCTCGGCGCGCGGGTGGATCCACAAGGCGGGCAACGAGGGCTTCGTCAAACTCGTCGAGGACGCCGACCGGGGCGTGCTGGCCGGGGCGACCGTCGCGGGCCCGGTGGGCGGCGAGGTGATGTACGGGCTGGCGGTGGCCGTCCAGGCCCAGGTGCCGGTCGAGACGCTGCGGCACATGATCCATGCCTACCCGACGTTCCACCGTGCCGTCGAGGACGCGCTGCGTGCCTTGGAGCTGGCCTCCTGAAGCCTGGCAGTGCCCCGAAGGGGCGCGGGGAACTGCGCGATTAACCACCGACGGCCCGCAGTCGACGCACCGCCCCCGCGGTCCGGGCGCAGCATGGCACCATATCTGCGGGCGCGTCGTGGCTTGTCGCGCAGTTCCCCGCGCCCCTACGGGGCTGCGGGCCGTCGGTGGCCGATCGCGCCCGCGCGGCGGCAGCCGCAGATCGACACTGCCCCGCGCCCCTACGGGGCGCTGCGCGGCCCCGCGGCCAGCTCCAGCAGGAGGCCGGCGACCGCCCCCGGGTCGCGCAGCGACGGGAAGTGGTCGCAGTGCGGCCAGCGCACCAGGCGGCAGCCGGGGATGCGGGCCGCCATCGCCTCGTTGCAGCGCACCACCTCGTCCTGGTCCTGCTCGCCCAGGGCCAGCACGCACGGCACGTCCAGCTCGGGGAGCCGGTCGAAGGCGGGCGCGTCCTGGGTGACGTACGGGTGGGTGGCGAACCACGCCGGGACCGCCGCCCGCAGCTGGGCGGCGGCCTCGTCGTCGGTGCCGCTGCCAGCCGCGCCCCAGGTGCGCAGGCCCAGCTCGACCAGCCCATCCACGTCGCCGGCCTTCGCCAGCTCCCCGATGCGGGCCGTGACCGCGGGCGAGGACAGCTCGGGGTAGCCGGTGACGCCCGGGCACAGCAGCCCCAGGCCGGCGACCCGGCCGGGGGCCGCGAGCGCCACGGACACCGCGGTGGCGCCGCCCAGGCTGGAGCCGGCCAGCACGGCCCGCTCCAGCCCGAAGTGGTCGAGGACCACCGCCAGGTCGCGCGCGTTGGAGTACGACACCGTCGGTGCGGGGGAGCGCCCGAAGCCGCGCGCGTCGTAGCGGATCACCCGGTGGTGCGGTGCCAGCAGCGGCACCACGCCGTCCCAGATCCGCGAGTCGCCCACCCCCGGGTGCAGCAGGACGACCGGCATGCCCTCCCCGCCCGTGTCCTGCGCCCACACCATGCCGCCCGGCACCGGGACCGTGATGTCCATGTCCATGAGTCTGTCCGCCGTGCCGGACGGCGTAAACGACGAACGGCGTATGCGAAAGGAGGGCCGGCGGAATCCGCCCACCGGCCACAGAAGCGAACAGAAGCGTCCGTAACTCACCGGACACAGAGCGTTCGTGATCACGCAACACCCGTCCGTCAGGGTGGGCGCATGAGCGACGAGACCCCCGAGACCACGGCCCGGAGTCTTGACGACACGCGCCGGCACCATCCCCGGCATCACCACTGGCGCCGCGACCTGGCGGAACTGGCCGCCGTGTTCACCGCGGTCGCCACCGCCGACTGCGTGGCCGACACCGTCGTCCACGGTCCCGACGGCCCCGCCCTGCTGGTCGCCTCGGCCGGCGCCCTGCTGGCCACCGCCGCGTTCCACACCTGGTTCTCCCGGCGCCGCGCCCGCACCGCGGACCACCCGCCCCCCGCACCGTCCGCACCGGCCCCCACGCCCGGCCCGGACGCGACCGCGCTGTGGCGCATGCGCACGACCGTCCGCGACAGCCCCGGCAGCCTGGCCGCCCTCGGCCGGGCCCTGGCCGACCGCGGCGTCGACATCCTCTCCCTGCAGACCCACCCCCTCGGCGACGCCACCGTCGACGAGCTGCTCCTGCGCGCTCCCGCCGCGCTCGCGCCCGCCGACCTGACCCGGGCGGCCGCGACCGGCGGCGGCCGCTCGACCTGGCTGGAGCGCGCCGACGCCCACGACCTCGTCGACGCCCCCACTCGCGTCCTGCGCCTGGCCACCCGCACCGCCGTCGACCCCGCCGAACTCCCCCTCGCCCTGCGCCAGCTGCTCGGCCGCTGCACCATCCGCTCCACGCCGGCCCGCTCCCCGCGCAGCGGCGCCGCCACCGAACCCGTACCGCACGACGGCGTGTGGGAGGAGACGGTGATGCGGCTGCGCGACCCCGCCGGCGGCACCATCACCATCGAGCGGCCCCACCTGCCCTTCACCCCCACCGAGTTCGCCCGCGCCCGGGCCCTGGTCGAACTCGACGCCCGGCTGGGCCCGCGCGTCCCGCACCGCGGTGACGTGCTCACCCTGCCCGAGGGCAACGAGATCACCGTGCGCCGCGCCGGGCCCGGTGACCTGGTCGCCGCCCGGGAGATGCACGAGCGCTGCTCCCCGGCCACCCTGGCCCGCCGCTACCACGGCCCCGTCCGCGACGCCGACCGCTACCTCGGCCACCTGCTCGGCCCCCGCTTCGGCCGCACCCTGGCCGCCTGCACCCGCTCCGGCCGCCTCGTCGCCCTCGGCCACCTGCTGTGGGACGGCGAGGAGACCGAGGTCGCGCTGCTGGTCGAGGACGCCTGGCAGCGGCGCGGCATCGGCGGCGAACTGCTGCGCCGGCTCGTGGAGATGGCCGCCGACACCGGCTGCGACAGCGTCTACGCCGTCACCACCGCCGCCAACACCGGCATCGTCGCGACCATGCGCTCCCTCGGCCTGCCGCTGGACTACCAGGTCGAGGAGGGCACCCTCGTCATCACCGCCCGCCTCGCCCCCGCCCCGGCGCCCGCGACCCCCGGCGCACGGTACGAGGAGCGTGCGCCGAGCACCCGGCAGCCGTGAGCGAAATGCCGGTGACGCGGGCGCCGGTGGCGTACGAGGATGAGGCCATGCCGAACACCAGCAGCGCGCTCCTGCCCCGCCAGGTCGCCGACGCCTACGTCACCGCCCTGACCGAACTCGACCCCATCACCGGCACCTACCTCGGCATTCCCGAGTCCGCCCCGCACCTGCCGGACTTCTCGCCCGGGGGCTGCGACGCCCTCGCCGCCCTGGCCCGCACCACCCTGGAGCGGCTGACCGAGGCCGAAGGACGCTCCGGGGCCGACGACGAACGGGAGCGGCGCTGCGCCCGGCTGCTGCGCGAACGGCTGACCGCCCAGCTCGCCCTGCACGACACCGGCGAGCACCTGCGCACGGTCAGCAACATCCACTCGCCGCTGCACTCCGTGCGCGACGTCTTCAGCCTCATGCCCACCGCCACCGACGAGGACTGGTCGGCGATCGCCGCCCGGCTGCGCGCCGTCCCGGCGGCCCTGGAGGGCTACCGCGCCACGCTCGCCGAGGGCCTGGAGCGCGGCCTGTTCGCCGGGCCCCGGCAGGTCTCCACCGTGCTGGGACAGCTGCGGGAGTGGATCGGCACGGGCGCCGGCTGGTTCGGCGACTTCACCGCCGACGGCCCCGCCGCACTGCGCACCGAGCTCGACGAGGCGGCACGCGTCGCCACCGGCGGCCTGGCCGCACTGCGCGACTGGCTGGAGGGGACGTACGCGCCCGCCGTCGCCGGCGCGCCGGAGGTGGTGGGGCGCGAGCGGTACGCCCGCTTCTCGCGCTACTGGAACGGCACCGACCTCGACCTCGACGAGGCGTACGCCTACGGCTGGTCGGAGTACCACCGCATCCTCGGCGAGATGCGGCTGGAGGCGGAGAAGATCCTGCCCGGCGCGAAGACGCCCTGGGAGGCGCTGGCCCACCTCGACGAGCACGGCACCCACATCGAGGGCGTCGACGAGGTGCGCGTCTGGCTGCAGGAGCTGATGGACGAGGCGATCGAGGCGCTGGACGGCACCCACTTCGAACTGGCCGAGCGCGTCAAGCGCGTGGAGTCGCACATCGCGCCGCCCGGCGGCGCGGCCGCCCCGTACTACACCGAGCCCTCGGAGGACTTCTCCCGCCCGGGCCGCACCTGGCTGCCCACCCTGGGCCAGACCCGCTTCCCCGTCTACGACCTGGTCTCCACCTGGTACCACGAGGGCGTGCCCGGCCACCACCTGCAGCTCGCGCAGTGGATGCACGTGGCCGACAGCCTTTCGCGCTACCAGGCCACCGTCGGCCTGGTGAGCGCCAACGTCGAGGGGTGGGCCCTGTACGCCGAGCGCCTGATGGACGAACTGGGCTTCCTCACCGACCCCGAGCGCCGCCTGGGCTACCTGGACGCGCAGATGATGCGGGCCACCCGGGTGATCATCGACATCGGCATGCACCTGGAGCTGGAGATCCCCGCCCACTCCCCGTTCCACCCCGGCGAGCGCTGGACGCCCGAGCTGGCGCAGGAGTTCTTCGGCCTGCACAGCGGGCGCCCGGCGGACTTCGTCGAGAGCGAGCTGGTGCGCTACCTCGGCTGGCCGGGCCAGGCCATCGGCTACAAGCTCGGCGAGCGGGCGTGGCTCGCGGGCCGCGAGGCGGCCCGCAAGGCCCACGGCGAGGCGTTCGACGCGAAGGCCTGGCACATGGCCGCGCTGTCCATGGGCTCCCTGGGCCTGGACGACCTGGAAGCGGAGCTGTCGGTGCTGTAGCGCCGGTCAGATGTGGTCGCGGGGGAACGCCCGGACGAGCGAGCGCTGGATGCGGGCCGTCTCGCGCGGCCGGTACGCCGCGGCCACCTGCTCCAGCTGCGCCCGCTGCAGCATGTCCGCGCGGAAGGGCCGGGGAGCCGGCGGCGGCATGTCGTACACCGAGTAGTAGTCGCGGAACTTCCACTCGCCGCCGTGCGGCGGCGTCGTGAAGGTCACCCACTGGTTGGGCACCCCGAAGCTGTCCGCGATCACCAGGCCGTGCAGCGCGGAGGACAGGACGACCTCGCAGGAGGCGATCTGCTTCATCACCTCGACCGGGTGCCGCCGCACGTCGATCACCTTGAGCCGCGGGAAGCGCTCCCTGGCCCTGAGCACTTCGGCGTCCGCGCGGTTCCACAGGTGCGGGACGAGCCCGACCGGGGCGTCCTTGCGCGGGGCGTCCACCAGATGGCAGGCCAGCAGCCCGGGGTCGCCCAGCGTGACCCCGTCCAGGGCACTGTGCCGCTGGGTCAGCCTCCCCCGGATGGCCCAGTGCCGCACGCAGGCGTGCCCGATCGCCGGTTCCTCGTCGAAGGGGTAGCCCGTGCCCCAGACGTGGATGTCGCGGGGCCGGGCGGCGATCGACCGGGCCAGCCGGTGCAGGCACGACCCGATGCCGACCAACGTGGCCCGCTCCATCTCCACCCGCCGCACCCGCACACCGAAGAGGCGCTCGACGATCAGCGGGTTGAGCCTGTCCCCGAGGTTCGGCTGGTCGTTCCACCAGTACATCTCGATGGTCTTGCCCATGGCGCCAACCCCTTAGGACAGCTCGCTTCGGGCCGGAGCACCACTATGCGGCCGGCAGGAGCGCCTCGCACGTCCAGTTGCCGTGCAGCCGGGGAGCCAGCCAGGTGGGCGCCAGGCGCCGGAAGGCCGCGCCGTCCAGACCGCCGGAGTGCTCCGGCACCGAGCCGAGCAGGGGCGCGCCCGCGACCTCGGGCAGGTCCGCCAGGTTGCAGCGCATGGCGAGGTCCGGCTCGGCCGGCCAGCTGCCGATGACCAGGCCCGCGCACGCCAGGCCGCGCGAGCGCAGCGCCTCCGTGGACAGCTGGGAGGTGTTGAGCGTGCCCAGCCCGGCCTGGACGACGAGGAGCACCGGGGCCCCGAGCAGCCCGGCCGCGTCGGCCAGGGTCGCACCCTCGTCGTCCAGACGGACGAGCAGCCCGCCCGCACCCTCGACCAGGACGAGGTCGTGCTCCTCGGCGAGCCGGGAGGCCACCTCGGCGATCTCCGCCGGGCGCACCGGCTCCCGCCCGGCCCGGCGGGCGGCCGTGTTGGGGGCCAGCGGGTCGGGGAAGCGGGCGATCTCCACGCCGGTGACCTCCTCGCCCGCCAGGCGCCGCACCGCGGCGACGTCCCCCGGCTCGTGGGGGCCCACCCCGGTCTGGGCCGGCTTGAGGACGGCCACCGACTTCCCGGCGGCCAGCGCGGCCGCCGCGACGGCGGCCGTGACGACCGTCTTGCCGATCTCCGTGCCCGTGCCCGACACGACCAGCACCGACATCTTGCGCTCCTATCCCTCCCGCGCGGCGGCGCACACCGCCGCGCAGATCCTCGCCAGGTCCTCGTCGCCGGTGACGTACGGCGGCATCGTGTAGATCAGGTTCCGGAAGGGGCGCAGCCACACGCCCTCCCGCACCGCTGCGGCCGTGGCGGCCGCCATGTCCACCTCGTGGTCGAGCTCGACCACGCCGATCGCGCCCAGGACCCGTACGTCCCGCACGCCCGGCAGGTCCGCGGCGCCGGCCAGGCCGTTGCGCAGCCCGGTGCCGATGTCCTTGACCCGGGTGCGCCAGTCCTGGCCGAGCAGCAGGTCGATCGAGGCGTTCGCGATCGCGCAGGCGAGCGGGTTGCCCATGAACGTCGGGCCGTGGGCGAGCACCGGCACCTCGCCGGAGCTGATCCCGTCGGCCACGCGCGGGGTGCACAGCGTCGCCGCCAGCGTCACGTACCCACCGGTCAGCGCCTTGCCCAGGCACATCACATCGGGGGTCACGCCCGCGTGACCGGCCGCGAAGAGCTCGCCGGTGCGGCCGAAGCCCGTCGCGATCTCGTCGAACACCAGCAGCACGTCGTGCTCGTCGCACGCCTCGCGCAACACCCGCAGCAGGGACGGGTCGTGGAAGCGCATGCCGCCCGCGCCCTGCACGACCGGCTCGACGATCACCGCCGCCAGCTCGTGCGCGTGCTGCGCGAGCGTCTCGCGCAGGTGCGCCGCGTACGCGGGCAGGGCGGCGGTGTCGCGGTCGTGCGGGGGAGCGTCGGCGAACACCTGCCGGGGCAGTGCCCCCGACCACAGGTGGTGCATGCCGCCGTCGGGGTCGCACACGGCCATCGGCTGCCAGGTGTCCCCGTGGTAGCCGCCGCGCCAGGTCATCAGGCGCCGCTTCTCCGGCCGGCCGACCGAATGCCAGTACTGCAGGCACATCTTGACGGCCACCTCGACCGACACCGAACCGGAGTCGGCGAGGAAGACGTGGTCGAGGCCCTCCGGGGTGATCTCCACCAGCCGGGCGGCCAGCCGCACGGCGGGCTCGTGCGTGAGCCCGCCGAACATCACATGGCTCATCCGCCCCAGCTGGTCCCGGGCGGCCTCGTTGAGCACCGGGTGGTTGTAGCCGTGGACGGCCGACCACCACGAGGACATGCCGTCCACGACCTCGCGGCCGCCGTGCGCCGCCCCGGCCAGCCGCAGCCGCACCCCGGACGCCGACTCGACGACCAGCGGCTGCTGCCGGCCCGGCATGGGCCCGTACGGGTGCCACACGTGCCGCCGGTCCAGCTCCAGCAGCCGGGCCGCATCGAGCGGCCCCTCCAGCGGCTCAGGCATTGGGCGGCAGGTCCGTGCCCGCGCCCCGGCGCCGCACGGCCACCAGGTCGCTGCGCACCTCGCCCGGCACGGCCTGTCCCGCCGCGCCGGACACACCGGCCGGGACGGCACCGGCCTGCTGCGCACCGGCCGTAGCCGGAGCGCAGCCCCCCGCGGAGCCGCAGCCGCTCGCGTCGGCGCCCTCCGGCGCGGCCGGCGTGCCGCCGTCGCCGCACGGCCCGCAACCGCCGCCGCTCGCGTGCCCCCCGCAACCGCCGGCGGCGACCGCATCCGCGCGGTGCGCGGGCAGCGTCGTGGTGTCCGTGCCCTCGACCTCGAAGCCGGCGTCCTCGATCATCGCGAGGTCGGCCCTGCCCTCCTGGCCCTCACTGGTCAGGTAGTCGCCGAGGAAGATGGAGTTGGCCAGGTGCAGCGCCAGCGGCTGCAGCGAGCGCAGGTGCACCTCGCGCCCGCCCGCCAGGCGGACCTCCACGTCGGGGCAGACGAAGCGCACCATGGCCAGGATGCGCAGCGCGCGCTGGGGGGTGAGGTTCCACTCCTTGGCCAGCGGCGTGCCCTCGAACGGGATGAGGAAGTTGACCGGCACCGAGTCCGGGTCCAGCTCGCGCAGCGAGAAGACCACGTCCACCAGGTCCGCGTCGCTCTCGCCCATGCCCGCGATCAGGCCCGAGCAGGCCGACATGCCCGCCGCCTGGGCCTTGTGCACGGTGTCCACGCGGTCGGCGTAGGTGTGGGTGGTGGTGATGTCGCCGTACGTGGCCTCGGAGGTGTTGAGGTTGTGGTTGTAGGCATCGGCACCCGCCGCGCGCAGCCGCTCGGCCTGGCCGTCCGAGAGCAGGCCGAGGCAGGCGCACACCTCGACGCCCTCGTTGTTCTCCTTGATCGCCTCGATCGTCTTCGAGACCCGGTCGACGTCCCGGTCGGTCGGACCGCGACCGCTGGCGACGAGGCAGACCCGCTTGGCGCCGCCGGCGATGCCCGCCGCCGCGGCCCTGGAGGCGTCCTCCGGCTTGAGCCAGGTGTACTTGAGGATCTCGGCCTTCGACCCCAGCCGCTGCGAGCAGTAGGAGCAGTCCTCCGGGCACAGCCCGGACTTGAGGTTGACGAGATAGTTCAACTTCACTCGCCGCCCGAACCACCTGCGGCGTACCTTTCCGGCCGCCGCGACCACGTCGAGCAACTCGTCGTCGGAGGTCGCCAGCACGGCCAGCGCCTCCTCGCGGGTCGGCAGCTCGCGCCGCAGCCCCTTGTCCACCAGCGTGTTCAGCAGGTCCATGGCGCAGATCCTCGCCTACACCCGCGGCCGGGGCCAAGGGAGGGACCGCACAAGGAGAGCCGAGGCAGGTGTGTGTATCGCCACATCCTGTCCGGGGCCACCGACGGCTAGGTTTTATGCAAACCCACCAAACGCGAGGGACGGCGCATGCAGCGGGACCCGTTCGACTGGATCGACGCCCACCACGAGCGGCTCGCCGCCGCGGGGCTGGTGCGCACCCTGCGCCCGCGCCCGGCCGAGTCCTCCCTCGCCGACCTGGCGGGCAACGACTACCTGGGCCTGACCCGCCACCCCGAGGTCACCGCCGCCGCGGCGCAGGCGGCCCGGCACTGGGGCGCCGGCGCCACCGGTTCCCGCCTGGTCACCGGCAGCACCGAGCTGCACGCCCGCCTGGAGGAGGAACTCGCCGCCTTCTGCGGCTTCGAGGCGGCCCTCGTGCTCTCCTCCGGCTACGCCGCCAACCTCGCCGCCGTCACCGCCCTCGCCGGACCCGCCGCGGACGAGACCCTGCTGGTGTGCGACGAGGCCAACCACGCCTCCCTCATCGACGGCGCGCGCCTGGCCCGTGCCCGCAAGGCCGTCGTCCCGCACGCCGACCCCGAGGCCGTGCGCAAGGCGCTCGCGGCCCACGGCGGGCGGGCGATCGCCGTGACCGACTCCGTCTTCTCCGTCGACGGCGATGCCGCCCCGCTGCCCGCCCTCGCCGCCGCCTGCCGGGAGCACGGCGCGGCCCTGCTGGTCGACGACGCGCACGGCCTGGGCGTGCTCGGCGACGGCGGCCGCGGGGCCGTGGCGGCCGCCGGCCTGGCGGGCGCGCCCGGAATCGTGGCGACCGTGACGCTGTCGAAGTCGCTCGGCAGCCAGGGCGGGGCGGTGCTCGGCCCGGCGCGCGTCATCGCCCACCTGGTCAGCACCGCCCGCACCTTCATCTTCGACACCGGCCTGGCCCCGGCCGCGGCCGGGGCGGCCCTGGCGAGCCTTGCGGTGCTGCGCCGGGAGCCCGAGCGCGCCCGCCGGGTGCGGGAGGTGGCCGCGGAGCTGCACCGGCGCCTCACGGCGGCGGGGCTCCAAGCCGTACGGCCCGACGCCGCCGTCGTCTCGGTGCGGGCGCCCTCGCCGGAGGCCGCCGTCCGATGGGCGGCCGACTGCCGGGCCGCGGGGCTCGCGGTCGGCTGCTTCCGGCCGCCGTCGGTGCCCGACGGCGTCTCACGGCTGCGGCTGACCGCCCGCGCGGACTTGTCCGACCGCCAGGTGGCGGCGGCGGCCGCCACGATCGCCCGGACGGCGCCGCGCGCCTCGCGGGGCGCCGCCCGCGGGCGCGGTGCGCCGGGCGGGCGGCCGGCAGGCCGGCGCCCGCAGGGAGACGACGAAGGCCGACCAGGCGGCGCGGGAGAACAGCAGCACGGGCCCCGAGGCCCGTTTGGAGTCGCGGACCGCGAGCAGCCCGGGCCCCAGCAGCGCCGTCTCGACGCAGTTGTTCATGCCGGTGCTGTGGCTGCTGTGGACGTACCGGGGCTGCGCGTACCGAGGCCTGAGGGACATGGACATGGCGCCTCCTTACGTGCCGTCGGCGACT
The DNA here is from genome assembly GCF_039532865.1 of Streptomyces luteosporeus. NCBI lineage: Bacteria > Bacillati > Actinomycetota > Actinomycetes > Kitasatosporales > Streptomycetaceae > Streptomyces > Streptomyces luteosporeus. The sequence continues at coordinate 26,418 of NZ_BAAASL010000025.1, forward strand.
GCGGTGATGTAGGCGAGGGACTCCTCGTGCGGCAGGGCCTTTTCCCGCAGCGAGGCGAAGGCCGCGGCGTACGCCCGGAGGTCCTCTCGCCGCTCCAAGTGGAGGCTACTCGTCAAATGGTCGAGGACAACCACGTCCAGATCGGCGATGCGCGCAAACGAGAAGATGACGAAAGGCCCCGTGATGCCGATATGACTTCCCCGGCTGAACGGCAGCACGTGCAGCCGCACGTGCGGCAGAGCGCCCTGGCGGACGAGGTGGCGCAGCTGCCCGTCCATCACCGCGCGGCCGCCCACCTCGTGCCGCAGCGCCGCCTCGTCCAGGACCGCGCACAGCTGCAGCGGGCGCTCGCCCGCGAGGACCGACTGGCGGGCCATCCGCACCCTGACCAGCTCCTCGACCAGGTCCTCCGGCGGGTCGCCGAGCGCCGCGCGGGTCACGGCCCGGGCGTACGCCGGCGTCTGCAGCAGGCCGGGCACCACCGTGGTCTCCAGCGTACGGGCGCAGGAGGCCTCCGACTCCAGGCGGATGAAGTCGAGGTACGCCGCGGGCAGCAGCTCCCGGTAGGCGTACCACCAGCCGCGCCGGCCCGGGGAGCGCTTCCGGCTCCCGTCCGGCGCGGGCGCCCCGCACAGCGCACCGAGCATTTCCCTGAGCTCCGGGTCCGAGACGCTGTAGACGTCCAGCAGCCGGGCGACGTCCGAGGGCTTCGCGCCACTGCTGCCCGTCTCGATCCTGCTCACTTTCGACTGGTGCCAGCCCAGCGCGCAGGCGGCCTCCCGGCTGGTCATGCCGATCAGCTCGCGCTGACGGCGCAGTTCCGCGCCGAGTTTGCGGCGGCGCACCGCAGGTTCGTACCGCATCAGCTCTCCTCAGAGGTGATGAGAGTCAATAAACCAATGCGGCGGCCAAATGCGGTCGCGGTTCGCAGAGTTCACCGCTTCGAGCGACAGATATATCCATAATCCGGTGGAACCCGCCCATCGGGGCCGTTATCAGTGGCACGCTGCACGGACGCGTCGGGAAAGGTGCAGCGCCATGGCAGACCACCAGGAAGCAACCGTCACCCTGCCGAGCGTCCCGGCCTCGGTCGCGGTGGCCCGCCGCCGGATCGCGCACCTGCTCGCCGAGTGGGGTCTGCCCGAGGACACCGGGGCCGCCGACGTCATCCGCCTGATCGTCTCCGAGCTGGCCACCAACGCCGTGCTGCACACCCGGGGGTACTCGCCCTCCTTCACCGTGGAGCTGCGCCTCGACCGCGACGAGTGCCTGCGCATCGGGGTCGGCGACAGCTATCCGCGCCACCCCCGGCGGCTGCCCGCGGCCGTCCAGCAGGACAACGGCCGGGGCCTGGTCATCGTGCGCTGCCTCGCCGCCGAACAGGGCGGCGGCTTCCACATCGCCCCCACGGCGGACGGGGGCAAGACGGTGTGGGTCCGGCTGCCGTGGCCCGGTCCGACGAGCTGACGGCAGCCGGACGCGCGGTGCGTCAGCCGTTCACGCGGCCGTAGGAGACGCTCCTGGTCCAGATGCGCTCCATGCGGACGACCGAACCGGTCTTGGGGGCGTGCCAGATGAGGTTGTCACCGGCGTAGATGCCCACGTGGTAGACCCCGCCCCGGCCGTGGAAGAAGACCAGGTCGCCCCGCTCACGGGTGGCGGCGGGGATGTGGCGGGTGCGGTTGTACTGCTCCTGCGCGGTGCGCGGCAGCTGTTTGCCGGCGCGCTTGAAGGAATACTGCGTCAGCCCCGAGCAGTCGAAGCGGTACGGGCCGGTGGCTCCCCACTGGTAGGGGGAGCCGGCCTTCGAGGCCGCGATCAACAGGGCTTGGACGGAGACGGTTGCCGCTTCGGCCTTTCCGGCCGCGCCCGGTGCCAGTACCGAGGCGCTCACGGCCGCGAGGGTCAGTGCCGAGACGGGAACCGCCGCGGCCCGGGCCCGGGACAGCTTCGAGGGACGCCTGTGCACGCCCATGCTCTCACCCTTCGTCAGCCGCCTGTGAAGGATGACCTGTCGGGTTCGGGCAGGCGAAGAATGCCCGGCCGCGCTTGGCGGCTTCACCCCAAGGGGCGGTCCGGTGGCGCTCGGCTCCGGCCGTCCCGTCGTGCTCGGGTCCTCCATCCCTGCCGAGTGCACCCATGTCGACCCGCGCCCGGGCGGCGGCAGGGTTCGGCGTCCGCCCGGACCGCCCCGCCGTGGTGGCGGGGTCTTGTCGTCGGGAGGGATCTTGGCGCAGCCGGGCCCGGGAAACCGAGGGGATCCCCTGTTATGTGAGCCTCGTCACCTTCGGGCAATTCGGGTGGACGCAGCGGGATTTGGCACTCACCGATCAGCCCTGGTGAGGTCGCCACCTGCGCCGGAGCGATCTCCCCGGGCGGCGGCCCGGCGCGCTGCCCGAGGAGATCACCGCGCTCCGTCTACGCTCGCCTCCGGCGTCTGGAGGAGATCGGGGGAAGAATGTTTCCGCTCCTCAGTTCGCCGCCTCCGGAGGCAACATCACCCGGCGGGCCCGTCGTTCACCGTCCAGGACCCGCATCGCCCGCGTCAAAGTCCTCCCGTACACCTCGCGTTCACCGCGTTCGTGCATCGCGGCGAGCGCGTCGCGCAGGGCGGTGGCCGCGACCACGAGCCGCTGCGCGGCTCGTAGCCCGCTGTACGTGTCGTGCGCCCGCGCCGGGTTGATCCTGCCGAGCTGATCCAGTACTTCCAGATAGCGGTCGACCAACTCGCCCTCCGCACGCGTCAGGGCGGGCAACGGGGGCAGCGGGGGCGGCCACCGGTGCGCCGCGTCCCGGGGCGTGTCCTCGTGCGGCATGTCGCTCACCTCGTCCCCGCCCAGCCCCGCTGCGAGCGGCGGTCGGTGACCACGGCGTCGGCCAGCCCGTAGGCGACGGCGGCCTCGGCGTCCAGCACGGTGTCGCGCTCGACGTCCCGGCGGATCCGCGCCGCGTCCTGCCCGGTGTCCCCGGCCAGCGCCGTCACCATCTCCTCTCCCTCACGCAGCAGTTCCGCCGCCCACAGGGCTAGGTCCGTGGTCTGCCCGCGCACCGGCTCGGGCAGGGCGGGCCGGCGCAGCACGACCCGCGCGTGCGGCAGCACCAGCCGCTTGCCGCGGGTGCCGGCCGCCAGCAGCACGGCGGCGGGACCGGCGGCCTGGCCCAGGCAGACGGTCTCGATGTCGCACTCGACGTAGCGCATGGTGTCGCGGATGGCGCTCATGGCCCGAAGGGAGCCGCCGGGCGAGTTGAGGTAGAGCCCGATGTCCCGGCCGGGCGCCGCGTGCTCCAGGTGCATCAACTGCGCGATCACGTCCTGGGCCGCCGCGTCGTCGATGGGTGTGCCGAGGACGATCAGGCGTTCCGCGAACAGCTTCTCGTACGGGTTCAGGTCCCGGATGGCGGTGTCCATGACGGCGCTCCCTCTCGACATCTGTAAAAAATGTACAGGATGTACGTCCAGTTAGAATGGGAGCATGGCCTACGAGATTCCCGTGACGCAAGCCCGAGCCGAGCTGGCGGACCTGATCAACCGCGTGGTCTACGGCGGCGAGCGGGTCGTCGTCACCCGCCACGGCAAGCCGCTGGTGGCCCTCGTCTCCGCCGCCGACCTGCAGCGGCTGGAGCAGCCCGAGGCCGCGGCGCAGGCGGAGGGCGAGCAGGTGATCAGCACGGTGGCGGCGCTGCGCCCGGCGTCCTCCTTCACCGCGGGCGAACGCAGGCGCTTCGGCATCGCCGCCGAGCACCGCGATGCGGGGAGCACGGATCCGGGCCGCTGAGCAGGCTCGTCATGCGCACGCAAAGAACGGGTCAGACCTGTTAACGCGTTGGAAAAGCTTGCGCCTTAATCTGCGTGCACCGGCCACGGGCGCAGAAGCCCTGGTCAACCCTGTGCTGAGGTGGGCGCATGCAACTATCCCCGCACGAGACGGACAAGCTCCTCGTCCACGTCGCCGCCGACGTCGCCGAGCGGCGCAGGGCCCGGGGCCTGCGGCTGAACCACCCCGAAGCGGTCGCCCTGATCACCGCCCACGTCCTCGAAGGCGCCCGGGACGGCCGCACGGTCACCGAACTGATGGCCTCCGGGCGCGCCGTCCTCACCCGCGCCGACGTCATGGACGGCGTGCCGGAGATGATCCACGACGTGCAGGTCGAGGCCACCTTCCCCGACGGCACCAAGCTCGTGACCATCCACGAGCCCATCGCGTGACGGGGAGGCGGAACCACGTGATACCCGGAGAGATCCTGCACGCCGCCGGCACCGTACGGCTCAACGAGGGCCTGCACCGCACCGTCGTCACCGTGCTCAACGCCGCCGACCGGCCCGTCCAGGTTGGCTCCCACTACCACTTCGCCGAGGCCAACCCGGGCCTGCGCTTCGACCGCGCGGCCGCCCACGGCCGGCGCCTGGACATCCCCGCGGGCACCGCCGTGCGCTTCGAACCCGGCATCCCCGTCGAGGTGCAGCTCGTCCCCATCGCCGGCAAGCGCATCGTCGAAGGACTGCGCGGCGCATGCGGGGGACCGCTGGATGCCTGAGCTCACCCGGGCCGCGTACGCCGGCCTGTACGGCCCCACCACCGGCGACCGCATCCGGCTCGCCGACACCGACCTGCTCGTGGAGATCGAGGAGGACCGCTGCGGCGGCCCCGGCCACGCCGGCGACGAGGCGGTCTTCGGCGGCGGCAAGGTCATCCGCGAGTCCATGGGCCAGTCCCGCACCACCCGCGCCGACGGCGCCCCCGACACCGTCGTCACCGGCGCGGTCGTCCTCGACCACTGGGGCGTGGTCAAGGCGGACGTCGGCATCCGCGACGGCCGCATCACCGGCATCGGCAAGGCCGGCAACCCCGACACCATGGACGGCGTCCACCCCGACCTCGTCATCGGACCGGAGACCGAGATCATCGCCGGCAACGGCAGCATCCTGACGGCCGGCGCCGTCGACGCCCACGTCCACTTCATCTGCCCCCGGCTCGCCGACGAGGCCCTCGCCTCGGGCATCACCACCCTCGTCGGCGGCGGCACCGGCCCCGCCGAGGGCAGCAAGGCCACCACCGTCACCCCCGGCGCCTGGCACCTCGCCCGGATGTTCGAGGCCATGGAGGCCCACCCCGTCAACATCGGCCTGCTCGGCAAGGGCAACACCGTCTCGTACGACGCGATGCGCGCCCAGCTGCGCGCCGGCGCCGTCGGCTTCAAGATCCACGAGGACTGGGGCGCCACCCCGGCCGTCATCGACGCCTGCCTGAGGATCTGCGAGGAGAGCGGCGCCCAGCTCGCCATCCACACCGACACCCTCAACGAGGCGGGCTTCGTCGGCGACACCCTCGCCGCCATCGCCGGCCGCTCGATCCACGCCTACCACACCGAGGGTGCGGGCGGCGGGCACGCCCCCGACATCATCACCGTCGTCTCGCAGGCCAACGTCCTGCCGAGCTCCACCAACCCCACCCGGCCGCACACCGTCAACACCGTCGACGAACACCTCGACATGCTGATGGTCTGCCACCACCTCAACCCGGCCGTCCCCGAGGACCTCGCCTTCGCCGAATCCCGCATCAGACCCGGCACCATCGCGGCCGAGGACATCCTCCACGACATGGGGGCCATCTCCATCATCTCCTCCGACTCCCAGGCCATGGGCCGCATCGGCGAGGTCGTCCTGCGCACCTGGCAGACCGCACACGTGATGAAGAAACGGCGCGGGGCACTCCCCGGAGACGGACCGGCCGACAACCGGCGCGCCCGGCGCTACGTCGCCAAGTACACCATCAACCCGGCCGTCGCCCAGGGCCTGGACCACGAACTCGGTTCCGTCGAGAGCGGAAAGCTCGCCGACCTCGTGCTGTGGGACCCGGCGTTCTTCGGCGTCCGGCCCCGCCTCGTCCTCAAGGGCGGACAGATCGCGTACGCGCAGATGGGCGACGCCAATGCCTCCATCCCCACGCCGCAACCCGTCCTTTCCCGCCCCATGTACGGCGCCCTCGGCCGTGCCCCGGCGGCCAACTCCCTGAACTTCGTCACCCAGTGGGCGCTCGACGACGGCCTCCCCGAACGCCTCGGCCTCGGCAAGCGCTTCGTGCCCATCCGCAGCACGCGCGGCGTGACGAAGGCCGACATGCGCAACAACGACGCGCTGCCGCGGGTGGAGGTGGACCCGGACACCTTCACGGTGACGATCGACGGCGAACCCGTCGAGCCGGCTCCGGCGTCGGAACTGCCCATGGCTCAGCGCTACTTCCTCTTCTGATGGCAACGGTGGACGCCCCGAGGACCGTCGGGGGCACCGGGCGCGCAGCCCTCCTCGTGCTCGCCGACGGCCGCTTCCCCGCCGGCGGCCACGCCCACTCCGGCGGCGCCGAGGCCGCCGTCAAGGCCGGCCGCATCGCCTGTGCCCCCACGCTGGAGGAGTTCTGCCGCGGCCGCCTGCACACCACCGGCCTGACCGCCGCCGCCCTCGCCGCCGCGGCGGCGGCCGGCGCCGACCCTCTCGCCCTGGACGAGGCCGCCGACGCCCGCACCCCCTCGGCCGCCCTGCGCGCCGCCGCCCGGCGGCTCGGCCGGCAGCTGGTGAGCGCGGCCCGCGCGGCCTGGCCCTCGCCCGAGCTGGAGGCCCTGGCCGCGGCCCGCCCGCGCTGCGCCCACCAGCCCGTCGTGCTCGGCCTCGCCGCCCGCGCCGCCGGGCTGGGCCCGCCGGACGCCGCCCACGCCGCCGCGTACGAGTGCGTGAGCGGCCCCGCCACCGCGGTCGTACGGCTCCTCGGCCTGGACCCGTTCGCCGCCACCGCCGTCCTGGCCCGCCTCGCGCCGGAGCTCGACGAGGTCGCGGCCGCGGCCACGGAGGCCGCCGCGCGCGTCCGCGCCGAGGGCCCCGGAGCCCTGCCCGCCGCGTCGGCACCGCTGCTGGAGATCACCGCCGAGGAGCACGCCGCCTGGCCCGTGCGCCTCTTCGCGACCTGACCCGAACCCCCCGGAGAGACGAGACCATGCACCTCGACCACCCCGAAGCCTTCCCCCACCGCCACACCTACGGCGCCACCCCCGCCCTGCGCCCCGACGGCACCCGGCGCGCCCTGCGCATCGGGCTGGGCGGCCCCGTCGGGTCCGGCAAGACCGCCACGGTCGCCGCGCTCTGCCGGGCCCTGCGCGAGGAGCTGTCCCTCGCCGTGGTCACCAACGACATCTACACGCGGGAGGACGCCGAGTTCCTGCTGCGCAACGCCGTCCTGCCGCCGGAGCGGATCACGGCGGTGGAGACCGGCGCGTGCCCGCACACCGCGATCCGCGACGACATCTCCGCCAACCTCGAAGCGGTCGAGGAGCTGGAGGAGGCCGTCGGCCCGCTCGACCTCGTCCTGGTCGAGTCCGGCGGCGACAACCTCACCGCGACGTTCTCCAAGGGGCTGGTCGACGCCCAGATGTTCGTCATCGACGTCGCCGGGGGCGACGACATCCCCCGCAAGGGCGGCCCCGGGGTGACCACCGCCGACCTGCTGGTGGTCAACAAGACCGACCTCGCCCCGTACGTCGGCGCCGACCTGGAGCGCATGGCGCGCGACGCGGTGGCCCAGCGCGGCGGCCTGCCCGTCGTGTTCACCTCCCTCACCGCGCCGGACGGCGTGGACCCGGTGCGCCGGTGGGTGCGCGAGCGCCTCGCGGCCTGGACGGGCGCGCCGGCCGCCGCATGACGACGACCGCGCCGGCCGGCGCCGCCTCCGCCCTGCGCGCGATCGCCCGCATCGCCGCCGTGCCCGACGGCCGCGGCGGGGTGGCCCTGCCCGTGCTGCGGGGCGAGGGCCCCCTCGCCCTGCGCCGGCTGCGGCCGGACGACGGGCCCCGCGCGCGGGTCTGCCTGGTCGGTGCCATGAGCGCACCGCTGGGCGGGGACGCGCTCGCCCTGAGCGCCGACGTCGCCGACGGCGCCGGGCTGACCTTCACCACCGCGGCCGCGACGGTCGCCCTGCCGGGCCGCTCGGGCGCGCCCGCCACGTACGACACCCGGCTGAGCGTGGGGGAGGGCGCGGTGCTGCACTGGCTGCCCGAACCGCTGATCTCCGCCCGCGGCAGCGACCTGCGGCAGACCACCCGCGTCGAACTCGCCGCCGGTGCCCGCCTGGTGCTGCGCGAGGAGCAGGTGCTCGGGCGGGCCGGCGAGCCCACGGGCCGGCTGGCCACCCGGCTGACCGTGCACCGCGCCGGGCGCCCGCTGTACGACCAGGAACTGCGCTACGGGCCGGGGGTGCCCGGCTGGGACGGGCCGGCGGTGCTCGCCGGCAACCGGGCGGCCGGCCAACTCCTCGTCGTCGACCCGGCCTTCGCGGACCACCCGGTGCAGCCGCAGGTACTGGGCCCGGGGGCCGTGCTCGTCCCGCTCGCGGGACCGGCCGCCCTGGTCAGCGCGGTGGCGCCGGACGCCCTGGGCGTGCGCAGGGCGCTCGAAGCGGCGGCAACCGCTCTCAATGCCGTATTCCGGCCGTAAAACGGGCAGTCGGGGGATAGCGGACCGGCGACCGCGGGTAACAGCCGCCCGTACGGCGGTTCATGCGTCCTCTCGTTTACGGATTAGTAAAGAACACCCTTCCGGTCTGTCCTTTGTGGCAGGGGAGGCGAAAGGATTCCCCCCTGCACATCGTGTGATCATCGCCGCCCCGGGCGGGCGGCGCACTCTGCAGGGGGATTCCTACTTTGAGACCGAACGCGATAGCCGGTGCGGCCGGCACCGTGGTGGCGGGCGCACTCGTCGCCGGCTTCCTGACCGCGACGCCGGCCGGTGCCGCGCAGTCCGTGCCGGGCGGCGCCGCCGAGGCCCGCGGCGCGAAGATCGCCGCCGACCGTGCCGCCAAGAGCGGCATCACCTGGCAGGACTGCCCGGCCGACTGGGGCCTGGACAAGCCCATCCAGTGCGGCTTCGTCACCGTGCCCGTCGACTACGCGCGCCCCAACGGCCGCACGATCAAGATCGCCGTTGACCGGGTGAAGTCCACCGGCACCGCGAGCGAGCGCCAGGGCTCCCTCGTCTACAACCCGGGCGGCCCCGGCGGTTCCGGCCTTCGCTTCCCGAAGAAGGTCACGACCAAGAACCCGCTGTACACCAACATCGCCAAGGCCTACGACTTCGTCGGTTTCGACCCCCGCGGCGTCGGCCACTCCGCCCCGATCTCCTGCGTCGACCCCCAGGCGTTCGTCAAGGCGCCCAAGGCCGACCCGGTGCCGGGCAGCGAGGCCGACAAGCGCGCCCAGCGCAAGCTGGCCAAGGAGTACGCGGACGGCTGCGCCGAGCGCAGCGGCGACATGCTGCCGTACATGACCACGGCCAACACCGCGCGCGACGTCGACGTGGTCCGTGCCGCCCTCGGCGACAAGAAGCTCAACTACCTGGGCGTCTCCTACGGCACCTACCTCGGCGCGGTCTACGGCACGCTCTTCCCGGACCACGTCCGCCGCATGATCGTCGACAGCGTCGTCAACCCGGCGCGCGACAACATCTGGTACCAGGCCAACCTCGAGCAGGACATCGCCTTCGAGGGCCGCTTCAAGGACTGGGAGAACTGGGTCGCCCAGCACGACTCCGTCTTCCACCTCGGCACCACGCAGGCCAAGGTCCAGCAGGAGTGGGAGAAGCTCCGCGCCGCCGCCAAGAAGGAGCCCATCGGCGGTCTCGTCGGCCCGGCCGAGCTGATCAACTACTTCCAGGGCGCGGCGTACTACGACTCCTCGTGGGTCCCGGTCGCGCAGACCTGGGCGAAGTACCGTGCGGGCGACGTGAAGGCGCTCGTCGAGGCGGCCGGCCCGAACCTCGACGACAAGGCCGGCAACATCGCCTCCGAGAACAGCAACGCCGTCTACACCGCCGTCGAGTGCGCCGACGCCAAGTGGCCCACCAGCTGGCGCAAGTGGGACCGCGACAACACCCGCATCCACCAGCAGGCCCCCTTCATGACCTGGGCCAACGCCTGGATGAACCTGCCGTGCGCCACGTGGAAGGGCCCGCAGTACAGCCCGGTCGAGGTGACGACCCACAAGGGCCTGCCGCAGACCCTGATCGTCCAGTCCGACCGTGACGCCGCCACCCCGTACGCGGGCGCGGTCGAGCTGCACAAGCGCTTCCGCGGCTCGCAGATGATCACGGAGAAGGGCGCCGGCTCGCACGGTGTCACGGGCCTGAAGAACCCCTGCATCAACGACCGCGTCGACGCCTACCTGCTCACCGGCAAGCTCACCGGCGGCAGCGACGTCACCTGCACCCCCCACGCCACCCCGGAGCCCCCGAAGGCGTAATGCCGCGGAGCTGCACCTGGTGTGACCACGCCGCCCCGGCCCCTCACGGGCCGGGGCGGTGCGTCTTTCCGGGGGCCGCCGTCGCCAGTACGTCCGCGAAGCGCTGCCCGGGCCGGCCCACGACACCGCAGTTCTTCATCGTCTCCGCAGCGAGACGATGAACCTCGTCCTCGATCTCCCTGGAGACCCCGTCGCCGGGCGGAAGGCGCCGGTGCCGGTGGCGGGAGGCCGCGGCCAGCAGTTCGTAGTGGGCCACCGCGTCGGAGCCGCTGCCGGCCCGGGACGGCAGCGCCGCGAACCGCTCGTACCAGTGGGAGCTCGCCCCGTAGGCGACGTCGAGCTGCAGGTGGTGCAGGTGCAGGCAGTAGGCCGCACCCCGGTGGTCCGCCCCGGCCGCCAGCCGCCACCAGAACTGGGCGCTCTTGCCGTAGCCCAGCCGGTGCAGCAGGCACCCGAAGACGAACGGCCCCTCCGGGTCCGGGTCCGGGTCGTCCCCGGCGAAGCGGCGCAGCTGCTCCTGCGCGTCCGTGAGCGACCACTGGCAGATCCAGTCCAGGGCGATCTGCGCCTTGCGCGCCTCGCGGGCCTGCCAGTCCCGCAACTGCCGGCGGTGCCCCCGCGCACCCGCCCCGGCCGCCAGCCGGTGCACTGCCGCGGCCGCATCGAAGCCGGCACCCGACGCCGTGGGAACCGCCGCCTGCGCCAGCAGCTCCTCGATGCCCGCACCCCGCCCGGTCACTTCCTGACCTCCTTGATACGCGTCACTTCCGGAATGCCGAGCTGCCGGCGCAAGTACTCCTTGCCCTTGCGGCCGTGGTAGTCGACGGTCCGTTCGTCCAGTCCGAGGAGCCAGGCGGTCCGCGTGACGGGGTAGCCGATGACGTACTGCAGCACGATGACGTCGAACTGGCGGTTCGGCAGCTCGGCTATCGCCGCGTACAGGCCGATGCTCTCCTCCAGCACCGCCAGCTGGTCCCCGGCGGCGTCCATGGCCCGGGCGAAGGCCCCCTTGGCCACGAACGCCGGCCGCCCGCTGCCGCTGCGCAGCCGGCGCATCGTGGCCAGCCGCAGGACGGACCAGGCGCCCTCCTCGACGTTGCTGCTGCTGAGCAGGTCCGCCCACTCGTCGCGGATCAGGCAGAACGCCTCGTGCACGGCCTCCTCGGCATCCTCCCGGTTCCCGAGGATCTCCGTGGCGTAGGAGTGGTACATCTCCTCGACGCCCAGGTAGAAGGCCTGGAAGTCCAGTGGCAGGCGGCCGTCCTCGAGCCGGCTCCGGCGGTCGCCGGTCATCGCACCGGCCCCGGGCCGGTGCGGGGCGCCGTCGGTACGGCGCAGGGCATGCTGTCCATTGAAGTCCTCTGGTGGATCGATGTGACGGTGGCCTGGAACGCGCCCTTCCCCCACCATCCAAGCGATCCGCGGCCCGGAAATACTCACGACGACACTGTCCGGAAGATCTCCGTCAAAAGGGAAGCCGACCCTGTCGGATCCGACTCCTCATCGGCCACTCCAGGCCCACGGAACGACCGGAACCGGTCTTCCGGCCGTCAGTCCGCCCCCGGTCCGAACCGGCGCCTGTACGCCGAGGGATTGAGACCCGTCTCGCGCCGCATGAGCGCGCGCAGGTTCGCGGCGGTGCCCAGTCCGGTGCGGCGGGCGACCACGTCGAAGCGCGACTCCCCCCGCTCGATGAGCCGGCAGGCCAGGGCCACGCGTTCCCCCGTGAGCCACGCCAGGGGCGTCGTGCCCAGCTGCGCCCGGAAACGGCGGTGCAGGGTCGCCGGACTGACCGCGGCCCGTGCCGCGAGCCCGGAGACGGTCAGGGCCGAGTCCAGCCGTTCCCGGGCCCAGGCCAGCACGGGCGCCAGGGACTCGTCCGGCACGTCGGGCACGGGCCGCTCGACGAACTGCCGCTGCCCGCCGTCGCGGTGGGCGGCGAAGACCAGCCGCCGGCCGACGGCCGCCGCGATCTCCGCGCCGTGGTCGCGGCGGACGATGTGCAGCCCGAGGTCGAGCGCGGCGGCGCTCCCGGCGGCGGTGAGGATGTCGCCGTCGTCCACGAACAGCACGTCCGGTTCGAGCCGCACGGAAGGAAAGCGGGCCCGGAAGGAATCCGCCCACTGCCAGTGCGCGGTGGCCCGGCGCCCGTCGAGCACGCCCGCCTCCGCCAGGGTGAACGCGCCGCTGCAGAAACCGACCAGGCGCGCACCCCGCGCGTGGGCCCGCCGGACGGCATCGAGCACGGCCGGGCGGCGGGGCACCTCGACGTCGGGCCGGTTGGGCACGATCAAGGTGTCCGCCGAGTCGGCCGCCGCCAGGTCCGCGACGCCCGTGAGCGTGAAGAATCCGTCCCGCATCAGCGTGCGGGGCGCGGGCGAGCAGAGCGTGAACGCGTAGAGGTCACGGCCGAGCTCGGGTCTGCGCAGGCCGAAGACCTCGGTCGCGCAACCGAGCTCGAAGGGGTTCGAGTTCTCGTCCACGATCACGACGACGCGGTGCGGGCCCGCGGTACGGACTGCATGCGAGGATTCTTGCGCCATGTGCAATTCCTAGCACTCACGCCGGCCGGGAACAGGGCGGAAGGATGAGCCCCATGAACAGCGAACCCATCGCCCTCGGCAAGGCCCTGGCCTCCTTCGACGCCCTGTGGAGCCCGCGCATCGTCACGCGCGTCAACGACTACGACGTACGCGTCGCCAAGGTCGACGGCGAACACCTCTGGCACGCCCACGACGACACCGACGAGTTCTTCCTCGTACTCGACGGCGAACTGCACATCTCTCTCCGCGAGCCCGCAGGGGAGCGCACGGTGGTGCTCGCCCAGGGCGAGGTCTTCACCGTTCCCCGGGGTACGGAGCACAAGCCGTACACTCCGTCCGGCGCCGCCATCCTCATGTTCGAGCCCACCGGAACGGCGACGGTCGGCGACCGGCACGATCGGATCCCTGCCCATGTCGACGTGACGACAGGGCACGCACTCACCCTTTGAGCCTACGGGCGGGTGGCCGGCCGGCGGTGCGTCGTCAGGGCGGCGCAAGCCACTGCCGCCACCACGCCCGCCGTCAGGAAGCCGCGGCTGGAGCGCCAGGAGAGCACCGACCACCGCGACTGGGCGGACAGGACGGAGCCGGTGCTCAGCCAGGAGCCGGCCGAGGCGAAGGACAGGGCGGAGCCGATCGAACCCAGGGAGAGGGCACTGCCCACTGAGCCGACGGACAGCACCGAGCCGACCGAGCCGATCGACAGCACCGAGCCCACGGAACCGATCGACAGGAGGGAATCCCGCGACCACAGGGACAACGAGGAATGCGACGAGTCTGCGCTGTGCTTGGACATACGGTGATCGTAAACTCCCGTTGCCACCAAGGAGGCAGGCAATTGGACCGCACCGACCTGACCACCGCTCACATCGCCGACGGCTGCGTGCGCACCGGCGTGCCCGTGCGGTGCGCACCTGCGGGCATGCGGCCCGTCGTGGAGGGGACGCGGCTCGCCGGGCGCGTGCTGCCCGCGCGGCACGCGGGCAGCGTGGACGTCTTCCTGGAAGCCGTCGCACAGGCCGCACCCGGGGACGTGCTGGTCGTCGACAACGACGGCCGGACGGACGAGGCGTGCATCGGCGACCTCGCGGTGCTGGAGGCCGCGGACGCCGGGCTGGCCGGCGTCGTGGTGTGGGGGCTGCACCGGGACACCGCCGACATCCGTGCCATCGGCCTGCCGGTGTTCAGCCTGGGCGCGCTGCCCGCCGGGCCGCTGCGCCTGGATGCCCGGCCGCCGCAGGCCCTGCGGACGGCGGTCGTGGGGCAGTGGACCGTGGGCCCGGCGGACCTGGTGTTCGGTGACGACGACGGCGTGGTGTTCGTGCCGGCCGCGCGGGCCGAGGAGGTGCTCGCCGCCGCGGAGGCGATCCGCGACGCCGAGCGGCGGCAGGCCACGAGGATCAGGGAGGGCGTCCCGCTGCGCCGCCAGGTGGGCTTCGACGCGTATCTCACCGCCCGCGCGGCCGACCCCCACCTCACCTTCCGCGAGCACCTGCGCGCGGTCGGCGGGGCCATCGAGGAGTAGGAGCAGCCCGCCGGCGCCCCGCCGCTCACCCGGCGAAGACGCCGGTGAAGGCCGCCCTGTTCGCGGAGTGCGGCTGCCGGTCCAGGACCGCGAAGACGACGTGCTCGAAGCGGCCCGCGAAACGCCCCGCGCCCTTCAGGTGGCCGGCGAAGGCCGCCGCCACCTGCGCCGGGTCGTTGCGGAAGACGCCGCAGCCCCACGCGCCGAGCACCAGGCGCTCGTACCCGTGCGCCGCCGCGACCTGCAGCACCCGCGCCGCGCGCTCGGCGAGCGCCGCCGGGATCAGGTCCGCCTGCTCGGGCGTACGCCGGGCGATCACGCCCGCGTTGGGCGCGGGCGAGGTCAGGAAGCCGGCCGTGTACGGCTCTTCGAGCAGCTCGCCGCGGTCGTCGCGGAAGACGGGGACGCCGGGGGAGTGGATGACCCGGTGGCTGTAGAAGGGGCTGGGATCCGCGCGGTGGGCGGCGTAGTACTCGGGGGCCTGCAGCAGGCACGCGTACAGCGCCGACCCGCGGCAGACGGCCTCCTCCTGCGCCTGCGCGCCGTTGAGGTAGCCGCCGCCGGGGTTGCGGGCGGAGGCGAAGTTGAGGACGGCCACCGGCGGGCCGTCGGCCGCCAGCCGGCGGGCGGCGTCCAGGCTGCCCTCCGCGGTCACTTCGAAGACCGTCGGACGTACCGGGCCCGCCTGCGGCACCGGCACCGGCTCCGGCCCGTACAATCGCGTTCCCTCGCGGGCCCGCCGGACGTCCTCGGCGATGTCCGCCCAGCGGCCGCCGGGCGTGGTGTAGCCGCCCTCGGCGACGATCCGTTCCGTGTTGCGCGCGACCTCGCGCAGCCGGGCACTCATGCGTTTCCCGGTCCTCCCCGTTGAATGATCAATGACAAGCGAGGACAGTACGGGCCCGGACGGCCCGGGGCGACCTGTTTTCCCGGTGGCCGGGCTGCCGGCGCTCGGGCTTCCGGCGCGGACATCGCCCGACCGGGTGGCCGGCATCCCCCACACGAGTGCGGGTGCGGTGCGGCCCCTTGGCGGGCCCGGCCCGGGCGCGGTGGCCTGGCCGGCACACCAGCGCCCCGGAAGGCTCGGCCCATGTCCCCACGCACGTCCACCCTCCCTGCCGCCGCGGCCGCGGCCGCCGCCCTGCTCACCTGGCCCTTGGGCCAGGCCCACGCCACCGACCGGGAGGACGCGAGCGACGGGCAGTACCTGCTGACGATCTCCGGGGCGCACGGCACCTGGATCCGCGGCGTACGCCTGGTCTGCCCCGGCCCCGGCGGCCGGCACCCGCACGCGGCGGAGGCCTGCGAGAGCCTGGCCCTGGCCGGCGGGCAGCCGGAGGCGCTGCTCGGGGACGCGGAGCAGGTGTGCACCCGGGAGGAGGACCCCGTCGAGGCGACCGCCCGGGGCGACTGGCACGGCCTGCCCGTCGCCTGGCGCCGGACCTTCCCGAACCTGTGCGCCCTCGAGGCCGCGACCGGGCCCGTCTTCCGCTTCTGACCCGCTGGCTCAGGGTTCCGATGCGCAGGCCGCCTCACGCCCCGCCGGCCGCCACCGTGCCTATCGTCGCCAGCCCCAGCACGGACCAGATGAACCACAGCCAGCCGTTGCCGCCCAGGGCCACCGAATAGGCGGTCACCAGCACCAGGGCGCCCATGGTCAGCCACGCCATCGTCTTCGCCGATCCCGACATCGCCGCACCTCCTCAACGGCGGTCCGGCGCGAGCAGCTCAGTGCACCAAAACGCGGACCGCGGCCAGGAGACCATGGTCTCCCGGCCGCGGTCCGCGGGCCATACCGCCGTCGGCCGCCTTCACTGCCCCCGGGCGTTGAGCGAGGCCAGGTAGGCGTTGTAGGCCGCCAGCTCCTTGTCGCCGTTGCGGTCGGCGGCCCGGTCGCTGCGCCGGGCCTGCCGCTGCTCGGAGCGGTACCACTGGAAGACGAGCGCGAGGAGCACGACCACCGAGGGGATCTCGCTGAAGGCCCAGGCGATGCCGCCGCCCGCCTTCTGGTCCTCCAGCGCGTCGATGCCCAGCGAGGCCGCCGGGTGCATGTACGTGCCGATCATCGGCTCGGAGGCCATCATCAGCGCGATGCCGAAGAACGCGTGGAAGGGCATGCCGGCGAACAGCTCCAGCATCCGCATCACGTACCCCGGGCGGTGCGGGCCGGGGTCCACGCCCATGATCGGCCAGAAGAACACCAGGCCGACCGCGAGGAAGTGCACCATCATCGCGATGTGGCCCGCCCGGCTCTGCATGAGGAAGTCGAACAGCGGGGTGAAGTACAGCGCGTACAGGCTCGCGATGAACATCGGGATCGTGAACGCCGGGTGCGTGATGATGCGCATGTAGCGGCTGTGCAGCAGGGCGACGAGCCATTCGCGGGGGCCCGTGCGCCCCCGGCCGGCGGCCGGCAGCGCGCGCAGGGTCAGCGTCACCGGCGCGCCGAGCAGGACCAGGATGGGGGAGAGCATGCTGATCACCATGTGCTGCACCATGTGCACGCTGAACATGACCATGCCGTAGTCGTTCAGCTTGGTGCACATCACCAGCGCCACGGTCAGCACGCCGGTGACGAAGGCCACGACGCGGCCCCACGGCCAGGCGTCGCCGCGCCGGCGCAGCCGCACCACGGCCCAGCTGTACAGGCCCAGTGCCAGCAGGCAGCCGATCATGAAGAACGGTTCGCTACTGAACTGCAGACCCCGCCCCAGCGTGAACGGCGGCATGTCCATGTGCATCATGCCGTGCCCGCTGTGATCCATCCGCTCTCTCCCATTTCGCACCGATGCGCCGGGACAAGCGTAGAGGCGCCCTCCTCACAGCACGCACCCGACCTCGGCATAGCGTTCCGGCGGCACCGGCCGGTGCCCGGGCGCCGAGGTCAGGGGCACCGGGACGAGCGCCTCGCCGTGCAGCGCGGTCATCACCGCGGCGGGCGCGCCGGCCCGTGTCCGGGCGGTCTCCACGGCGTACCGGCCGAAGCGGCTGGCCAGCACCCGGTCGTACGCGGTGGGCGCGCCGCCGCGCTGGGCCGGGCCCAGGGGCAGCGGGTGGACGTCGGCCCCCAGACGCTGCTGCAGCTCTGCGGCCAGCAGCTCGGCGACGCCGGGGCGGGCGGCGGCCGGCGGCGCAGCGGCCGGCAGGGCGTCGTGGGCGGTGGCGCCCTCGGCGACCACCACGACGGTGCAGCGCTTCCCCGAGGCCAGGCCGCGGCCGGCCGCGGCGGTCAGGGCGTGGACGGAGAAGGGGCGCTCGGGCACGGCGATCACGTCCGCCCCGGTGGCCAGCCCGGTCTGCAGCGCCACCCAGCCCGAACGCCGGCCCGCCACCTCGGCGACGACGACGAGCTGCCGCGATGCCGCCTGCGTCCGCAGCCGGTCCAGGGCGTGCCCCGCCACGGCCACGGCGGTGTCGAAGCCGAAGGCCACGTCGGTCGCGGCGATGCCGTCGTCGACGGTGCGCGGGACGCCGACCGCGGGCAGTCCGTCCCGGGCCAGCAGGTGTGCGGCTCCGAGCGTGCCGGCGCCGCCGATGGCGATGATCACGTCCAGGCCGAGGGCCGCCGCCCGGTCGCGGGCGAGCTCCACGCCCCCGGGCAGCTCGGCCAGCGCGATGCGGGAGGAGCCCAGCAGCGTACCGCCGGTGCCCAGGACGCCGGCGACGGCCGCGGGGTCGAGCAGGCGGTGATCGCCCTCGAGCAGGCCGTGCCAGCCGTCGTGCAGGCCCACGACCTCGTCGCCGTGGTCGCAGACCGCGTGGTGGACGACGGACCGCAGGACGGCGTTGAGGCCGGGGCAGTCGCCGCCGGAGGTGAGCACACCGATGCGCACGACAGGGTCACCTCACACAGGGCGGGCCTTGCGCGGCCGGCCCGCCGCCGGGCGCGGTCCCCGCCACCCTACGGCCTGTCCGGCGGATCGTCGGGGAACGCTGCCCCGTAGGGGCGCGGGGTGGTGTCGACCTGCGGCTGCCGCCGCGTGGGCGCGACAAGCCACGACGTGCCCGCAGATGAAGGCCGTGCTTCAGCTGCAGGCCGTCGGTGGCCGATCGCGCAGTTCCCCGCGCCCCTACGGGGCGCGAGGCCCTACGCCGGCTGTGTCGCGGCGGCGATGCGCTCGGCGCGCAGCGCCTCGTACCAGCGGTCGTCGACCGGCGGCAGGGCGTTGACGTCCAGCGCCAGCTTGATCAGCAGGTCCGCGATGTGCGGGTTGCGGGCCATCACCGGCCCGTGCATGTACGTGCCGAAGACGGTGTCGTTGAACGCGCCCTCGGTGCCGTCACCGGTGCCGTTGCCCTTGCCGAAGCGGACCCGGGCCAGCGGGCGGGCCGTCGGGCCCAGGTGGGTGACGCCCTGGTGGTTCTCGAAGCCGGTCAGCGGCGGCAGGCCGAGCTGCGGGTCGATGTCCGCCAGCACGTCGCCGACGCAGCGCTCGCCCTCGCCACGGGTGCTGATCACGTCCAGCAGGCCCAGGCCCTGCTCCCGCTGACCGAGGTCGTTGATGAACTCGTGGCCCAGGATCTGGTAGCCGGCGCACACCGAGAAGACGATCGCGCCGTTGGCCACGGCCCGGTTCAGGCCGCCGTCGCGGCGCAGCCGCTCGGCCGCCAGCCGCTGCGGGCGGTCCTCGCCGCCGCCGATCAGGTAGATGTCCCCGGAGGTGGGGATCTGCTGGTCGGAGCGCACGTCGACCCGCTGGACGTCCAGGCGGCGCTGGTGCGCCCGCCGCTCCAGGACCAGGACGTTGCCCTGGTCCCCGTAGGTGCTGAGCAGGTCGGGGTAGACCCACACCACACGCAGACTGTTCTGGCTCATGCTCACAATCCCTATGAAGCGCTGTCGCGGGTCAGTTGCCGACGCGGCGGCGGATGTCCTGGAAGGCGGTGTAGTTCGCGATGACCTCGATCCTGCCGGGCGGGGCCATCTGCACCGCCTCGTCCATCGTCTCGCAGACCCGGAAGTCCACGCCCGCGACCTCCAGCCGGACCGCCAGGTCCAGTTTGCGGTCGCCGATGACCATGATCGGGTGGCCGGCGAGGCGGGTGTAGTCGACGTCCCACAGCCAGGAGGTGTCGGTGCCGTCCGCGCCGCGGGCGTTCACCGACAGGATCACCGGCGCCGGCGGCCCGTCGATCAGCGAGAAGGTCTCCAGCCAGCCGGCCGGGTTCTTCGCCAGCAGCAGCCGCACGTCACGGCCGAGGAACTGCACCACGTCGTACCGGCCGGCCACCGCCTGCACCTGGTACATCCGCTCCAGCGCCACCTGCGGCGGCACGCCGAAGGTCGCGGCCACGGCGGCCGAGGTGGTGGCGTTGGCCTTGTTGGCCCGGCCCGGCAGCTGCAGGTGGATCGGCCACGCGGAGCCGTGCGGGTCGAGCACGTAGTCGCCCGACAGCGCCCAGCTCGGCGTCGGCCGGCGGAAGCCGCACTCGCCGCAGAACCAGTCGTCGCCCGGGCGCTGCATCACACCGCCGCAGGACGGACAGGACCACGCGTCGTCCTTCCACTCCTGACCGGCCGCGACCCACACCACGTTCGACGAGGAGGAGGCGGCCCACACCACCAGCGGGTCGTCGGCGTTCGCGATGATCACGGCCTTGGTGCCGGCCAGGCCCTCGCGCCACTTCTCGGCGAGCATGCGGGTCTCCGCCGCGCGGTCGAGCTGGTCGCGGGAGAGGTTCAGCAGCGCTATCGCCTTCGGCGCCACGTCACGGGCGACGCCCGCCAGGTACTTCTCGTCCACCTCGATCACGCCGTAGCGGGCGTCCGAGCCGCCCGCGAGGGCGGAGGTGATGCCCGCGGGCATGTTCGCGCCCAGCGCGTTCGACACCACCGGGCCGCTGGCCCGCAGCGCCTCGGCGATCAGCCGGGTCGTGGTCGTCTTGCCATTGGTGGCCGAGACCAGGACCACGTCCAGGTGGGTCGCCAGCCGGGCCAGCAGATCAGGGTCGAGCTTCAGCGCGACCTTGCCGCCGATCACCGACCCGCTGCCGCGGCCCGCGGCCCGCGACACCGCCGCAGCCGCCTTGCCCGCCGTCACGGCCAGCTTGGCCCGCGGCGACAGCGGCCCCGAGTTGCCTGCCATCGTCCTAGATCCTTCCTTGCATCCGGCGCCGCGCCGCTTCCCTGGTCAGCCGGTGGAACGCCCCCCTTGCGCTCGTCATCGCCGGCCAGGAGGCAACGGTCGGGGATCAGCCTATCGAGATCCGGACCGGGGCCCGAACCCGCTGCCCCCGGAACGTACCCTGGGGGCCATGCGAAGAGCCACGATTCCCGGCAGTTCAGGACGAGTGCGGCCCATGAGGCTGCTCGGGGACGCGGCTCTCGTTGCGCCCTGCGAACCCGTCACCGACTTCGGTACGGACCTCGCACGGCTCGTGGAGGACATGTTCGCCACCATGTACGCGGCGAACGGCGTGGGACTCGCCGCCAACCAGATCGGTGTGCCCTTGCGGGTCTTCGTCTACGACTGCCCGGACGACGAGGACGTCCGGCACCTGGGCCACCTCGTCAACCCCACTCTGGTCGCCACCGACGGGCCGGTGCTGCGCGGCCCGGAGGGCTGCCTGTCCGTGCCGGGCGTCGAGGCCGGCACGCCGCGCCACGACGAGGCCGTGGTGGAGGGCTTGCGCATGGACGGCACCCCGGTGACGGTACGGGGCACCGGTTTCTTCGCGCGCTGCCTGCAGCACGAGTGCGACCACTTGGACGGTGGCCTGTACCTCGACCACGTGACGGGCCTGCGCCGCAGGCGCGCCCTGCGGGCGGTACGGCGCGCGGGGCTGCGCCCCTGACAGCGGGCCGGGTCAGAACCCCGGCCCGTCCGCGCGGTCGCCCGAGACGGCGAGCCGCCCCCACAGCAGGTCCGCGAGGTGGCGCACCAAGTCCGCGCGCGGGCAGGGCCGCTCGCGCAGCCACCAGTCGCCGGCCGCGTGCATCATGCCCACGATCCCGTGTCCCCACGAGCGCGCCAGCCCCTCCCCGTCCGGGCCGAGGTCGACGCGCTCGGCTATGACCTCGGCCAGTTCCTCGCCGAGGCGGCGCAGCAGCGGTGCGGAGTGCCGGCCGACGTCGAAGCCCTGCTCGGTCGGCTGGCCCTCGTCGGCGGGGTGCATCAGGAAGCGGTAGACCTGCGGCCGGGCCTCTATGGCCGCCAGGTACGTGTCGAGCGTGGCCTCGACGCGCTCGCGCCGCTCGGCGGGCGCGTCCAGGGCCGCGCGCAGACCCGACAGCAGGGCGTCGGTGTGCCGGACGGCCAGCGCCCGGTACAGCCCGCCCTTGTCGCCGAAGTGCCGGTAGAGGATCGGCTTGGTGATGCCGGCCTCCGCGGCGATGGCGTTCATCGACGCGCCGGGGCCGTCCCTGAGCACCACCCGGTCCGCGGCCTCCAGCAGTTCCTTGCGCCGCTGTTCGGCCGCGCGCTGCTGTTCCTCCCGCTGAGTGGTCTGCTGACTGGTCTCCATATGAGGTGCCTCCCCGCCCCGGTGATTCAAAATGCCTGCGCAACGTAACACCCCCTCCACGCTGCGGATTGGACGGGCGTGCCGTTGACAGGCTTTACCGATGGGTAACATACTGCGGTTACCGGAGGTAGCGCATGCTGGGAGGGGTCATGGCGCAGTTCACGCCGGAGCTGAACGACGATCAGGAAGCCGTCCGCGACTGGATCCACGGCTTCGCCGCCGACGTCATGCGTCCCGCCGCGGCGGAATGGGACGAACGGGAGGAGTTCCCCTGGCCCGTCGTCCGGGAGGCCGCCCGGATCGGCCTGTACTCCCTCGACTTCTACGCCCGGCAGTTCTTCGACCCCACCGGTCTGGGCATCCCGCTGGCCATGGAGGAGCTGTTCTGGGGCGACGCCGGTCTCGGCCTGGCGATCTCCGGCACGGCACTCGCGGCGGTCGCCGTGTTCACCAACGGCACCGACGAGCAGGTCGGCACCTGGGTCCCGCAGATGTACGGCGACGCGAACGACGTGAAGATCGCCGCCTTCTGCTCCTCCGAACCCGACGCCGGCTCCGACGTCGCCGCCATGCGCACCCGCGCGGTGTACGACGCGGCCAAGGACGAATGGATCCTCAACGGCACCAAGACCTGGGCCACCAACGGCGGCATCGCCGACGTCCACGTCGTCGTCGCCGTCGTCGACCCCGGGCTCGGCGCCCGCGGCCACGCCTCCTTCGTCGTACCGCCCGGCACCCCGGGCCTGGCCCAGGGCCAGAAGTTCAAGAAGCACGGCATCCGCGCCTCCCACACCGCCGAAGTCGTCCTGCAGGACGTCCGCGTGCCCGGCCACTGCCTCCTGGGCGGCAAGGACAGGCTCGACGAACGCCTGGCCCGCGCCCGCGAACGCACGCGCACCGGCGGCGCCGAGCGCGCCGCGAACGCCGCCATGGCCACCTTCGAGGCCTCCCGCCCGGCCGTGGGCGCCCAGGCGGTCGGCATCGCCCGTGCCGCCTACGAGGTGGCCCTCGACTACGCCCGCACCCGCGTGCAGTTCGGCCGCCCCATCATCGACAACCAGGGCGTCGCCTTCCAGCTCGCCGACATGCGCACCCGCATCGACGCGGCCCGCCTGCTGGTGTGGCGCGCCTCGTGGATGGCCGCGACCGGCAAGCAGTTCACCTCCGCGGAGGGCTCGATGTCCAAGCTCTTCGCGGGCGAGACGGCCAAGACGGTCACCGCCCAGGCCATGCAGATCCTCGGCGGCAACGGCTACACCCGCGAGTACCCGGTCGAGCGCATGCACCGGGACGCGGCCATCTACACGGTGTTCGAAGGCACCAGCGAGATCCAGCGCCTGGTCATCGCCCGTGCCCTGTCGGGCCTGCCGATCCGCTGACCGGCCCCGGTCGAAGGCCGGCGCCGGGTCAGTACAGGACGTCGCCCATGGCCGATCCCTCGCCCGTGACGTGGGCGCGGATCCCCGCCAGGTACGCGGCGCGGGTGATGCGGCCGTCGCCGTCGGTGTCCAGGGCCTCGAAGGCGGCCTCCGCGTTGCCGGCAGGATTGCCCAGCGCCCTGCGCAGCGCCAGGAATTGCGTGCGGTCCACGGCGCCGTCGCCGTCGGTGTCGGCGAGGTCGAACAGCAGGCCGAGGGTGGGCCTGCAGACGGTGTCGAACGCCTCGGCGCCCGCCCAGGCCGCGTACTGCTCGAAGGTCACCCCTCCGTCGCCGTCCGCGTCCATCGATGCCCACGCCCCGGCGCCGGCCGAGCGGGCGGCCGCGACCAGGGGGTCGTCCGGCCGGCGCCCGGTCGCCCGGACCACGTTCTCGGTGCGGGCGAGGTACTCCTCCCGCGAGATGATCCCGTCCCCGTCGGCGTCCAGCATGGCGAAGACGCGGGCCTTGGCAGCGGTGCAGTTCGTCACCGGCTGTCATTACCCTCCCCTGCGCCGTTCCAGGCGTGGTGAGGGTGGCGAGCGCCCGCGTGCGGGGCGGGCGCGCGCGGGCGGAGTGCTGCCGGGAGCCGGGGGCGGGCGTGGCCGGCCGGGGTAGGCAGGGGCCATGGTCACCAGGCGTGCGACGACATGGGTGTTGAGTGCCGCGGTTCTCCTCGCCTCGTCCGTGATGTGGGCCGCGGCGGGGCGGGCCCCCGACGGCGACAGCAGACCCGTCTGAAGCCTCCACTTCGAACTCGTTGAACCAGCCTGGCTGTGGTCCGTGAATCCTCCTTGAATGAGGGTGTTTACGCCCCGATCGAAGGAGAAGTCATGGGCAACTTAGTCAAGTTCAAGACCACGCTCGCCGCGCTCGCCGTCGCCGCCGGCGGTCTGACGCTCGCCGTGTCCGGGCAGGGCACGGCACAGGCCGCCACGGCCGAGCCCGCGCCGAGCTGCGTCGAGGGCTACGGCTGGAACATGATGGACATGTACGCGACCGTCCACATGACCAACAAGTGCACCACCGTGCAGCGCGTGCGGCCGACCTATGCGAACGACGCCCTGCAGTGGGGGTGCTACGAGCTGCAGCCCGGGCAGACGGTGGAGGACAAGAAGGCCGTGGTCTTCCCTCCCCTCTACAAGTACACCGGCCTCGTCCGCTGCTGAGCGGGCCGCTGCCGGAGCGGACCCGGGCACGCCGTCGCGGCGTGCCCGGCCGCAGGCGTGCCGACGGGTTAGGGTGGGGCCCGCACGCCGCCGCATCCGGGGAGGGCCCGTGAGCACCCCACACTCGTGGACCATCGACAGCATCGGCCACGCCCTGCCGCACCCCGAGCTGCGCGCCACCTTCCTGCGCGAGGTCACCTTCACCGACGTACGGGAGCTGCCGGGGGTGATCGAGCGGTGGGTGGCCTTCATCGAGGACTTCGAGGCCGAGCGGCCCCGGCTGGAGCAGCTGCGGGCGCTGGTGCACGACAACGGCCGGCTGCCGGCCACCTACACCGCCGGCCTGGTCGAGATCAGCCCCGAGGAGCTGCGCGCCGCCACCGGGCGCCGCGGGCGCCGGGGTGCCGCGTGACCTACCGGCTCAGTCTCGATCCCAGCCTGCACGCCTCCTACAAGAGCCTGCCCGACGAGGCGCGCCGCGACCTCGCGGTGTGCCTCCTGGACGCCCTCGCCGATCCGATCGCCCATTCGAGTGCCTACGGGGTGGACGACGGCACCATGCGCACCATCGCCCACGGCCGCACGGCCGGTGTGGTCCTGATCGGCGACGACACGGTCACTCTCGTGCACATCACCTGTCTGGGCTGACCTCGCCGGCGGGCGGCCCCCGTCAGGCCGCCAGCTCCTGCGGGTCGAGCCGCGCCACGTCGTACCGGCTGCCGATCGGCCCCCGCACCGCGGCCGCCGCGTGGCCCGCGCCCACGGGGACGTCGACGATCGTCCAGCCGGCGGGCCAGGCGGGGGTGCCGGGGCCGCCGTTGCCGAGGTAGTCCAGGGCGGGGGAGCGGCCGAGGCCGGTGCCCAGGCCCTTGAGGTAGGCCTCCTTGCGCACCCACAGCCGGGTGAAGACCGCCGCGCGGCGGACGGCGGGGGCGGACATCACCTCGCGCTGTTCGTCCGGATGGAGGGCCGTGGCCACCTGGCCGACGGTGTGGGCGGCGGGCAGCTGTTCGGTGTCCACGCCGACGGGCGCGGCGGCGACGCCGACGAGGACGAGGTTCCCGCCGTGCGAGAGGGAGAAGTGCGGGCCGTCGCCGGCGAGGGCCGGCCGCCCGTGGGGCGCGCCGCAGCAGGGGCAGGGCTCGCGCACGAACGCCACCTCGCCGGCGGGCCGGTCCAGGTACGCGCCCAGCAGCCGGCGCAGCATGAGGTGGGACGCGACGTACTTGGCGCGGTCGACGGCGTGCACGAAGGAGGCGGCGCGCGTGCGCTCCCGCTCGTCGAGCGGGGAGGTGTCGAGGACGGCGCCGGCGAGCCAGGGATCGGGAACGTGCAGCAGCCACAGGTCGAGCGCTCCGTCGGCGGGGGCGCTCAGGGTCTTCGGCCAGGGGACGACGGCGGCGTGGCCCGGGCGGAGGGCGGCGGTGTCCATAGGTCGCTCCAGTCGATCCACGTGCGGCTGCACAGCTCGCTCCGGTGGTGTCGGTGAACGGCCCGGAGC
Organism: Streptomyces luteosporeus; assembly: GCF_039532865.1. Lineage (NCBI taxonomy): Bacteria > Bacillati > Actinomycetota > Actinomycetes > Kitasatosporales > Streptomycetaceae > Streptomyces > Streptomyces luteosporeus. The sequence continues at coordinate 52,315 of NZ_BAAASL010000025.1, forward strand.
GTACAGCAGTCATATGTCCCGCACATATCAGCATCGCGAGAGTCGTTCAGTACCGAACCAACCGGGTGGGTGAACGCTCAACTCCGGTCGAAAACAGGGCTCCAGGACCCGAGTGAGCCCATGTCTAGGTCTTTCCTTGTCGTGCCGGTGGGCACAGTGTGAGCTTCACCAGGCTCACCAGCCGCCAGGAAGGCGAGGTACCTCCCGTGGTAGACCAGCACCTGTCGCGTCGCCGGTTGCTCGGCATGACGGCACTCGGCGCTGCCGCCCTCACCGGGGCCACCACCATCACCACCGCGAGCCGCGCGGCCGCCGCCACGGCCGTACGCGCCAAGGGCGCCGGAGCGGACGGGCCCCGGCACGTGCGGGCCGTGGTCGTCGGCACCGGCTACGGCGCCGCCGTCACGGCGCTGCGCCTGGGGGAGGCGGGCGTCGAGACGCTCATGCTGGAGATGGGCCGGCAGTGGGACACCCCCGGCGCCGACGGCAACGTCTTCCCCGGCATGCTCAAGCCCGACGAGCGCTCCACCTGGTTCAAGAGCCGCACCGAGGCCCCGCTGGGCAGCTTCCTGTGGCTGGACGTGGTCAACAAGAACATCACGCCCTACGCCGGTGTCCTGGACCGGGTCGCCTTCGAGGAGATGTCCGTCTACGTCGGGCGCGGCGTCGGCGGCGGCTCCCTGGTCAACGGGGGCATGGCCGTCATGCCGCGGCGCTCGTACTTCGAGGAGGTCCTCCCGCAGGTCGACGCGGCGCAGATGTACGAGCGCTACTTCCCGCGCGCCAACGCCGCCCTCGGGGTCAACCACATCGACAAGCAGTGGTTCGAGGAGACGGAGTGGTACAAGTTCGCCCGCGTCTCGCGCAAGCAGGCGGAGAAGGCGGGCCTGGGCACCACCTTCGTCCCCAACGTCTACGACTTCGACTACATGAAGCGCGAGGCGGCCGGCGAGGTGCCGAAGTCCGCGCTCGCCACCGAGGTCATCTACGGCAACAACCACGGCAAGAAGAGCCTGGACAAGACCTACCTGGCCGCGGCCCTGGGCACCGGCAAGGTCACCATCGCCACCCTCCACCAGGTCAAAACGATTCGGCAGCGCAGTGACGGCGCGTACCTGCTGAGCGTGCAGGAGAGCGACGCCCACGGGGCGGTGCTGGCCACCAAGGAGATCTCCTGCACCTACCTGTTCCTCGGAGCCGGCAGCCTCGGCACGACGGAACTGCTGCTGCGCGCCCGGGAGACCGGCACCCTGCCTGCCCTGAGCCCCGAGATCGGCAAGGGCTGGGGGCCCAACGGCAACATCATGACCGCCCGTGCCAACCACATCTGGAACCCCACCGGCACCAAGCAGGCCACCATCCCCGCGCTGGGCATCGACGACTGGGACAACCCGGAGCACCCCGTCTTCGCCGAGATCGCCCCGCTGCCCGCCGGCCTGGAGACGTGGGTCAGCCTGTACCTGGCCATCACCAAGAACCCCGAGCGCGGCACCTTCGTCTACGACGCCGCCACCGACCGGGCCGCCCTGCGCTGGAAGCGCGAGCAGAACGCGCCCGCGGTCGAGGCCGCCAAGTCGCTGTTCGACCGGATCAACAAGGCCAACGCGACCATGTACCGCTACGACCTCTTCGGCGCCCGGCTCAAGAACTTCGCCGACGACTTCTGCTACCACCCGCTCGGCGGCTGCGTCCTGGGCGAGGCCACCGACCTGTACGGCCGCGTCAAGGGCTACCGCAACCTCTACGTCACCGACGGCTCGCTCATCCCGGGCTCCATCGGCGTCAACCCCTTCGTGACCATCACGGCGCTCGCCGAGCGCAACGCCGAACAGGTCGTCCACCAGGACGTCACCCCGGCCTGAGCAGGCGCCTACGAGGTCTGCAGGTCGCTCGTGCCGTCGTGGGAGACCCACTCCCCGAACGGCACACCGCCCGTGACCCGGGAGCGGGCGCTGGAGAGCCGGCCGTCCATGCCGAGCACCACCGCCACCGTACGCCCCCGGGCGTCGCGGACCAGGGCGGGCGTCCCGCGGTGCGGGACGCCCCCCTCCCGCCACGGGCCGGGCCGCCCCGGCCCGGCCGACAGCCGGGCCAGGCCCGCGCCGTCCCGGGCCGCGAGCACCGTGGTGCCGCCCTCCTCCGAGAGCGCCACCCGCCCGTAGCCGCCGATCGGTTCGCAGGAGCCGACCGGGCGCCAGGTGCCGTCCGCAGGGCGGTCGAAGAGCAGCACCCGGGCGGTGCCCGCCTCGCGCATCGCCAGCCGCACGCCGCCGCCCGGCAGCGCCGCCAGGGCCGGCGGCGCGGCCGCCGCGGGCAGACGCGTCGGCCCGGCCGGGCGCAGCGGCGCGCCCGGCCCGTCGCTGGTCCAGTGCTGCACGGTGCGGGCGTCGGCGGCGACCACGTGCACCCGGCCCCGGCCGTCGACGACGGCGTCCAGCGCGTCCTCGATGCGCACCGGCGGCCGGTCGTCCTGCCCGGCCGGTGCCTCCCACGGCGACCACCGGCCGTCCGGGGTGCACGTACGGAAGGCGAGCCCGCCCGCCCAGTCCTTGACGAAGAGGTGCAGCGTGCCGTCCGCGCCGGCCACCGCGACCGGGTGCCCCACCTCCAGCGAGCGCTCCGGGTCCTCCTCGGGCGAGCCCAGCGAATGCCAGGGGCCGAAGGCCGGGGCACCGCCGGCCATGCCCTGCTGCACCGCCGTCATCACCTCCCGCCGGTGCGCGGTGCCCGGGCGCGGCAGCACCGTGCGCACGGAGAACAGCACCAGGGTGCCGTCGGGCCGGCGCAGCGCCTGCACCTGGCCCTCCAGCATCGAGCCGCCGGCCGGCACGGGCGGCGACCAGATGCCGCTGCCCGCCGCCGTCTCCGTCCAGCACTGCGCCTCGCCGTCGAGGACGGCGAAGGCGGCCAGCCGCCCGTCGGGCAGTACCTGTGCCCAGCGCTGGGTGCCCGGGGCGCGGTGGCGCAGGTTGTCGGACCAGCGGATGTCCTTCGACCGGTTGCCGATCTTGCGGTCGCCGCAGCCCGCCGCGTCGCCGCAGTCCCTGCCGTCGGCCCAGCCGTAGACGTCGAGCATCTCCACCTTGTGCGCGGTGGCCGCCCGGTCGAGGCTGTCGGGCAGCAGGGCCACCTCGTAGCCGACGTAGGCGTCCACGGCGGTCGGCCGGGCGTGCGGCCGGCCCCAGTACTGGGCGAGGGCGGCCTGGGTGAAGCGGGCCGAGGCCGTGTGGTCCTGGTGGTCGTGGAAGGCCAGGCCGCGCAGCACCGCCGGTACGCCGGGGAAGTCCGGCTGCGTCGGCAGATGGGTCGGCGTCGGGTCCAGCGTGCGCACGACGGTGGGCCGGTAGCGCTCCAGGACAGCCGTCAGGGAGTCGATCACCTGCTGCCGGGTGTAGCGCTGGGTGCGCCGGACCGGGCTCCCGGCCGGCACGAGGGTGGGCAGCTGCTCGGTCGCCCCCAGCCACAGGCCGCGCAGGCTCTCCCTGCGCGGCACCCGCACGTACCGGGCCTCCACCAGCTCCATGAAGATCAGCTGGATCTGCGGTGCGGCCCGGAGCGTCTGCAACTCGACCTGGAACCCCGGCAGCAGCGTCAGCGGCTCCACGCTCCAGGGGCTGAGCCAGTCGCCGGTGACCATGCGGGCGGTGGCCTCGCGCAGCCCGTTGATGCGCGCCCGGACGAACTCCGGCCGCTTCTGCGGCAGCCGGGCGTACCCCGGGGTGCGCGTGAGCGCGTTGCGCCCGTCGGACTCGCCGCCGGTCATGCAGACGGTGACCGCGGGCGCGCCGCTGCGCAGGGACTGCTCCAGCTCGGGGTTCATGAAGTACAGCGAGTCGTCCGCGTGCGCCATGACGTGCACGAACGCCTCGGCCGGCGCCGTCCGGGCGGGGCGTGCGGCGGTGTGCCCGGCCCCCCGCTCCCGCGGTGCCCCGGGGGCCAGCCACTGCCAGGCGCCGCTCATCGCGCCCGCCCCCAGGAGCAGACCGCCGCCGGCGCCGAGCATGTGACGACGTGCTATTCGTGCCGGCACGGACGCGTCCCCCTCCGCCGGGCGGGCCGGCGCGTGCATGGAAAAGGGCGATGGTGATCAATCGCCCGGTCGAACAAGACGCTGATCGTATGAGTCGTAACCTCCGGTTTTCCTGCTGTTGTGTAACAGCCGTGCCACGGCCACCCATGGATCGGGCATCAGCCGTGGCCGCGGCCGCCCACGGCGCGGCAGGCGTTGCGATCAACGGCTGATGCGATCATCCGTTACCGGCGGGCGGGCGTTGTCACCCCAGCGGGTGGGCCCGGCGCCCCGGCGACTCACACAGCGGGCGCCACCGGACGGTCGTTGAGGATCCGCTGGAAGAGGACGTGGTCCTGCCACACGCCGTTGATGTGCAGGTAGGCGGGGGCCACGCCGATCCGCTCGAAGCCGCACCGGGCCAGCACCCGCTGCGAGGCGGCGTTGGCGAGCACCGTACCGGCCTCCACGCGGTGCAGCCCGAGGTGCTCGTCCGCGTCCCGGCACACCGCCGCCACCGCGGCGGAGGCCAGGCCCCGGCCCGTGCGGGCCGCCGCGACCCAGTACCCGAGGTTGGCGCTGCGCCACGCGCCGTGGACGATGTTGTTCAGGTTCACCACGCCCACGATCTCGCCGGAGCCGGGCCCCGCCCCCTCCTCCTCGGCCAGCACCCACGGCATCGACCGGCCGGCCGCGCGCAGCTCCACCAGGTCCCGCAACCGGGCGGCCTGGCCCTCCGCCGTGAAGAACGACTCGCCGCGCACCGGCTCCCACGGCCGCAGGTGCTCGCGCTCCCGGCGGTACGCGCGGGCCATGGCCTCGGCGTCGTCCTCCGTCACCGGGCGCAGCACGAGGCCGGGGGCAAGGGTCTGGATACGGGATTCGAAGATCATCGTTCTACCGTAGCCGCGCTCCGGACACCGCTGTCATACCTGGGTATCACCTGCCGGACAGCACCGTGGAGTGACGCGGCGTCAGTCACCTGCTCCCTACGTTTCCCCTCGTCAGCACGGCAAGACGAGGGAGAACCACCGATGCGCCGCCTCAAGCGCACCCTGATCGCCGCGACCCTCGCGGCGACCGCCATGGCAGGCACCGCCGGCTGGGCCGCCGGGGACCGGCAGGACGCCGTCACCGGCCCGCCCGCCGGCAGCGCCGCGTGGCGCGCGGACGACGTGCTGCACCGGCCCCTGCCCGACCCGGCCACCGCCACCCCGCGCGAGGTCGCCCGCTTCTTCGCCTCCCTCGACGCCACCCGGCAGCAGCAGCTGGCGACCCGTCACCCCCTGGTGGTCGGCAACCTCGACGGCGCCCCCGTCGCCCTGCGCTACGCGGCCAACCGGCTCGCCATCACGGCCGAACGCGACCGGCAGCTGGCCCGCTCCACCGACCGCTCCCGCACCGCCCACGAACGCGAACAGGCCCGCGCCGCGGCCGCCCGCTACGCCCGCCTGCTCGCCCCCGGCCGCCAGATCCTCGCCTTCGACCCCCGCGGCCGCGGCCAGCTCGCCGAGGTGTACGGCGACTGGACGGCCGCCCGGCACACCGCCGTCGTGGTGCCCGGCTCCGACACCGACCTGGCCACCTTCGACCGCGGCGAGCAGCGCTACGACAGCCCGGCCGGCATGGCCCGCGCCCTGCGCGCGGAGATGGCGCGCCAGGACCCCGCCGCGCCCACCGCGGTGATCGCCTGGGCCGGCTACACCACCCCCGTCGGCGTCGGCCTCGACGCCGCCACCGGCCGCCTCGCCGAGGCCGGCGCCCCGCGCCTGGACCGCTTCCTCGCCGGACTCGCGGCCCTCGGCGGCGACACCGCGCCCGCCGTCTTCTGCCACAGCTACGGCTCCGTCGTCTGCGGCCTGGCCGCCCCGCACCTGGGCGCCGCCGAGGCCGCCGACCTCGTCGTCCTCGCCAGCCCCGGTGTGCACGCCGACTCCGCCGCCGCCCTGCACACCGGCGCCCGCGTCTGGGCCACCCGCCGCAACGGGGAGGACTGGATAGGCGACGTGCCCAACGTCAGCCTCTTCGGCCTCGGCCACGGCGCCGACCCCACCTCCGGCGCCTTCGGCGCCCTGAGCGTCCCCTCAACGGGCGCCCACGGCCACAGCGGCTACTTCACCCCGGGCACGCAGTCGCTGCGGCACTTCGCGCAGATAGCACTGCGGCGCTACGACGAGGTGCGCCGGGCCGCGTGAGCATGGCCGGCGGATCGGGGCAGCGCCCCGTCAGGGGCGCGGGGCAGTGTCGATCTGCGGCTCCGCCGCGCGGGCGCGATCGGCCACCGACGGCCCGCGCCCGACGCCCGACCGCGGCGCCCCGAAGGGGCGCGGGGAACTGCGCGACAAGCCACGACGCGCCCGCAGACGAAGTGCCGCGCTGCGCCCGGTCCCGGGGGCGGCGTGTCGACTGCGGGCCGTCGGTGGCCGGTCGCGCAGTTCCCCGCGCCCCTGACGGGGCGCTAAACGTGCCGCTCCACCAAGTGGTCGGCCAGTGCGAGCAGTTCGAGCCGTGCCCCCGGTGCCAGCGGCGCCGCCGACAGCCGCTGCCGCGCTGCGGCGGCCCGTTCGCGGGCCAGTGCCAGGGCCGCGGCGCGGCCGCCCGCCTCCTCGACCAGGTGCGCCGCCCGCCGGGCCGCGTCCGCGTCCAGGGGCGTGCCCAGCAGGGCCCCCAGCCGGCGGCCCGCCTCACAGCCCGCTGCCAGCGCCGCCACGACCGGCAGCGTCTTCTTGCCCCGCCGCAGGTCCCCGTGGACCGGCTTGCCCGTGTGCGCCGGGTCCCCCCAGATGCCGAGGACGTCGTCCACGGCCTGGAACGCGGTGCCCAGGTCCCTTCCCGCGGCGGCGAGGGCGTCGGTGACCGCCGCCGGCGCGCCCGCCAGCGCCGGGCCGAGGGTCAGGGCGCACGCCAGCAGGGCGCCCGTCTTGGCCGCCGCCATCGCCTCGTACTCGGCGGCCGTGACCGCCGCCGGGCCGGTCCAGGGGCGGGCCTCGAACAGCAGGTCCTCCGCCTGGCCGTGGACCAGCGCGCGCATCGCGCCGGCCAGCAGCCCGAGGGCCTGCGCGGTGTGCGGGCTGCCGGAGCCGGCCAGCCTCTCCACCGCGAGCGCGAAGAGGGCGTCTCCGGCCAGCACCGCCGGACCCGTGCCGTACTCCTTCCACGCGCTGGCCCGGTGCCGGCGCCGTTCGTCGCCGTCCATGATGTCGTCGTGCAGCAGCGAGAAGGTGTGCACGAGCTCCACGGCGACGGCCGCGGTCACGGCGTGCTCGCGCGGGGCGGCCACCGCCTCGGCGCCCAGGACGGCCAGGGCCTGGCGCATGCCCTTGCCCCCGCCGCCGGTGGCGGGCGTGCCGTCGGCCTCGCACCAGCCGAGGGAGAAGGAGGCCATGCGGTGCGGCCAGGGATGCAGGCTCGCCACGGCCTCCCGCAGCGCGGGTTCGGTCAGGGTGCGGCAGCGTGCGAGGACCTGCTGTGCCTCGACGACGGGGGGTGCGGTCGTCATCGCCGGACCCCTGCCGTCGCCGGGTCCAGCTCCGCGCGCGCCGTGTCGACCATCTCCCGCACGTGCCGCAGTCCCGTCCCCTCCAGCGACTGCCCCAGCGCGTCGAGCGCGGCGGCCGTGCGGGCGGGGTCCTCCCCGAGCCGGGCGCGGGACTTCAGGAGCCCGAGCGTCGCCAGCGCCGTGCCGCGCGGCTCGGCCATCTCCCGGAATTCGGCCAGCGCCTCCTCGTAGACGGCGCGCGCCTCCTCGTACCGGCCGGCGCGGAAGAGGACGTTGCCGCGCATCTTGTGGTTGTAGGCGAGCGCGCCGGCCAGGCGCATGCGGCGGCAGCCGGCCTCGGCCTGCGACAGCAGCTCCAGGGCCCGCTGCGTCTGCCCGCGCAGGGACAGTACGTCGGCGATGCCGCGCAGCGCCCAGGCGTGCCCGCGGGTGTCGTCGGCGCGCAGGGCTATGGAGGCCGCTTCCTCGAACATCTCCAGGGCCTTGTCGTGGGCGCCGGTGTTGCGGTGCATCTGCGCGATGCCCTCCAGGGCCCACACGGTGTGCCGGGCCTCGCCGCGTCGTCTGGCCTCGGCGAGCAGCTTCTCGTGCAGGTCGGCCACGGCCGCGTAGTCGCCCTGGATGCGGCCGGTCTCGGCCAGGCCGGCCAGGGAGTAGCCGCGCGCGACGACGTCGCCGCCCCGCTCGGCCAGTTCGGCGGCCAGGGCGAGGAGCCGGCGGGCGAGGGCGAGCCGGCCGCGCTGCCGGGCGAGCGTGCCGCCGCTCCAGACGGCCCAGGCCATGGCGCCCTCGTCGCCGGCCCGCCGCGCGGCGCGGTAGCTGGCCCGCCAGGCCCGGTCCGCCTCGGTGACCCGGCCCAGGCGTCTGGCGGCCTCGGCGGCGGCGAGGCCGGCGTGGGCCGACTCCAGGTCGCTGCCGGCCGCTTCGGCCTCGCGCAGCTGCTCGGTGGCCGTGTGCAGGACCTCCTCGATGGAGGAGTTGACCGAGAGCTCGCCGAGGGCTCCGCGGTACTCGGGGGCGAATGCCTTGCCGTACATCTGCTGCCTCTCATCGGGGACGTTCCGGGCGCGCGGGGCGGCCTCGCCGCCGCGCCGCCGTTGATCTCGAAAATACGTCCGGCCGGTGGGGGCGGGAGTCAGCCCCTGAGGCGGTCCTGGCGTACCTCTGAGGGCGGGTGGGGAGGGGGCGTGTCCTCCGTGAGACGGACACGGGGCGGAAGAGCGCGGCTTTGCTGAAGTTGATCTTCCGTTTACTCTTCGTTCACGAAGTGATGACCCATCACCGAAGGTCCAACCCCGCCCATGCCCTACTTAGTTGAAGGATGCACAGTGCCCCGTCGTCGCCCACCACGCCGTACCCACCGTCTCGCGCGCAGCGCGGCGGCGTCGGCCGTCGTCCTGGCCGTGCTGCCCGCGGCCCCCGCCGTCGCGAGCCCCTCGGCCACCCCGCACCTGGACGCCGTCGAGAAGTCGCTGCGCGAGGTCTCGCCCGGCCTGGAGGGTGACGTCTGGCAGCGCAGCGAGGGCAACCGCCTCGACGCCTCCGCCGCCGACCCGGCCGACTGGCTGCTGCAGACGCCCGGCTGCTGGAGCGACGCCACGTGCGCCGAACGGCCGGGCACCAAGCGGCTGCTGGCCAAGATGACGGAGAACATCTCCAAGGCGCGGCGCACCGTGGACATCTCCACCCTCGCGCCCTTCCCCGACGGCGCCTTCCAGGACGCGATAGCCGCCGGCCTGAAGTCGTCGGTGGCCGCCGGCAACAAGCTCAAGGTACGGGTGCTGGTCGGCGCCGCCCCCGTCTACCACATGAACGTCCTGCCCTCGAAGTACCGCGACGACCTCAAGGCCCGCCTCGGCGCCGCTGCCGACAACGTCACCCTCAACGTCGCGTCGATGACCACGTCCAAGACCGGCTTCTCCTGGAACCACTCCAAGCTGCTGGTCGTCGACGGGGCATCGGCCGTCACGGGCGGCATCAACAACTGGAAGGGCGACTACCTGGAGACCGCCCACCCCGTCACGGACGTCGACCTGGCGCTGACCGGACCGGCCGCGCACTCCGCCGGCCGCTACCTGGACACGCTGTGGGGCTGGACCTGCCGCAACAAGTCCAACATCGCCTCCGTCTGGTTCGCCTCCTCCGGCGGCGACTGCATGCCCGCCATGGAGAAGGAGGCCAACCCCGAGCCCGCCGGCCCCACCGGTGACGTCCCCGTCATCGCCGTCGGCGGCCTCGGCATCGGCATCAAGGACCGCGACACCTCCTCCGCGTACCGGCCGCAGCTGCCCACCGCCCCCGACACCAAGTGCGTCGTCGGCCTGCCCGACAGGACCAACGCCGACCGCGACTACGACACGGTCAACCCCGAGGAGAGCGCCCTGCGCGCCCTGGTGGCCAGCGCCGAGCGGCACATCGAGATCTCCCAGCAGGACCTCAACGCCACCTGCCCGCCCCTGCCGCGCTACGACGTCCGCCTCTACGACACCCTCGCCGCCAAGCTCGCCGCGGGCGTCAAGGTCCGCATCGTCGTCAGCGACCCGGCCAACCGCGGCGCGGTCGGCAGCGGAGGCTACTCCCAGATCAAGTCCCTGTCCGAGATCAGCGACACCCTCAAGGCCCGCCTCGCCAAGGTCACCGGCGACGACGGCAAGGCCCGCGCGGCGATGTGCAGCAACCTGCAGCTGGCCACCTTCCGCAGCTCCCCGAACGCCACGTGGGCCGACGGGCACCCCTACGCCCAGCACCACAAGCTGATCTCCGTCGACAGCTCGGCCTTCTACGTGGGCTCGAAGAACCTCTACCCCTCCTGGCTGCAGGACTTCGGCTACATCGTGGAGAGCCCGCAGGCCGCCAAGCAGCTGGAGAGCAGCCTGCTCGACCAGCAGTGGCGCCACTCCCAGGGCGGCGCGACGATCGACTACGCCCGGGGCGTGTGCAACGGCTGATCCGGCCGCCGTCCTTCTCCTGCGACGTCCTCGCTCATCGGGCACGCGCATTCGACCACCGATGAACAATCCGACGATCTGCTCGTATGAGTGAAACGGATTTCGTCTCGTGTGGTGGGAGGTGCCAGCATTTCGCTCGCCTCAACCCGATGAGCGAGGACATCTGGAGATCGCATGCAGCGTTGTGGGGGAATCGCCGTCCAGCGGCTGCGCCGCCTGGCGGTGGCGCTGACGGCCTCGACCGCGGCCGTCACTGCCGCCCTCCCGGCCGCCGGAGCACAGGCGGCCGGCGAGCCGCCGCCACCGACCGTCGGCGCCAAGGGCGCCTACCTGGCCGACGGCGACCAGCCGCTGTTCGGCAAGGCCGCCGACGTACGGCGCCCGATGGCCAGCACCACCAAGGTCATGACCGCGGTCGTGGTCGTCGACGAGCACGCAACCGACCTCGACCGCGAGGTCACCGTCAAACAGGTCTACCGCGACTGGGTGCGCGACCAGCAGGCCAGCACCGCCGACCTGCGCACCGGCGACCGGCTCACCGTACGGCAGCTGCTGTACGCCCTGATGCTGCCCTCCGGCTGCGACGCCGCCTACGCACTGGCCGACACCTTCGGCAGCGGCGCCACGGAAAAGGAACGCACCGAATCCTTCGTCGCCGACATGAACAAAAAAGCGCAGGAACTCGGGCTCGCCGACACCCATTACGATTCCTTCGACGGCAATTCCGGCCCCGCGGGAAAGAACTGGACGTCCCCGCACGACCTCGCCGTCCTCGCCGCGCACGCCCTGTCCAGCGACACCTTCGCCACCGTCGTGCGCGCGATGAGCACCCGGCAGCGGGCGCAGAACGTCAACCGCCTCTACACCTGGTACAACACCAACAAGCTGCTCGGCTCCTACGACGGCGTCATCGGCATCAAGACCGGCTCGACGCGCGCCGCCGGCCCCTGCCTGGTCTTCGCCGCCCGCCGCGGCGAGCACACCGTCATCGGCGCCATCCTCGCCGCCCAGGGCGACCGTTACCGCGACGCCGCGAAGATGCTCGACTACGCCTTCCACACCACCACGCGCATGACGCTGCGCCACCTGCCCGCCGGCGCCCACGAGGACTGAAAGGCTCCCGAGGCCGGAGAGGCCGGAGATGGGCGTGCTTCTCACAGCTCCCGGGCCGGCCGCGGCGAGGGGAGCGTGCCCATCGAGCGGTGCCGGAAGTACTCCACGGGCCGGCAGTACTCCAGCCCGTCCAGGCAGTCGCCGGAGAAGAAGCGCAGCAGCAGGTCGACCAGCTCGCCCGGGCACTCCAGGTGCACCAGGTGATCGGCGTTGCGCAGGGTGGTGAAGCGGGCGTCCGCCAGCCGGGCGGCCGCCTGCCGGCCCAGCGCCGGGGTGCTCAGCGGGTCGTGCTCACCGGTCACCACCAGGGCCGGCACCCGCACCGCCGACCCCCCGGGCAGCGTCGAACGCGCCAGGAGCCGCTCGGAGTTGTCCCGGAACTTGCGCAGGTCCTCGTCGCTCATCTCGTGCAGCGCCCGGTTCAGGCAGCGCACGACCGTGGGCCGGCGCGAGACCGTCACCCGGGGCGAGGTGCACATCATCCCCTCGATCACGCACTGCGCGAATTCGCTGCGCCGGCCCTCCTCCGCCAGCCGGACCGTCTGCTCGACCGTGGCCCGCACCCGCGGCGTCAGATGGGACATCGTGCCCACCAGCGCCAGGCGTTCGGCCCGCCCCGGGTGCGCCCGCGCCCACTCGTAGGCCACGGCCGTGCCGTAGGACGTGCCCAGGACGTTGACCGGGGACGGCGCCACCTTCTCCAGCAACTGGTCGAGGGCCTCGGCGAGGAAGTCGAAGCCGTAGTGCGCCGGCAGCCGGTCCGCCCCGCCCCAGCCCGGCAGGTCGACGGTGATCACGCTCGCCGCCTGGCGGCAGCCCTGCTCCAGCCGCCCCCACGCGTTCTGGTACTGGAACGCCCCGCCCACGAAGACGATGGGGGCGAGCCTGGCCCCGGGCTGGTGGACGACCCGGCCGCTGTACGCGTAACCGTCGAGGGTGAGCGGGATGACCTCTTCCAAGAGTGCGGTACGCGTCGGCACGGCCGGTCTCCGTTCGTGGGGGGCTTCACCAGGGGAACGAGAGCCGCGGCGGGACGTTACTGCCCGCCTGCCCGCCCGCCGCGGGCCCCCGCGGCCGGGCCCCGGCGGCCCGTTCAGGGGCACAGTGCGAGGATCTCCTGGCCGATCAGCGCGGGCAGCCGCTCCGCGATGCGGCGGTGACCCTGGTCGCTGACCACCGTCAGCGTGGCACCGCCGTCGTGCAGGCTCATCGTCACGGCCACCGGGTGCCCGGGGCTCAGCGACGGCAGTGCGGCGATGCCGGTCAGCCGGGCCCGGCCCAGCCCCAGCGGGCCCGCATGGGTGGCGAGGCTGGAACACAGCAGCGAGGAATACAGGCAGGAGTCGGCGTACCGGCCGAGCGCGTCGCCCACGGCGCCGTAGCGGTGCGGCCGCGAGGCCACCAGCAACGCCTGCGCCCGCGCCCGGCGCTTGAGCCCCGCCCGCCGCGTGAAGGCGTCCACGGCCGCGAGCCGCCGCAGCGGGCCGCCCGTCATCGGCAGCGGCACCCTGACCGCGGCGTAGTGGTTGCCCAGCGGCGCCGGCCCGCCGGGGGAGCGTACGTCCACGGGCACCATCGCGCACACGCCCGGCAGCCGCAGCCGCCCGGTCACCCCCGCCGCCCGCAGCGCACCGGCCGTCGCCGCCAGGAAGACGGCGTTGGCCGAGGCCCGGCCCGACGGCAGCGCCTCCCGGGCCGCACCCAGGTCCGCCGCCGGCACCCGGCACCAGGACACCACGCGCCGGGAGTCCACCGGCCCGTGGAACGGCAGCGGCCGCGCCCGGGGCACCAGGTCGGCCAGGGCCCGTGCCACGGCGAACCGTCCCGGGCCGCCGGGCGCCGGGCCCGGCAGACTGCGCTGCCCGGGCACCCCGGCCGGCTGGTCGAGCAGCGCCCGCATCAGCGTCACCATGGACATGCCGTCCAGCAGGGCGTGGTGACAGCACAACAGCAACGCGAAACCGCCCGCGGCCGGCAGCAGGTGCAGCCGCCACGCCGGCCGGTCCCGGCCCATCGGCTGGGCCAGCAGCTGCCCGGCCACGCCCGCGAGGCCGCCCGGCGGGCCCTCGGTGACGTGCCACTCGGGGGCGAAGGCCGTGGCCGGCGCCCACCACGGCCACGTACGGGGGTCCCCCCGGTCCGGCCCGGCGACCAGGCGCAGCCGCTCGTAGGCGCCCCAGCGGTCCGTCACCAGCTCGCGCAGCTCGCCGAGCCGGGGCGCCGGGCCCTCGAACCAGGCCAGCAGCCCGGCGGTCATGCACACCGCCCCGCTGCTCTGGTGCCGGTGCAGCCAGGCGTCCAGCGGTGGCATCGAGAACCCGGCGGGCTGCTCGGTGTCCGCCGGCAGGACCGGGGAAGGGGCGGGCGGGGGGAAGGGAAGTCTCACTACGGGCTCCTCGACGTTCCGCGACGTGCCGGCCGGACTCAACAGGTGGCCTCCGCGACCGCCCGGGACACCGCGCCCGCGCCGTCCTCCAGGCCCAGCCGGGCGGCCAGCTCCGTGGCCCGGCGGGCGAAGCGCGGCTCGGCCGTCACCCGCTGCAGCGCGCCGGCCAGTCGGTCCGCCGTCAGCCCGGAAAACGGCAGCACCCCTGGGCTCACCCCCAGCCGCACCAGCCGCTCGGCCCACCACGGCTGGTCGGTGAAGACCGGCACCGGGACCGCCGGCACGCCCGCGCGCAGCCCGGCGGCAGTGGTCCCGGCGCCGGCGTGGTGGACGACCGCGGCCATGCGCGGCAGCAGCCAGCCGTGCGGCATCGCCCCGACCGTGATGACGTCGTCGCTGACCACCGACAGGCCCGCCCAGCCGGACTGCACCACGCCCCGCACGCCCGCCTTCCGCAGCGCCTGCGCGGTGATCTCGGCGAGCCGCTGGGGATCGCCCGGCATCATGCTGCCGAAGCCCACGAACACCGGCGGCGGCCCCGCCGCCAGGAAGTCGCTGACCAGCCCCGGCGGCTGCCAGCCCGCGCACTCGTGCGGCCACCAGTAGCCGGCGACGTGCAGCCCGGGCCGCCAGTCCGCCGGGCGCGGCAGCACCGTGGGGCTGAAGCCGTGCCAGATCGGCCAGCGCGACCGCTCGCGCTCCGCCCGCAGCCGGTGCACGCTGCGGTGGGCGAGCCCCAGCCGCGCGTGCAGGCTGCGGTTGGCCGCGGCGTACAGCGCGTCCAGCACCCCGTTGGCGCAGCGGCCGCGCAGCCGGTTCGTCCGGCCCGGCGACCGCCACGCCGTCGTGCACGGCGAGAACGCCGCGGTGGGCGTGTCCGGCTGCAGGAACACGCCCATGCTCGGGATCTGGTGGTACTGCGCCACCACCCGCCCCAGCGGCGCCACCAGGGCCGACAGCAGCACCAGGTCGGCCTTGAGGTCCACCGCGGCCAGCACGCCCTCCACCAGCGCCAGCGCCGCCCGCTCGGTGGCCCGCGCGAACCGCGCCAGGGCCAGCGGCGAACGGCCGCCCCCGCGCAGCCGGTTGTGCGCGCCCAGCAGCTCCTCGAAGGGATCCCCGGGCAGCGGGCGCATCCGCAGCCCGCAGCAGGCCACCGTCTCCTCGAACCGCTCGTGCGCCACGATCTCCACGTCGTGGCCCTCGGCGAAGAGCCGGTGCCCCAGGCCGGTGTACGGAGCGACGGAACCCGTGGTGCCCGCTGTGATGATCTGGATGCGCATCTGTCCGGCCCTCCTGCCGCCCTGTCCTGTCAACGACACGACTCCGGCACGGATACGCACCCGCCCGAGGCGGTCCCTTCGTCCGAGGTCAGGGGGCTGGTCACCGGGGCGTCTCCCGTGATGGAGTCGGACCGCCGGGCCGACCGTTGCGCCATGAGAGTTGCGCCATGAGAGGGGATCCATGGACATTGCCGCGCTGCGCCGCGACACCCCGGGCTGCGCCCACCGCGTGCACCTGAACAACGCCGGTGCCGCCCTGCCGACCCGCGCCACCCTCGACACCGTGACCGGACACCTCGAACTCGAGGCGCGCATCGGCGGCTACGAGGCCGCGGCCGAACGCGAGGCCGACATCCGCGCGGTGCCCGCCCTCGTCGCCGAACTCCTCGGCGGCCGCCCCCACGAAGTGGCGCTGTTCGACAACGCCACCCACGCCTGGCAGGCCGCCTTCCACGCCCTGCCGCTGCGCCCGGGCGACCGCATCCTGACCGGCCGTTCGGAGTACGGCAGCAACGTGCTGGCCTACGTGCACGCCGCCCGGCGCACCGGGGCCGAGGTCGTGGTCGTGCCCGACGACGAACACGGCCAGCTCGACACTGCCGCGCTGGCCGAGCTCATCGACGAGCGCACCGCCCTGGTCGGGGTGAGCCACGTGCCCACCAGCGGCGGGCTGGTCAACCCCGTCGCCGAGATCGGCCGGATCACCCGCCGGGCCGGGGTGCCGTTCCTGCTGGACGCCACCCAGTCTGTCGGCCAGTTCCCGGTCGACGTCGCCGGGATCGGCTGCGACATGCTGTGCGCCACCGGCCGCAAGTTCCTGCGCGGCCCGCGCGGCACGGGCCTGCTGTGGGTGCGCGAGGAGATGCTCGAACGCCTGGAACCGCACGTCAGCGAGACCGCGTCCGCCCGCTGGGACGGCGACCGCGGCTACACCTGGCGCTCGGGCGCCCGCCGCTTCGCGACGTGGGAGATGAACTACGCGGCCGTTCTCGGCCTGGGCAGCGCCGTGCGCCAGGCCCTCGACCTCGGCCTGCCGGTCATCGGCGACCGGGCCGTCGCCCTGGGCGCCGCCCTGCGCGAGCGGATCGACGCCGTCCCCGGGGCCCGCACCCACGACCTGGGGCGCGACCGCTGCGCCATCGTCACCGCCTCCGTCGAGGGCGTTGCGGCGGAGGCGGTCAAGGCCGAACTGGCCCGCCACGGCATCAACGTGACGGTCACGGTGCCCGAGCAGTCGCAGTTCGACACCGAAGTGCGCGGCGTGCACCCGCTGGTGCGCCTCTCGCCGCACTACTACAACACCGAGGAGGAGCTGGACCGCGCCGCCGAGGTCCTGGCCGGCCTGGCGCGGCGGCCTCAGCCGAGGTAGTCGATCTGGTAGATGTGCAGCGTCCTGGTCTGGTGCCCGAGGTAGAGGACGAGGAAGACGTCGTCGAGCACCAGCATCCGCATGATGCCGTCGTCCTCGCCGTACGGGACGGTGGACGCGAGGGGGTCCGCGCAGGCGGCGGCGAGGACGCCGCTGAGGTGCTCGCTCACCGGTGCGGGCAGGCAGTCCCAGACGGCCGCTATCGTCGCATCGTATTTCAGCGCGTACACGCGGCCCAGACTGTCAGCTCAGGCCGTCCCGCGGGCGCGAACGAGGGCGGCGTCCCGCTGCACCTTCTGGGTGATGTCGATCCACTCGCCCGGCACCTGCCCGCCCGCCGCCTCCAGCGCGGCGTCCCGCCGGCCGCGCTCGACGGAGGCGAGGGTGCGCTCGGCGATGCCCTGCCACTTCGCGAGGACGGCGGCCGTCTCGCGGGCCGGGGCGCGGCCCAGTTCGAGGGCGAAGCGCCGGCACAGATCGGGGCAGCCGAGGACCTCGTGGATGCGGTCGGTGCTCCAGACCACTGGGGTGCCCATGCGTCCTCCCCGCGTCGGCGGCTCGACCGCCCAGAGTAGCGAAGACCGGCCGCAGGGGAGGGGGAACGCGCATCCGGCGGGTGACGGCCGAACGGGTCACGCACCGCTCAGTGCAGGAAGAGCACGCTGCGGAAGGACTCCAGGCGGTAGAAGCCGACCGGGAAGTAGGCGGCGGCACCCCGGCAGTCCGGGGTGTCGAACAGGTAGGCGTTGCGGTCGGTCTCGTTGCCCGCGATGCCCCGGGCGTCGCCGACGGCGTAGCAGCGCCCGTCGACCGGGTCGGTGATGTCGTGCGCCTCCGCCCCCTGCCGGGTGAAGTACGTGAACGTCCCGGTGGCCGCCCGGGCGCCGCACGGTGTGCTCAGCACCAGCGCCGTGGCCAGCGCGCAGACGAGGGGGCCCGGGATCGGATGTCGCATCGGTCGCAGTGCCCTTCGCCGCCCTCGCCGCCACCCCCTGTGGGCGGCGGCCCGGCCGCGACGGTACCGGCGCGGGGCAGGGGCCGGGCCGTTCGGCAGGTGCCGTCACCCGGACGGCTCAGTGCCCGGCCGGTACGGCCGGGAGTCGCTGCGGCCCAGGCGGTAGACGCGGCGGGCGTTGTCCGCCGCGACCATGGCTGCCACCCGCCCGGCGTCCGCCGCCGACCAGGCCCCCTCGGCCACCCAGCCCCCGAGCAACCGGGAAAGGGCCCGGCGGAAGAGCTCGGCACCCACCACGTACAGCTCGGGCAGGCCGTAGGCGTCGGTGGAGAACAGCAGCTTGCCGAAGGGGGTGAGCTCCAGCATCTCCGCCAGCACCGCGTGGGCCCGGGCGCCGGTGTGGGTGAGGGCCAGACCCATGTCGGCGTACACGTGGGGGAAGACGCTCGCCAGGTAGGCGGCGCCGCGGTGGTACGGGTAGCAGTGCAGCAGCACCACGGTGGCGCCGGTGGGGCGCACGGCGCGCACGAAGTCCGTCAGCAGCAGCGGGTCGCTGCGGTGCAGCGTCAGGTCGGGATCGCCGAAGCCGGTGTGCACCTGCAGGGGCAGCGCGGTGTCGGCCGCGGACCACAGCAGATGGCGCAGCAGGACCGGGTCCGTGAGGCGTTCGCCCGGTGCCCGCGTCAGGAGCCACTGGTCGGCGGCGGTGCGCACCTGTGCCGGGCGGGGGCGGTCCGGGGGCAGGTCGAGGCCGTGGCGGTAGGCGGCGACCGACTTGAAGCCCACCGCGTGGCGGGCGGCGTCGGTGACGGCGGTGGCGAGGGCGTCCAGGAAGGCGCCGGGCCCGTCGGCGGTGTCGGCGGCGCGCTCGGCCAGCGGTTCGAGACGGACGACCTCGTGCCAGGTGGCCCCGCCGCCGGCGGCGGCCAGCTCGCGGGGGCCGGTCAGGTCGCCGGGGATGCCGGTGTCCACGAGGTACTCGGCGATGCCGGTGGCCCCCAGCAGCCGCCGCGCGGCCTCGGCGGCGCCCAGGGCGCGCCGGCGTTCGAGGTAGTGGCCCGGGGTGCAGTGCGGTTCCAGGCCCAGCAGCGGCGGGCACCAGCGGCGGACGGCGAAGCCGAGCTGGGTGTCGAAGAAGGAGGTGCCCGTCGCGGGAGGCGCGTCCGACTCGGTCAGGTACGCCGCGAAGTCGCCGGCCGCCAGCTCCCGGCGGTCGATCCCGTGGCAGTGCTGGTCGACCAGCGGCGGGATGGCGAGAGCGGTGAGCGCGGTGCCGGGCACGTCAGTACCGTCCCCGGGTGGCGGCGGCGACGGCGGCGGGGGAGACGCCCTCGTACAGCTCGGCCTCGCCCCTGCGCACGGCCACGATCGCCTCGAACAGCGGGTCGCCGAGTGCCGAGCGCAGCAGCGCGGAACCGGAGAAGCGGTCGGTGGCCTCCGTCAGCGAGGTGGGCAGGCGCACCTGGCCGCCCGTCGTGGCCGGGTCGCCGGCCACCGGCGGCGGCAGGGCGCGCCCCTCCTCGATGCCGGCCAGTCCCGCGGCGATGACCGCGCCGGTCACGAGGTAGGGGTTGGCGGCCGCGTCGAAGCACTTGACCTCCGCGTTGGCGCCCGAGGGGTCGTCGGGGGCGCCGGTGACGAAGCGCAGTGCGGCCTCCCGGTTCTCCAGGCCCCAGCACTGGAAGGCCCCCGCCCAGCGCGAGGGCTCCAGGCGCAGGTAGCTGGCGGGCGAGGGGGCGCCCAGGGCCAGCAGGGCCGGCAGCTCGTGGAGGACGCCGGCGAGGAACGCCTCGCACTCCCGGTGCATCGCGAACGGCCCGTCGCCGGCCCGGCACAGGTTCACCCCCTCCCGCCACAGGCTCAGGTGCAGGTGGGCGCCGTTGCCCACGCCGCCGGGCTCGACGACGGGACCGAAGAAGGCGTCGAGGCCGTGGTCGGCGGAGACCGCACGGATCGTCTCGCGCACGAGGACGGCCAGGTCGGCGGCGTCCACCGGGTCGCTCGCGGCGACGGAGACCTCGAACTGCCCGGGCGTGTACTCGGGATGGATCTGCAGGGCCGTCACCTCCTGGGCGGCCAGGGCGGCGAGGACGTCCCTGAGGTAGCCGGACAGCTCGGTCACGCGCGCCATGCCGTACGCCGGTCCGGTCGCCGCGTAGCCGGGAGCGGGGCCGGGCGAGCCGGCGTGCGCGACGACCCACTCCGTCTCGAAGCCCATCCGCAGCTCCAGGCCCCGCTCGCCGGCGGCCCGCGCCATGCGCCGGGCGAACAGCCGCTGGCACGCCGCGTACGCCCCGCCGTGCTGCTCGTAGCGGTCGGCGGGCGCCCAGGCCCAGCCCGGGCGGGCGGCGAGCACCGTGAGCCGGTCGAGGTCGGGGAAGAGCCGCAGGTCGCCGTCGGGGCCGCCGATGTGGGGGCTGGTGACGGCGGAGTCGTCGCAGAGGAAGACGTCGAAGGTGGGCGAGGCCCCCACGCCCCAGCGGGCGGCGTGGCTCAGCCGGCCGGTCGGCACCGCCTTGACGCGCGTGATCCCGGCGTTGTCCACGAAGGTCAGGGCCACGGCGTGCACGCCCTGGGCGGTCAGCTGCGCCGCCGCCTGCCGGGCCGCCGACTCCGCCCGTTCCCGCTCCGGATCCGTCACGGTCCGCTCCTTGTCTCGAACACCACGGTCTGGGACTGCGCGTCTGAAGAATGCGTCTGAAGAATGCGCCTGGAGAACGCGCCTCATTACATCTCAACACCGCACACCAGGTGTGCGTTGCCGCGAACCGGCGGCGGCCGTGCGCCGCCGCCGGGACGCCGCGGGTCAGCGCGGGGAGAGCAGCCGCTCGGGGGCCGGGCCGCTGCCCTTGCCGGCCGGCGGGCGGGTGCCGCAGTACTCGGACTCCAGGAGGGCCTGCAGGTCGATCGCCGCCCAGTCGCCGTTGACGTTGAAGGCGGCGGTGTGCCGGCCGTCGGGGGTGGCCGCGGCCAGGGAGACCGAGCCGTGGACGCCGCCGCTGTGGAACCACACGTCCTTCCCGCACGACAGGCGGGCGGTCTCCACGCCGAGCCCGTATCCGACGGACCCGCCGTCGTTCGCCGGCACGGTGGTCAGCAGTTCGCGCTGCCGGCGTTCGGGCAGCAGCTCGCCGCCGAGCAGGGCGCCGTAGAAGCGGTTGAGGTCGCCCGTGGTGGAGATGATCTCGCCGGCCGCCCACCCCCAGCTCATGTTGAGTTCGGTGACGTCGTAGGTGCGGCCCTCCGGGTCGCCGGGTATTTTGCTGTAGGCGCGGCCGGAGGGGTCGGGCATCCAGGGCGAGGTACCGGGCAGGCTGGTCTGGTGCAGGCCGAGTTTGCGCAGGATGCGCCGCTCGATCTCCGAGGCGTAGGAGTGTCCGGTGACCTTCTCGACCACCATGCCGGCCAGGATGTAGTTGGTGTTGGAGTACTCCCACTTGCCCGGCTCGCCGGGTGAGAAGGAGGGGGCGTGCCGCATGGCGGTCGCCACCAGCTGGGCCGGGGTGCGGGTCTCGTACCGGTGTGCGGTGAAGTCCTGGGTGAGCTCCTTCCGGAAGGCCGGATCCTGCGTGTAGTTGTAGATGCCGCTGGTGTGGTTGAGCAGTTGGCGCAGGGTGATGCGGTTGCCGTCGTGGCCGTTGCCGTGGACGACGCCGGGCAGGTACTTCTCCACGGTGTCGTCGAGGTCGAGCCGGCCCTCGTCCTCCAACTGCAGCAGCACCACCGAGGTGAAGACCTTGCTGATGCTGCCGATGCGGAAGTGGTCCCGCTCCTGGCGCTTGCGGCCGGAGGCGAGGTCGGCGACGCCCGCGGAGGCGTTCCAGGCCAGCGTCCGGCCGCCGCTCTGTTCCCGGGTGCCGCCGAGGACGCCGGGCAGCCCGGCCCTGACGTGCTCCTCCATCACGGCGCGGGTCGCGGCGTGCCGGTCCTGTGCACGGGCCGGGGCGGCCGTCGCGGTGGTGGTCAGGGCCGTCGTGGTCAGGGTGGTGGCGGCCAGTGCGGCGGTCACGGCGATGCCCAGCGGCGTCCGGCGCGGTCTTGTCGCGGTCATGGGTGCCTGCCCCTCGGTCGGAAGCGTTCCTGATCGCCTCCGAGGACCGCGTGCGGGGCGTGCACCGTTGAACGGCGGCGGCCGGGAGCATCGACTTCCGGCCAGGGGACTGCTGTGCCGATCAGTCAGGAAATATCACTCGTATCCTGCCAATCTCACCCGATCGACGGAATGCACCGAAAGTGCTGGCGCATCTACCCTTTCAGCATGCCGATGTGGGGTCGCGCCGCAGTCCTGCCGCCCGTGGTGCGGGCAGTGGTCGCCGTGCTGACCTCCGTCCTGCTGGTGCTGTCGGGTTCGGTGTCCGCCGGCGCGGAGCCCGTCCCCGTCCGCGCGGGGGCACCCGTCTCCGCGCTGGTGGAGGACGACTCCTCCGACGACTGCGTCACCTGTACGACCGAACAGCGCGTACCGCGCCCGGGGAGGGTCGGGCGGCCGGCGGGCAGGCGCACCTGCCCGCCGGCCTTCGTGCCCGCCGCCGGGGTGGCCGGGGGGCTCCCCGGCCCGCGGGCGCCGGCCCGGCCCGGTGACGCCGTCGCCACCGGGCACGCGCACCACTCCGTCCTGCGCTGCTGAGCACGTCCACGCCCCGTCCCCTCCTTCACGGGGGGCGGGGCGTCGCCGTGTCCCGGCTGTCCCGCAGGTACGACCCAGGAGTGACGTCATGCGCATCGATGCTGCGCGCGCACTCGGCGCCTACGTGCGCGCCGAGGCCTACCGTTCCGTCCGCCCCACGCCCGAGCCGGAGCCGGCTCCCGTCGTGGTGGAGGAATCCGTCGAGGAAATCGCCGAGGAAATGGCCGAGGAGATCGCCCAGGGGTTCGGTGCCGGGCGCGCCGGCGGGCGGCTTGCGGGGGAGCGTCCCTGCGGGCCGGCCGCCCGCGCCCGGCTGATCGCCCGGCTGCTGTTCCCGCGCCGCCACGAGGAGGGGCCGGCGCAGGGCTGACGAAGGGCCCCCGCCGGCGGGGATGCCGACGTGCGAGGCATGCCGTACCACCATAAATTGGTCGTGCCCTGCCGTCAGCCCTCGCCGAGGAGGGTCGCATGCCCAGCCACACGCTCAAGGACAAGGTCGTCGTGATCGGGGGCGCTTCGAGGAACCTCGGAGGCCTGATCGCGAAGGAAGTCGCCGCGGACGGCGCGAAGGTGGTCGTCCACTACAACAGCCCGTCCTCCAAGGAGGGGGCCCAGCACACCGCCGAGGCGGTCAGGGCGGCCGGCGGCGAGGCGGTGGTGCACGAGGCCGACCTCAGCCGGCCGTCGGAGGTCGAGGGCCTGTTCGAGGTCGCGGTGGGCGCCTTCGGCCGGGTCGACTGTCTGGTGAACACGGCCGGCATGGTGGTCAAGAAGCCGATGACCCAGGTCACCGAGGACGAGTACGACAAGATGTTCGCGGTGAACTCCAAGGCGGCCTTCTTCACGATGCAGGAGGCCGCCCGCCGCATCGAGGACGGCGGGAAGATCGTCACGATCGTCACCTCGCTGCTCGCCGCCTACACGGGGCTGTACTCGGTCTACGCCGGCAGCAAGGCGCCGGTCGAGCACTTCACCCGGGCGCTGTCGAAGGAGTTGTTCGGCCGGAACATCTCGGTGAACAACATCGCCCCCGGCCCCATGGACACCTCGTTCTTCTACCCGGCCGAGACCGACGACTCCATCGCGTACCACAAGTCCTCGTCCATGAACGGCGAACTGACCAAGATCGAGGACATCGTGCCGTACGTGAAGTTCCTGCTGACCGACGGCTGGTGGCTCAACGGCCAGACGCTGTTCGTCAACGGCGGCTACACCACCCGCTGACCCTCCAGCGCGAACAGCCGCACCAGCGCAGGAATGCGGTACCGCGTCCCGCTCTCCGTCTCCGTCACCTCCAGCAGGTGACAGTCCAGCAGGTCGCCGAGGATCCGGTGCACCCGGGGCGCCCCGCAGCCCAGCAGCGCGGCCGCCCCCTCCAGGCCGAAGACGTCCCCGCCGTCCGCGGCCAGCCGGAGCAGGGCCCACCGGGCCCGGTCGTCGAGCAGGGCGAAGGCCGCCGCCACGGACGCCCGCACCGACAGGTCCCCCGCGCTCAGTTCGCGCAGCCTGGTCCGCGGCTCGCCCAGCACCTCCTGCGCGAGCGTGCCCAGCGTCCAGTGCGGCCGGGCCCGCAGCCGGCAACCGGCCACCCGCAGCGCCAGCGGCAGCCGGCCGCACAGCTCGGCCACCCGCGCGGCCTCCCACGGCGCCCGGCCCACCCGCTCCGCCCCTACCGTCCGGGCGAGGAAGGCGAGCGCCTCGCCGGCCGTGAAGGCGCCCACCTCGACGTGCCGGGCGCCCGGCAGCGCCGCGAGCCGCCGCCGGCCGGTGGCGAGCACGGCCGAACCGCCGAGCGCCGGACACACGCAGCGGATCTGGCCCTCGCCGACGGCGTCGTCGAGGACGATGAGCACGCGCCGGCGCGCGAGGACGGCGCGCAGGCGCGCGCTCGCCTCCTCCGGCGAGTCGTACGCCCCCGCCGGGGCGCCCAGGGACCGCAGGACCCGGCGGACGACCTCGTCGGGGCGCGGCGCCGGGCGGCCGGCGGGCGCCAGGTCGACGTGGACCTGCCCGTCGGGGAAGGCGCCGCGGCAGCGGTGGGCGGCGTGGACCGCCAGCGCGGTCCTGCCCGCCCCCGGATGCCCGGTGATCAGCACCAGCCGCTGCGGCGGCCCCAGCGGCGGGCACAAGGCCGCGCGCACTTCGCGCAGTTCGGCCGTGCGGCCCGTGAAGTCCGCGACGTCGGGCGGCAACTCGCGCGGAATGCCGTCGTCCGGGGACAGGGGCCGCGGCCGCACCGGCCGCTCAGGACCGGGCCCGGGGGAGAGGCGGGCCATGACGGCCGCCTCCAGCAGCCGCCGGGCGCCGTCCCGCCCGCCCGCCACCTGCTGACGCTGCGTCAGAGCACTCGTCAGGAGCTCGACCGACTTGCGCTGGGGGCTCGCCGTACGGCCGCGCTCCAGATCGCTGATGGCCCGCACGCTCAGCGTCGAGGCGCGGGCGAGCTCCTCCTGCGTCATCCCCGCCGAGAGCCGGCAGCGGCGCAGCAGCGCACCGAAGGCGACCTCCTGGGAACCGTCCACCCCACCCATTCCCCCTCGTGCCGGCAGCCTCCCCCGCGACCGGCCCCTTCCAGCGTAAGGTGCCCACCGACACGGTCAAGATGCCTCCTACCACCCGCAATGCAGGCAATACGGTGAGACGGCGCGAACCCGGCGCCGGAGCACGCGGCGCCATGCGCCCGGCGGACGTGCGCACACCACCCGCCCCACGAACCGGAAGCCGACCGGCAGTTGGCCGACAGAAGCCCGGCGAAGGCGTTGCGGCCCCCGCCCACCCCGGACCACGATGCGCCCCAGGGCGCCGCGGGCCCGCCGCGGCGTCCTGCACCCGGAAGGTGGTCGATGGAACGGCAACGCACCGCCCGGCCCGGGCCGCGCTACGTCAAGGGCCACTGCTGCGGCGACGGCTTCCTCCTCCTGCTCGACCCCGGCGACCGGATCCCGCTGTCCGAGGACGCCGTGCGCCGCGTGTGCGACCCGCACGCCGGGCTGGGCGGCGACGGGCTGGTGCGGCTGGTGGAGAGCGCGGGCGGCGGCTCCCACCGCAGGCCGCGCACCGCCTGGTTCCTGGACTGCCGCGAGCCCGACGGCTCGCACACCCTCCTGTGCGGACCCGGCGCCGGCTTCGCCGCCCGCTACCTCGCCGAGGCCGGCCTCGCCCCCGCGGGCCCGGTGCGCTTCGCCACCCCCGTCGGCGACCAGCGCGCCACCGTCGACGACAAGGGCCGCGCCACCGTCGAACTGCCCCGCCCCCGCGTGCTGGGCACCGCGTCGGTGACCGCCGAGGACCGCACCCACCCGGCCACGACGGTCTCGCTCGGCAGCCTGCACCTCGTCAGCGTCGTCGACACCCCCGTCTCCTACCTCGACCTGACGAAGGAACCCCGGACGGACTCCGCCGCCTTCCCCCGCACCGCAGGCGTCATCCGCCCCG
The DNA here is from genome assembly GCF_039532865.1 of Streptomyces luteosporeus. Classification (NCBI taxonomy): domain Bacteria; kingdom Bacillati; phylum Actinomycetota; class Actinomycetes; order Kitasatosporales; family Streptomycetaceae; genus Streptomyces; species Streptomyces luteosporeus. The sequence continues at coordinate 77,939 of NZ_BAAASL010000025.1, forward strand.
CCCCCGACCTCGTCTTCGTCAACGTGCTGCCCCGCGGCAGCCTGCGCGTGCGCGCCTACCGGCCCGGCACCGGCGAAGTACGCACCGGCGGCACCGTCGCCTGCGCTGCGGCCGCCGCCGTCCAGCACGCCGCCGGCGGCTGGGACACCACCGTCGTGGAGAACCCCGCCGGAGCCCTCACCGTCACCCTCGCCGCCGGCGCCCCCGCACGGCTGACCGGCCCCACCGCGATCAGCGCCGAAGGCACGCTCGACACCCGCTGGCTGACACCGGCCTGAGCGCACCGGGACGACGTACCGCGCCGGGCCCGCCGACGTGCGGCACTACGGCGCCCCGCAGGGGCGCGGGGAACTGCGCGATCGCCACAGACGGCCCGCAGTCGATACGCGACCGGCGAGGGCCGGGTGCCGCGCGGCGGAGCCGCAGATCAACACTGCCCCGCGCCCCTACGGGGCGCCGTGGCGTCACCTCTTCGTCCGACGGCCGCTTGGCCTACGGCCCCGGCGCGCCCCGGCGCGCCGTGACCACCGCGGCGGCCGTGCGCGGTGCCACCCGGCCGGGCGACGCGCCCCGGTGTCCGCGGTTGCGCGAGTGCGCAGCTGCCCCGAGGGTTGGTGTCAAGATCATCGAACCGGTGTCGTGCCGGGGTGAGGTGAGGGACCGTGCCGTGCCGGCGGTCCGTCACCCGTGAGGAGTCGTGCATGTCCGGATACGCAGAGGTCTTCCGGCGTGGCCGGGGGCGCCACCGGCGGCGCCGGCGGATTCCGCTGAAGACCGTGGCGGTGCTCTCCGCGCTGGTGACCTGCTCCGCGTTCGCGGTGACCCGGATGGAGGACGACCCCCTGGACTGCGCGCCCGGCCGCGGCGCCGACGGGCGCCCGGCACGCCTGCCCGTCGAATGCCGGGGTGCCAACGCGGCCCTGCGGGCGGGAGCGCCGGCCGGCAAGGCGCCGGGCCGCGCCGGCGGCGAGGGCGGGGACGGGGTGCCGCACGACGGCGACGGCGGCCGCCCCGGCCGGGCCCCGGCGCAGCCGGAGGCCGAGGGCGGCTACGACCGCGAGCGGTGCGGCAACACCTCCGGGCGCCTGCTGCTGTCCCTGGACGACTGGGCCTACAGCGACCCGGAGCGCTCGGTGCGCATCGGCGCCCAGCTGCAGGCCCAGGGCGTCCGGGCGGCGTTCTTCCTCATCGGCAAGTTCGCCGCGCAGTACCCCAATATCACCGCCACCCTGCGGCAGCAGGGGCACTGGGTGGGCAACCACTCCTTCACCCACAAGCAGCTCACGGCCCTCGACGACCAGGAGCTGCACGACGAGATCCGCAGTGGCGTGGGCGGGAACCTGCTGCGGCCCCCGTACGGCGACGCCGGCGAACGCGAGCGCGACGTGGCCGCGGATCTGGGCTATCGCATCTGCAACTGGACCATCGACACGCACGACTGGGAGAAGGGCGACGGCCCGGGCGGACTGCGCAGCGCCGAGGCCGTCCGGGCGAGCGTGCGCGACGCCTCGCAGGAGGAGAAGCACAACGGCGTGATCCTCGGGCACCTGTTCAGCAACTTCCCCGCGGCGCTCAACGACATCATCGCCGACCTGCACGCCCAGGGGTACCAGCTGTGCCGCAACACCGGCCCCGTCACGGAGAACGTCCCCCACCCGCTGCCCTGCTGATCCGCCGGCTGCCGGGTGCGGCGCTCACGCATAGCGCAGGTACTTCGCCCGTACGGCCTCGAACGCCGCGAGTTCCGTGCGCCAGGCGCCGACGACCTCGTCCGTGTCCGCACCCGCGTCGATCATGGTGCGCAGCCGTGCGGACCCCGAGAGCTTGTCGATGAAGTGGTCCGGGCGCCAGGCGAACCCGCGCCACGTGCGCTTGGCGGTCACCAGCAGGGCCACGGCCGTGCGCAGGGGGTCGTAGGCGGCGCGGTCGTGGACGTGCAGGTGCACGCCGCCCATCGTCCTGCCCTGGAACGGGCCGAAGGTGGGGACGAAGTACGCCTCGCGGAAGTGCACGCCGGGCAGGCGGGCGGCGCGCGCGGCCCTGGCCCAGCGCCCGTCCAGTCCCTCAGCGCCCAGCATTTCGAACGGCCGCACCGTACCGCGCCCCTCGGACATGGTGGTGCCCTCGAACAAGCCGGCGCCGCAGTAGACGAGGGCGGTGTCCGGGGTGGCCATGTTGGGGCTGGGCGGCACCCACGGCAGCCCGGTGGCGTCGAAGAAGTCCGTGCGCCGCCAGCCGGTCATCTCCACGACGGTCAGCTCCGCCCTGCGGCCGGCGACGGCGGGTACGAATTCGCCGTTGTACAGCAGTGCGAGCTCGCCGACGGTCATGCCGTGCGCCTGGGCGATGGGCGCCCGGCCGACGAAGGTGGCCCACCGGGGGTCGAGGACGGGCCCGAGGGCGTGCCGGCCCGAAACCGGGTTGGGCCGGTCCAGGACGACGAAGCGCTTGCCGGCCGCGGCGGCCGCGACCAGGCAGTCGTAGAGCGTCCAGATGCACGTGTAGTAGCGGGCGCCGCAGTCCTGGCTGTCGTAGACGAGGGTGTCCACCCCGGCCCGCTCGAACAGCTCGACCAGGAGCTGCCCGCTCTTGCGGTAGGTGTCGTACACCGGAAGCCCCGTCGCCGCGTCCCTGGAGTCGCCCTCGGACAGGCCGGCCTGCGGCGTGCCCCGGTAGCCGTGCTCGCCGCCGAGGACGGCGACCGTACGTACCCTGCGGTCGGCGTGCATGACGTCGACGATGCCGCGCGCGTCCCAGGTGATGCCGCTCTGGTTGGTGATGACGCCGACCCGCTGCCCGGCGAGCAGCCGGTAGCCGTCGGCGGCCAGCCGCTCGAACCCGGTGCGCACCCGGCCGGCGCGGCGCGGGGCCGCACCGGCCGGGGCGCGGGCCGCCGCTCCCCACGCGGCGGCGGTTCCGGTGGTCATCAGGGCCCGTCTGGATACCGTCGGCCTATAGGGCGTCACATCGCGCAAAGTAGCCCATCGGTGCGGCCGTCGCGGGCATCCCACGCGGCCGGCATGCGCTGCTCTGCCCTCTGGGCCGGTGCCGTCAGTACCGCACGGGCAGGGCCCGCAGGCCGCGCGGGGCCAGGCGGTAACCGGGGATTGCTCCCTGGTTCGGGTCGGTGCGTCACCTGCTGGTCAGGCCGGGGCCACCAGCAACGGACGCAGCCGGCCCTTGCGCGCCCGTTCGACCCAGCGCGCCCCGTGCGTCGCGAACACCGTGAGGGGGACGGCGAGGGCGATCCCCACCAGGGCGCCGGCGGCGACGTCGTGGGGGTAGTGCACGCCGATCCACACGCGGGAGGCGGCCATCGCGACCGCCGCCAGCACGGCCACCGCGCCCACTCTGCGGTCGACGAGCCACAGCGCACCGGCCGCCGCGAAGGCGACCACCGCGTGGTTGCTCGGGAAGGACCAGTCGTCCCGCGGCGGGCACGCCGCGAGCGTGAAGCTGCCGGGGATCGAGCGGCAGGGCCGTTCCTCGCGCACCACCGCCTTGAGCAGCAGGTCCACGCCGTAGACCGCCACCACGACCAGCGGGACGGCCAGCGCCCGGGCCATCATCGGCGAGTCCGAGCGCCGGGCCCGCCACCAGGCGACGAGCATCAGCGCGGCGAACAGCGCCAGACCGAACGCCGACCAGGTGCAGACCGTGTCGTTCAGCAGCCACGGCGCGTGCTGGGCGTCGTGCGTGATGTCCGTGTAGAGGCCGCCGTCGATGCCCGAGCCGTCGAACCCGGCGGAGGGTGCGGGCCGCGGCCCGGGGCCCGTGAGCGCCGTCAACGGGCCCCCTCGGGGTCCGAGGGAACCTCGGGAGTCTGATCGGTGTGGGGCGGGCGCGCCACGGCCCCGCCGGACCGTCCGGCGGCCGCCCGGCGCCTGCCGCGCAGCACCTCAAGGGCCACCGGCAGCAGCGACACCGCCACCACCAGGCCCACCAGCGGCAGCAGATAGTGGTCGACGTCGGGTACGGCCGACCCCAGGGCGTACCCCGCCAGCGTCAGCCCCACCGTCCACACCAGCCCCCCGGTCACCTGCCACAGCGCGAAGACGCGCGCCGGGACCCCGAGCGCCCCCACGAGCGGATTCAGCACCGTGCGCACCACCGGCACGAAGCGGGCCAGGACGATCGCCCGCGCGTGCCCGTAGCGGCCGAGCAACTCCTCGGCGCGGGCGGCGCCTTCCAGCAGCCGTCGGTTGCGCGAGCGCGCCAGCAGGGCGCGACCGCCGCGCGCCCCCAGGACGTACCCGCACTGCGCGCCCAGCAGGGCGCCGGCCACGGCGGCGGCCAGTACGGGCAGCAGGTCCAGGTGCGGACCGGAGTGGGTTCCGGAGCGGCACAGCAGCCCCGCGGTGAACAGCAACGAGTCGCCGGGCAGCAGGAAGCCGATGAGCAGACCGGTCTCCGCGAACAGCACGACGGCGATGCCGAGCGTGCCGAAGGCCGTCAGCACCGAGGACGCGTCCAGGACGTTGACGGCCAGTGTGGGGGCGGATGCTACGAGCACGAGTGCGAGGCCTCCCTGATCGAGGGGCGGCGGACGGCCGGCCCTGCGGAATTGCGTTCGAGCCGGGAATCCGGCCGGGCCGCCCCGGCGCGGTGCCGCCCGTCCGGACATACAAGAATCCCCCCGCCCCGGGGCCCGTACACCCGGAGCGGGGGGAATTCATGGCACTGAGACGATCGTCAGTGCCCCTCGCCTTCGTTGCCCGAACCGTTGCCCGAAATGATCGGGATCTCGTCGACCAGGTGCGACAGCGGGTCGTCGCCGTCGTTGATGGTCGAGTTGTCCGTGCACTGCTGCTGCTGCTGGGACGTGAGGATCGGAACGTCCTGGACGCCGATGTTGATCAGGGCGAGGACCGACTGGATGCCGACCTTGCCGATGCCCAGGCAGAGCTTGTTGAGCGAGCCCTGGATCAGGCTCATCTGCGGGCTTTCGTGACCCCCGGTCCGGGTGTTGCCGTAGCCGGTCTTCGCACCGTTGGCGTTGGCCACATCCTGGTCGTTGTCGATGGCCATCGCTGGAGAGGCGACGGCACCCACGACGGATGCCGTTACCGCTGCCGTGGCGAGCACCTTGTTGAGCACGTCACTTGCCTTTCGATCGATCGATGATTCCCACCGGGAAGCGAACTGAGTAACTGCGGGCGAATTGAGAAGTTCCGGAGTTTCACTCATTCGCTCCAGTGCGGAATTGCCGGAAGAAGGGCAGGAACACAGGTCAACTCCTTTGTGGCCCCGGGCCTTGCGATTTCCCCCCGGTCCGGCTGGTAGCGTGCGCGGCGCGGCGGGTTCGCCGACCGCCCGGCCCGCCCGGACAGCGCCCCCACGCGCCGAGTCCGGGCGGGCCTTCACAGGTTCCGCCGAGCACCGCCGAACCCGCCGGGGTTCGCTGCAGAAGGGCGTGACGTGACCGTCGAATACATCCGTTACCGCATCGCGGACCCCGAGCGCCGCGCCGCCTTCGAGAAGGCCTACGCCGCGGCGGCCCCGCACCTGTACGCCGCTCCCCAGTGCCTGGGGTACGAACTCTCGCGCGGGGTCGAGGAACCGGAGCGCTACGTCCTGCGCATCGAGTGGTCCTCCGTCGAGGACCACGAACACGGATTCCGCCACGGCCCCCACTTCCCGCCGTTCTTCGCCCACGTCGGCCCGTACGCGCGGGACATCGAGGAGATGCGGCACTATGAGCGGACGCTGCTGGTCGACAAGCACCGAAGGTGAACGGGCGAACGGCGAAGGGCGCAGGGGTGGAGGCGAACGGGCGCAGGGCGAACCGTGGCGGTTTTGTGAACGGCGTGTGACGCGTGCCACGCCGCCGGCCTCTGGCCCTTCCTTTGGGAACGTATAAGCTGGCGTTATGAACATGCTCGTCAAGCGCCGCCACGTGGACTTCGCCCGCGTCACGAGCACGTCCTGTCGCCGCTGCGGCTGACACCTCACGCCTGAGCCCGTCCCGTACCCGGGACCCGCGGCCGCGTGTTCCCTCCGGGCGATCTCTTGTCGCGCCTGGACGTCCCCTCCTGCTTTCCACCCCTCCCCGGCCCCGCTCCGTCCGCACACCCTGCGGCTGTCCGGCGGGCCGTCCGGCCACCCGCCGGGCGTGACCGGGCTCTCACGCAGTGGACCTTCCATGATCAATGAGCTTCCCGTCCTCGACCTCTCCGCCGCCTCCGCCGGCCCCGACGCCCGGGCCCGCTTCCGCGAGGCCCTGCACGCCGCCGCGCGCGACGTGGGCTTCTTCCAGCTCACCGGCCACGGCATCACCCCCGAGGAGACCGCGGAGCTGATGCGCGTCATGCGGGCGTTCTTCGCCCTGCCCGAAGCCGAGCGGCTCGCCATCAGCAACCTCAACTCCCCCCACTTCCGCGGCTACACGCGCATCGGCGACGAGCGCACGGGCGGCAGCCAGGACTGGCGCGACCAGCTCGACATCGGCGCCGAGCGCGAGCCGCACGTCCCCGGCCCCGGCGAGCCCGGCTACTGGTGGCTGGACGGTCCCAACCAGTGGCCCGCCGCCCTCCCCGAGCTGCGCACCACCGCCCTGGCCTGGGTCGAGCGGCTCGGCGACGTCGCCCGGCGCCTGCTGCACGAACTGCTGGCCTCGATCGGCGCGCCGGAGGACTTCTACGACGACGCCTTCGCCGACCGCCCCCACCTGCACCTCAAGCTCGTGCGCTACCCCGGCACCGCCCCCGACGGCGCGGGCCAGGGCGTGGGCTGGCACAAGGACTACGGCTTCCTGACCCTGCTGCTGCAGGACCAGGTCGGCGGCCTGCAGGTCGACCGCGGCGACGGCACGCCCATCGACGTGCCCCCGCTGCCCGGCGCCTTCGTGATCAACCTCGGCGAACTGCTGGAGGTCGCGACCAACGGCTACCTCAAGGCCACCAACCACCGGGTGATCAGCCCGGCCGGCAGCCGCGAGCGGTTCTCCGTGCCCTTCTTCTTCAACCCCCGGCTCGACGCCCGCATCGCGCCGCTGCCCTTCGCCCACGCCGACCGGGCCCCGGGCGTCACGCAGGACACGGCCAACCCGCTGTTCGCCGAGTACGGCCGCAACGAGATCAAGGGCTGGCTGCGTGCCCACCCGGATGTGGCCCGGCGCCACCACGCCGCACTGCTGGAGGAGACCTCCGCGGCCGCGGCCTGAGCCCCGCGCCGCCCGGCCCGCTCCGGGCCGGGCGGCACCCATTGCCAAGATCACACTCCGCCCGGTTTTTTCCTCGTGGATCAAGGGTTTACGAGGTCCACGCAGGGAATCACCCTCGCAACACGGTGCCCAGGGCACCACGGGGGAAGGTACGGGGGTGTACGGCGATGAACGCCACACAGCACGCGACACGGAACGCGACACGGAGCGCGACCCGCCGACGCGAGGCGGCGCGGAACGCGGCACCGCACGCCGTTCTGGGCACGGGCATCGGCTGGCGGCCGGAGATCGCCGGAGCCGTCGAACGGCTGCCCGGCCTGGACTGGGTCGAGGTCGTGGCGGAGAACATCTGCCCCGGCCACCTGCCCGAGGAGCTCCGCCGCCTGCGCGAGCGCGGCACGCCCGTCGTCCCGCACGGCGTCGGCCTCGGCCTCGGCGGCGCCGAGCGGCCCGACCTCGGCCGCCTCGTCGCCCTCGCCGAGCTGGCCGAGGCGCTGCAGGCACCCCTGGTCAGCGAGCACATCGCCTTCGTCCGGGCCGGCGGCGGCCACAGCGGCCGGCCCGCCATGGAGGCCGGGCACCTGCTGCCCGTGCCCCGCACCCGCGACGCCCTCGACGTCCTGTGCGCCAACGTGCGCGCCGCCCAGGCGGTCCTGCCCGTCCCGCTCGCCCTGGAGAACATCGCGGCCTTCCTCGCCTGGCCCGGCGAGGAGCTCACCGAGGCGCAGTTCCTCACCGAGCTCGTCGAGCGCACCGGCGTACGGCTCCTCGTCGACGTCGCCAACCTCCACACCAACCACGTCAACCGCGGCGAGGACCCGGCCGCCGTCCTCGACGGCCTGCCCCTGGAGGCCATTGCCTACGTGCACGTGGCCGGCGGGTTCGAGCGCGACGGCCTGTGGCACGACAGCCACGCCCACCCCGTCGGCGAACCCGTCCTCGCCGTGCTCGCCGAGCTCTGCGACCGCATCGCGCCGCCCGGGGTCCTCCTCGAACGCGACGACCTCTTCCCCGGAGAAGCCGAACTGGCCGCGGAACTCGACGCCGTCCGCGCTGTCGTGGCGGGTGCCCGTGTCCGCGCCTGAGCACGCGGCGGGCACCGAGGCCGCCCGCCGGCGGCTCGCCGACGCCCAGCACGCCCTGCTGTCCGCCCTCGTCGCCGGCGGCCCGCCGCCCGACGGCTTCGACGAGCGGCGGCTGACCGCCCAGCGCCGTGCCCTGCTGGCCAAACGCGTCTCCGTCGTCGGCAAGGTGGCCCCCGAACTGCCCGGGATCCTGGGCGCCGGCTTCCGCGACCTGTTCCTCGCCTACGCCCGCAACCGCCCCATGACCGGCGGCTACCGCAAGGACGCGCTGAACTTCGCCCACCACCTGCTGCTGCGAGGCGCCGTCCCCGATCCGGAGCGCCGACGACGGCTGGCCGCGTGGGCCGACGGGCACCACACCCCCGCGCAGCCGCCCCGGGGGCCGCTGCACCGCCTCGCCGCGGCCCTGCGCCGCCGGCACACCGCGCACTGACGCGCCGATCACCTGCCGATCGAAAGGCATCCGACCCATGACCCTCGTCGTCGTGGCGGCACTGTGTGCCGCGCTGCTGTGCATCCTCATACCGACCGCCCGGCTGATGCCCCTGCGCCGCCAGGCCCGGGGCTCGTCCTGGTCGGTCCGGCCCGAGGACCTGGACCTGGCCGTCGTCGCCTACCTGCGGGGCGGCGCCGGCCGCGTCGCGGACACCGCCGTGACCGCCATGCACGCCGACGGGCGCCTCACCGTCAGCGGCGGCCGGGTACAGGTGGTCGAGCCCGTCGCGCACAACGCCGTGGAACGGGCCCTGCTCAAGCACTGCGGCTCCGACTGGAGCAACACCCTGCGCACCCTGCGCACGAAGCTGCGCCAGGACGACGCCATGGCCCCCCTCGACACCACCCTGGTCAAGCTGGGCCTCCTGCTGCCCCCGCAGCTGCGGCGCCGGTGGCCCCGGGCCGTCAAGGTCCAGCTCGCCGGGCTGATCGCCGGTACGGCGCTCGCCCTTGCCGTCCTCGTCCAGGGCGACCTGTGGGCCTGGGCGCTCGTGCCGCTGCTGGCGGCCGTGCCGGCCCTGGTGATCCGGCACCACTGCCGGCCGCCCGCCGGGATCCCGTACACGGACGCGGGTGCGGCCCTGGCCCGCAGCATCGGGACCGACGACCCGTGGAGCAGGAAGAACGCGGAGACCCACCCGGCCGGAGAGGCCGGGATCGTCGCCGTGCACGGTACGGGCGTGCTGCCCGGCAAGGACTTGCGCAAGGCGTTCGAGCAGGCGGCGCAGCGAGGGAGGAACCGGCGCCGCTCGGGCAGCTCGTCCTCCTCTTCGTCTTCCTCGTCCTCCTCGTCCTCGTCGTCGCTGGCCGTGGTGGGTGCCTCGTGCGACGGGGGCACCTTCTGCGGCGGTGGTGACTCAGGGGGCTCCTCGGACTCCGGCAGCTCCTCGGACTCCGGTGGTTCGAGCTGTTCGTCGTCCTGCTCGTCGTCCAGCAGCTGTTCGAGCTGCGGTGGTGGAAGCAGCTGCTCCTCCTGAGACGGAGGGGAGCGGGGGGCGATTACCGGACAGTCGCCCGCGCGAACGTCCGGTCATCGCCCGCTGTCGGGAGAGGACGGTGTGCGGTTCTGAGGGAACGTGTGCGGCCGGATGTCTTCTTGTGCACCATCCGTGCCCGGGCGGACACTCGTTCGCGACTCGCTTGGCATGAACGCGACGTGCGGTTGCCGTCATGCCGGCCAGACCCTCCGGGCCCGGCGCCTCCCGCCGGGCACACCCCCCTCACAGGAGGTCGACGAGTTGACTCCCTCACGCATGCCCGCCCGGCGCACGACCCTCGCGGTCGCCGCCACCGTGGCCCTGGCCACGGCATCCCTCACCCTCCAGCAGGCCCAGGCGGCCGCGCCCGGCCCGCAGGCGCTGACCGCCGCCCGCGCGACCGGGCTCGCCCAGCGCCTCGGTACCGAATTCGCCGCCGGCACCGCCGGTTCGTACTACGACGCCCGGAGCCGCACCCTCGTCGTCAACGTCCTCGACGCCACCACCGCCCAGCAGGTCAGGGCCGCCGGGGCGCAGCCGCGGACGGTCACGCACTCCTCCGCCGAACTGGCCGCCGCCAGAGTGCTCCTGAGCCACCGCGCGGCCGTTCCCGGCACCGCCTGGTCCGCCGACCCCAGGAGCAACAAGGTCGTCGTCACCGTCGACAGCACCGTCACCGGCGACCGGCTGGCGCGCGTGCAGAAGGCCGTCGCCGACCTCGGCGACCGCGCGGCCCTGCGGCACACGACCGGCAGGATCCGGCCCCTCCTCGCGGGCGGCGACGCGATATGGGGCAGCGGCGTGCGCTGTTCCCTCGGCTTCAACGTCACCAAGTCCGGCGAGCCGTACTTCCTGACGGCCGGGCACTGCGGCAACGCCTCGGCCTCCTGGTCCCCTTCCTACGGGGGTTCCGTGGTCGGCTCGACCGAGACCTCGTCCTTCCCCGGCCACGACTACGCCCTCGTGCGCTACACCTCCGGCAGTGTCTCCCACCCGAGCGCGGTCGACATGTACGACGGCGGCAGCCAGTCCATCAGCAGCGCCGGCGAGGCCACGGTCGGCGAGCAGGTCCGGCGCAGCGGCAGCACCACGCAGGTCCACGACGGCCAGGTCACCGGCCTCGACGTCACCGTCAACTACGAGGAGGGCCAGGTCGACGGGCTGATCGGCACGACCGTGTGCGCCGAGCCCGGCGACAGCGGCGGCGCCCTGTTCGACGGCGACACCGCGCTCGGCCTGACCTCCGGCGGCAGCGGCGACTGCTCCTCCGGCGGCGAGACGTTCTTCCAGCCCGTGCCCGCCGCCCTCCAGGCGGTCGGCGCCCAGTTGCCCTGATCCCGCGGGCCCGGCCCCCTGCGCCGCGGGCGGGGGCCGGGCCCGTCACGGCTGCAAGCGGCCCGCGCAAAACCCGGGGGCGTTCCCGGCGGTGCGAGTGGCATGCTGTGGGGCGTGAACGGTCCGCAGATCCACCTGACTTTCGCCCCCGGCCTGCAGCTCTTCGTCGCCGCCGAGCGACGCCGGCCCCGGGCGCCCTTCGTCACCGACGGCGTCTCCACCCTGGGGCACGTCGTGGAGTCCCTGGGCGTCCCGCTCACCGAGGTCGGCCGGCTGCTCGTCGACGGCCGCCCGGTCCCCGTCTCCCACGTGCCGGCGGCCGGCGAACACGTGGAGGTGGAAGCGGTCGAGCGGCCCCAGGAGGTGCCGGGGGCACCGCTGCGCTTCCTGTTGGACGTCCACCTGGGCACGCTCGCGCGGCGGTTGCGGCTGCTGGGCGTCGACGCGGCGTACGAGAGCGAGGACATCGGCGACCCGGCCCTTGCGGCGCTCTCCGCCGCGGAGCGGCGCGTGCTGCTCTCGCGGGACCGCGGCCTGCTGCGCCGGCGCGAGATCTGGGCGGGCGGCTACGTCTACAGCGACCGGCCCGACGACCAGCTCAGGGACGTCCTGGGCCGCTTCGGCCCGCCGCTGGCGCCCTGGACGCGCTGCACGGCCTGCAACGGTCCGCTGCAGGACGCCGACAAGGACGCGGTGCGCGAACACCTCGAGCACGGGACGCGCCGCACGTACGACGTCTTCGCCCAGTGCGTCGCCTGCGGGCGGGTCTACTGGCGCGGCGCGCACCACGCGCGGCTGCAGGCGATCGTCGACGGGGCGGTCCGCGAGTTCGGGACGGCGGCGGCCTAGGAGCCTGCCTCTGACGCCACCGGTGTCGCATTCCGCCCCACGGGTGCACGCTGGAGAGGTACTGCCGGAGGAGGTGCACTCATGAAGACGATCGTTGGCTGGCACGTCGAGGTGGAGTTCGAGGAGATCGAGAAGCGGACCCACGCGGCGGTGCTGCTCAGGCTCCCGGACGGTACGGAGCTCAGGGCGCGGGCCCATGCCACCCGGCACCCGGACGACCCCGAGCAGGAGCGGGTCGGCGAGGAGGTCGCCGCGGCCCGGGCGCTGAACGAACTGTCCCGGGAACTGCTGCAGAAGGCCGGGCACGACATCGAAGAGGTCACCCATGTGGCCGCGCACCCCAGGATGTGAGGCGGGGCCCGCGTCCGCCGGCCAGGCCGGATCTACTTTCGTCGGACCACATCGCGACCTTCGGTGAATGTGCCGGACGGGCGGGTCTGCCTAAGGTGCGGGGGTGGATGCGACATCGTGGGCACGTGATCTGAGGCGGCGCCTGACCGACCGGCGGGAGTGGTCGCGGCGCCGGGTCGTCGGCGAGAGCCTGCTGGCCGTCGTCCTGGCACTGCTGACCGTCTGGTCGGAGCTGGTGGAGGACCACGGCTGGCCGAGGGCCGTCGCGGCGACCCTCGGCGTCGTGGTGCTGCTGCTGGTGCGGCGCGCGCTGCCCGCGACGGCGCTGATCGCCGCGGCCGTCCTGGCCGGGCTCGCCGACAGCGGGGCGGTGCTGGTGCTCGCGGTGGCCGGCTGGTCCGCCGGGCGCCGGATCGCCGGGGTGCTGCGGGCGCTGCTGGCCTTCGCCGCCTCCCTGGTGCTGTTCGTGGGGCTGGCCGCGTGGGCGGGGCACCAGTCGTCCACGTTCATCGTGGTGCTGAACACCCTGTTCTTCCTGGTGCTCACCGTCGTCCCCGGCCTGGCCAGCCGCTACTGGACCCAGCGCCGGACGCTGCTGCAGACGCTGCAGCAGCGCAACGCCCAGCTGCTGCGCGAGCGCCAGATGATCGCGGGGCAGGCCAGGATGCGCGAGCGGCAGCGCATCGCCCAGGACATGCACGACAGCCTGGGCCACCAGCTGGCCCTCATCGCCGTGCAGACCGGCGCGCTGGAGGTGGACCGGACGCTGACCGGGCAGCAGCGCGAGGCGGTCGGCGTGCTGCGCCAGGCCTCGGTGGCGGCGATGCACGAGCTGCGGGAGGTCGTGGGCATCCTGCGGGACGGCACCCCGCAGGACGAGCACTCCGGCTCCCGCGGCGTCACCGGCATTCCCGCGCTGGTCGACGCCGCGACGGCGGCCGGGATGCGGGTGTCCCTGGAGAGTACGGGGGAGGAGCGGCCGCTGGCGCCCGCCGCCGACCACGCCGGTTACCGGGTGGTCCAGGAGGGCCTGACCAACGCCGCCAAGCACGCGCCGGGGGCGCCGATCACGGTCGGGCTGCACTACGAGCCGGACTCCCTGCTGGTCGAGGTCGCCAACGGGACTGTGCCCCTGGGGCGGCGGGTCGCCGAGGCCGGCCGGAGCCACCCCGAGCCGGTGAGCGGCGGGCAGGGGCTGACCGGGTTGCGCGAGCGGGCCCGGCTGATCGGCGGGATGGTCTTCACCGGCCCCGCCGAGGGCGGCGGCTTCCGGCTCGCGGCCGTGATCCCGTACGACTCCGCGGAGGGCAGAGAGGCCGGTGCCGCCCAGCGGGCGGCCCTGGGGGAGGCGACGATCGCCGACGCGACGGACGACTTTCGGCGGCAGACCGGGCCCTGGGCTCCGGGCGAGGGTGGAGCGGTCATCGACCCGCTCGACCCCCGCGAGGAGTTCAAGGACATCATGGGCACCAAGAAGAGCAGCGGCTGTGCGATCGGCTGTGCAGCGGGCCTGCTGATCATGCTGGGGCTGGGGATCCTGGCCCTCTTCGGGGTCGTCCAGCTCGTGGACGAGCTCGACAAGGGAATGATCGAGCCCAGCGTCTACGAGTCCGTCCGCATCGGGGACTCCGAGCAGCAGGTGCGGCAGAAGCTGCCCTCCGGCAGATCGATCATCACTTCCGACGTGCGCGGCAAGATACCGGCCGAGCCGGCGGGGGCCAGCTGCCTGGTGCTGCTGTCCACCGACACCTCGCGCGGCCTGGACACCGATACCGTGTACCGGTTCTGCTTCACGGACGGGAAGCTGTCCGAGAAGCGTGAGTTCCACGTCAAGAGCTAGCGAGAGCCGGCGGGCAGCAGCCCCGCGCCCGGCACCAGGAGTTGAACCCAGTTGATCCGCGTCCTCATTGCCGACGACGAGCCGCTCATCCGGGCCGGAATCCGGATGATCCTCACCTCGGCCGACGACATCGAGGTCGTGGCGGAGGCGGCGGACGGGCGCGAGGCCGTCGAGCAGGCCCGGTGCCACCGTGTGGACGTGGCGCTCCTCGACATCCAGATGCCGCGGCTGGACGGGCTGGCCGCCCTGGCCGAGCTCGGCCGCAGCGCCCCCGGCGTCCGGGTGCTGATCCTGACCACCTTCGGCGAACGGGACAACGTGCTGCGGGCGCTGCGGCAGGGCGGCGCCGGCTTCCTGCTGAAGGACTCGGCGCCCGGCGAGCTCATCGGCGCCGTGCGGGCGGCCGCCGCGGGTGACGCCTACCTCTCCCCGGCAGCCACCCGGCACGTCGTCGACTCCCTCGCCACCGGGAAGGCCGGCGCCGCCGACACCCGTGCCGCGGAAGCCCGCAGACGCGTGGCGGTCCTCGGCGAGCGCGAGCTGGAGGTGCTCGCCCTGCTCGGCGAGGGCCTGTCCAACGCCGACGCCGGCCGCCGGCTGCACATGAGCGAGGCCACGGTGAAGACGTACGTCAGTCGCATCCTCGCCAAGCTGGAATGCGACAACCGGGTGCAGGCCGCCCTGCTGGCACGTGACGCGGGCCTCGGGCGATGAGGGATCTCCCTACGCACTCCTGATGGCGGAAAGCAAGGTTTCCGGCCATCTTCACCTGACATGTGGTCAGGGGAGTGGTCCATATGCGATATCTTCTAAGGCGTTCCGGCGCGACCGCGCGTCAGATCCAAAATCGTAGCCGCGGCACGACGCTGAGGATGCAATCCACGCACCTCACGGAACACCTTTCAACAGTCACGTGGCGGGCTCAACTGGCCAGAACCCGCCACGCATTGCTGTGTCGCAATACCCAAAGAACCTTCACCTGCCCGCATGACCTAGGCAAAGGCCATATGTCCGTCCTTCAACTATCGGACCTCATCAGTTATGCCCGCCATAACTCTCCCTTTTACTCGGCGCTCTACGCCGACCTGCCGCCCGGCACCGACCGGCTCACGGACCTGCCCGTCGTCGAGCAGGGCGCCTTCTGGGCGGCCAACACCCTCCACGACAACCGGGTCCTGACCGCCCCGCTGTCGGAAGCGGTCGTCTACAAGACCGGCGGCACCACCGGCGCCCCCAAGTTCTCCTGCTACACCCGCGAGGAGTGGCGCGAGTTCACCGCCGCCTTCGGCCAGGGCCTCGTCGACGCCGGCCTGCGCCCCGGCCACCGGGTGGCCGACCTGTTCTACGCCGGCGAGCTCTACGCCAGCTTCCTGTTCATCCTGGACTCCCTCGCCCAGGCCCCCGTCGACAACGTCCGCCTGCCCATCGGCGGCGCCGCCCCTCTTGAGACCACCGTCCCCGCACTCGAGGACTTCGCGGCCCACGTCGTCGCCGGCACGCCCACGACCCTGTGCCGCCTGGCCGAGCACATCGTCGCCACCGGCCGCACCCTGCCCGGCGTCGAGCTGCTCTTCTTCGGTGGCGAGGCGCTCTTCGACGACCAGCGCAGGCTGTTGCGCGCCGCGTTCCCCAACGCCGAAGCGCGCTCCCTGGGTTACGCGAGCGTCGACGCCGGACTCCTGGGCCGTCCCGTACCCGGGCCCGACCCCCGTCTGCACCGCGCGTTCACCCCGCACACCGTCGTCGAGATCCTCGACGAGACGACCGGCGAGCCCATCCGCGAGGCCGGCCGCCCCGGCCGCGTCGTCGTCACCCAGCTCTACCGCCGCCTCATGCCCGTCATCCGCTACCCCGCGGGCGACCGCGCCGCATGGGCCGACCCCGAGGCCGGCACCTTCCGCATCCTCGGCCGGGCCGAGGAAGGCGTGCGCGTCGGCCCCGTCTCCCTGTACTCCGAGGACACCTTCGCCGCCGTCGCCGAGGCCGACACCACCGGCCGCATCACCGGCACCCAGCTCGTCGTACGCCGCTGGGACGGCCGCGACGGGCTCGTGCTGCGCCTGGCGACCGCCCCCGGCGACGCCGACGCGGCCGGCCTGGAGGTCCTGGCCAAGTCGATCGTCACGCACCTGGACGAGGTGCGCCCGCTGTACCCCGACAGCGTCCGGGCCGGCCACGTGCACCCGGTCACCGTCGAATGGGTGCGCCACGGCGACCTGACCGTCAACCCGCGCTCGGGCAAGCTCGTCCGCGTCATCGACGAGAGGCCGACCGCATGACCGCCCCCGCCACGGACGCGGGGCGCGGGACGTCCCGTACGCCCCTCGTCCTGCGCAACCGCGCCTTCGGCACCGTCTGGGCCGCCCAGGTGCTCACCCAGGCCGCGGTGCGCATGTTCCAGGTCGGCGTCTCCTGGTGGCTCGTCGCCTACGCCGTCTCCGGCGGCCGGGGCCTGGCCTCGGGGCTGTTCATGGCCGTCAGCACCCTGCCCGCGGTCGCCCTGGCACCCGTGGTCGCCCGGACGATCGCGCGCCACGCCCACCGCTCGGTGCTGCGCGCGGCCGCGGCCGGCGCCGGCACCGCGGCCGCCGCCCTGGCCTGCTGGGCGTACGCCGCCGACCTGCCGCTGGCCGCGGCGTACGCGGCGACGCTGGCACTGGCCACCGGCCAGGCGTTCTTCGACCCCTGCCTGACCACCTCCGTCCCCGAGCTCGTCGACGACGCGGACATCGAGGCGGCCACCGGGTTCGAGCTGTCCACCCAGTCCCTGGCGAGCCTGGGCGGCGCCCTGCTCGGCGCCCTGATCGTCGACGGCGCCGGCCTGGCCGGCCTCGCCACCGGCTGCGCCGCCGCCTACCTGACGGCGGCCCTCCTCATCACGACGGTCCGCTTCCGCCCGCAGGCCGCCCACGGCGCCGCCGAGGATGCCACGAACACCGCGAACACCGAGGAGACGGGCGCTTCGGCCCAGCCGAAGCTGCGCCGGATCCTCGGCGGGCTCCCCTTCGTCCGCCGCATCCTGCTCTGCTTCACCGCGGCCAACCTCTTCACCACCGCCGTCTTCGTCATCATCCCCCTGTACACCCGCTCGGTGCTGGGGGACGGCGGCGGCACCGTGGCCCTGCTGGAGGCCTCCCTGGGCGCCGGCACGCTCATCGGCTCCTTCACCGGCGCCCGCGTCCCCGGCCGTCCCACGACCGCCGGTGCGTGCCTGATGGGCCTCATGGCCCTCGCCCTCGCCGTCCCCGGCCTGGCGCCGGGCCGCCCCGTCATGGCGGGCTGCCTGCTGGTGGCCGGCTGGTGCGTGGGCGTGATCGGGGTGCGCTTCGTCGCCCTGTTCCAGCGGCTGGTCCCGCCGGCCGACAAGCCCGGCTTCTTCGCCGTCATGCAGGCCGTCCTCGGCGCGACGTTCCCCGTCGCCTCCCTGCTGTTCGGCCTGCTCGGCGACCACGTCGAGCCCCGCGTCCTGTGCCTGGTCCAGGCGGCCGGACTGCTCCCCGCCGCCTGCGCCCTCGCCCTCCTGCGCGAGGAGCGCCCCACCGCGCCCACCGCCCCGGCAGCCCCCGAACCTCAGCTCACCGCCTCCGGAGGAGAGCGATGACCACCACGATCGACCGTGCGGCCCCCGCCGACATCGCCGATCTGCGCCAGCTCTACTACGCCGTCTACGGCCCGCACTACCCGGCCGCGCTGGGCACCGACCCCGCCGAGATGTCCCGCCTCATCGCCGACCCGCACACCCTGTGGCTGGTGGCCCGCTGCGCCCGCACCGGCCACCTGGCCGGCTCGGCGGCCATCCACGGCGAGCCCGGCAGCCGCATCGGCCGCCTCGAAGGACTGGCCGTGCACCCCGACCACCGGGCCGGCGGGCTCGCCCACACCCTGACCGACGAGCTGTGCCGGCAGATGCTCACCGCCGGCCGCCTGGACTCGGTGTACGCGACCGTACGCACCGTCAGCGCCGGCCCGCAGCGGGTCGTCACCCGCAACGGGTTCACGCCGCTGGGCGTCCTGCCCAACGCCGTCGACCTCAGCAGCCGCGAGAGCCTCGCACTCTACGCGCGTTACTCCCCGGGCGTGCTCGACCGGCGCCTCCCCGTGCCCGAGGTCCCCGCCCCGCTCGCCCAGCTGCTGCGCACCGTCGCCCGCACCCTGGGCACCGACGGCCCCGAGCCCCGCGCGACCGCGCCCGCCCCGGCGCCCGAGGGCCGCTCCACCGCACGGCTGGAGATGGTCGAGGCCCCCGCCTTCGTCCGCCGCCGCTTCCACGAGCGCTTCCCGGACGCGACCAGCTGGTTCTACCCGCTGCACACGCCCAACGCCCTGCTCGTCGCCGACGACGGCGGCTTCGAGGTGTACGCCTACCTCAACCGCACCGGCCGCTACTGCGCGCTGATCGCGGCCCACCCCTCCCCGGCCACTGCCGCCGGGTACCTCGAAGCCATCACCCGGACCCTCACCCGCGCCGGCACCGGGTACGTCGAGGCACTCGTGCCGCTCGCCGAGCACGGGCCGCTCTCCGCCTTCCTCGCCCAGGGGTTCATCCCCAGCGCCCTGTACCCGGCGATGCGCCCCGACCCCAGCGGCACCGGCTTCCACGACTACGTCGTGATGACCCGCACCGCCGAACAGATCGACTTCCGCGGCGTGGTCGTCGACACCGCTCTGCAGCCCTACGTGGACGCCTACCTGTCGGCCTGGGCGGCCACCTACCTGCCCACACTCGAGGTCGCCTCATGAACCCGATCAACCCCCACCTCGCACCGGTCGCCGTCCCCGACCCCGCGGCCCTCGCCGCCGTCCAGCAGCTGTGCGACCTGACCGACCCCTACGCCACCGGCCCCGCCGAGGACGAACTGTTCGCCGCCGCCATGGCCGAGAGCAACGCCTGGCACGCCGAGCGCTCCCCGTTCTTCCGCAGCCTGTACGCCGCGACCGCCGCCGAGCAGCCCTTCCACGCGCCCCTGGTGCACGCCAACTTCTTCAAGCGGCACGAAGTGCTCTCCATCGACCGCGACGCCGTCGACCTGCACCTGACCTCCTCCGGCACCACCGGCCAGAAGTCGCAGATGTTCTTCGACAACTGGACCATCCGCTCCGCCCAGCGCATGGTGGCCCGCATCTTCGAGCGCAACGGCTGGATCACCCCCGACCAGCAGGTCAACTACCTGCTCTACAGCTACCAGCCGGCCCCCGACCTGAAGCTCGGCACCTCCTTCACCGACAACTACCTGTGCGACTTCGCACCGGCCCGCCAGGTCGAGTACGCCCTGCGCCACACCGGAGGCGGCCACGAGTTCGACCCCTTCGGCTGCATCGCCGCACTCCAGCGCTTCGCACAGGACGACGCCCCCGTACGGATCCTGGGCTTCCCGGCGTTCCTGTGGTTCACCCTGGAGCGCATGCGGGCCATGGGCCTGCCGCCGCTGCAGCTGCCCGAGGGCTCCCTCGTCATGCTCGGCGGCGGCTGGAAGGGCAACGCCGACCGGCAGATCGGCAAGGACGCCTTCTACGCCCGCGTCACCGAACAGCTCGGCATCCCCTCCGAGCGCATCCGCGACACCTTCGGCTCCGTCGAGCACTGCATCCCCTACATCGAGTGCGAGCAGCACCGCCTGCACGCCCCCGTCTGGTCCCGGGTGTTCATCCGCTCCACCCGCACCCTCGAACCGCTGCCCTACGGCGAGGTGGGCTACCTGCACCTCGTCTCGCCGTACATCACCTCCGTACCGGCACAGAGCGTCGTCATGGGCGACCTGGCCGAGCTGCACCCGGGCGACGCCTGCGCCTGCGAGCTCGACACCCCCTGGTTCATCCACCGCGGCCGCGCCGGAGTGAGCCGCAACCGAAGCTGTGCGGTGGCCGCCGCCGAACTCATGAAGGGCCTGTCGTGACCACCGAGACCATCAAGCACCACTACTGGCAGGGCACCTTCGTCGACGACGAGGAGGCCGCCCGCCGCCTGGCCGCCCTGCCGGCAGCCGTCGAGGCGGCCCTGGCGACGCCCCTGCGGACCGAGACCGTCCTCGCCGCCTGCGACGCGCTCGCCACCGCCCTGAGCGAGCCCGGCCACCCCGTCCGCACCCGCCTGACCCCGCACCTGCCCGAGGACGAGGCGGACGCCGTCCTGAGCGAGCTGGCCGCCTTCCTCGCCCGCCCGCAGCTCACCCGCAAGCTCCGCCGCGAACTCGGCGACGGCGCCCCCCAGCGGCTGACCCGCCCCGACGCCAAGGAAACCGTCTACGAGGCGTGGGCGCCCGTCGGCCTCATCGCCCACATCGCCCCCGGCAACGCCGCCACCGTCGCCCCGCTGAGCATCGTCGAGGGCCTCCTCGCCGGCAACGTCAACGTCCTCAAGACCAGCAGCGCCGACACCCTCCTGGCCCAGCACCTGCTCGCCGAACTCGCCGCGCTCGATCCGACCGGCGCCCTCGCCGAACGCGTCATCGTGCTGCGCTTCCCCTCCTCCCGCCAGGACTGGCTGCAGCAGATGTGCGCGCCCGCCGACGCGGTTGCCGTCTGGGGCGGCGAAGCGGCCGTCGAGGGCGTCGCCGCCCACGTACCGCCCGGGTGCCGGCTGGTGGAATGGGGACACAAGATCTCCTTCGCCTACCTCACCCGCGACTCCTGGCAGGACCCCGCCACCGTCACCGCCCTCGCCGGCGACGTGTGCCTGCTCGAACAGCAGGCGTGCTCCAGCCCCCAGGTCGTCTACCTCGACACCGACGACGACAAGGACGTCTTCGCCTTCGCCGAACACCTGGCCCGTGCCCTCGCCGCCCAGCCGGCCGCCGAGGAGCAGCAGCCGCTGAGCCCGGGGGAGGAGGCCGAGCTCACCACCACCGAGCTCATCGCCCGCCTGGAGGAGCACCTCGGCCTGACCCGCGTCCTCGCCGCACCCGACGGCTCCTGGCGCGTCATGGCCGACACCCGCCCGGCCCTGACCGCCTCCCCGCTGCACCGCAGCGTCTGGGTCAAGCCCCTGCCCCGCACGGACCTGCTGCGCACCTTGCGCCCCATGCGCCGCTACCTGCAGACAGCCGGCATCGGCGGGAGCCGCGCCGACATCGCCGAGCTCTCCCGCCTCGTCCTCGCCGCCGGCGCCACGCGCGTCACCCCCGTTGGCGCCATGCTCGGCAGCTACGCCGGCGAACCGCACGACGGCGTCTACGCCCTGCAGCGCTACAGCCGCCGCGTCGCCGTCCAGGCCGACGAGCGCTTCGCCACCACCGCCTGCCTCGACGACCTCGTCCGCACCCCCGACGTCCCGGCGCCCGCCGGCCCGCTGCTCGACAAGGCCGCCGTGCAGGTGCTCAACGACGCCGTCGCGGCGCAGGACGCCGAACTGTACTTCCGCAGTGGCGGCACCACCGGCAAGCCCGCCCTGTCGCTGTTCACCTACGACGACTACGACACCCAGATGCACGCCGCCGCCCGCGGCCTGATCGCCGCCGGCTACGACCCGGCCCGCGACCGCACCGCCAACCTCTTCTACTGCGGCGGCATGTACGGCGGCTTCATCAGCTTCTTCTCCATCCTCGAACGCCTGGGCGGCGTCCAGCTGCCCATGGCCGCCGGTGCCGACCACCGCGTCACGGCGGAGACGATCGTCGCCCACCGGGCCGACACCCTCTTCGGCATGCCCTCCTACCTCTGGCAGCTCCTGCACGACCAGGCGGACCTGCTGCGCGCGTACGGCGGCATTCGCAAGATCTTCTACGGCGGCGAGCACTTCACCGCCGAACAGCGCCGCACCCTCACCGATGACTTCGGCATCGAGGTCGTCCGCTCCATCACCTACGGCAGCACCGACCTCGGCCCGCTGGGTTACCAGTGCACCGAGAGCACCGGCGGCATCCACCACCTGCACGCCGACCTGCACACCCTGGAGATCCTCGACACCGACTCCGACCGCCCGGTCGCACCCGGTGACACCGGCCGCCTCGTCTTCACCACCCACGCGCGCCGCGGCCAGAAACTCGACCGCTACGTCATCGGCGACCTCGGCCGGGCCGTGCCCGGCCCCTGCCCCTGCGGCAACCGCTCCCCGCGCTTCGAACTCCTCGGGCGCGGCGGCGACGTCATGCGCGTGGCCTCCTATTTCCTCAACTACCGCCGCTTCCTCGCAATCGCCGGGGCCGACTGCGGCTACAGCGGCGAACTCCAGCTGATCCTCAGCCGCTGCGACGCCCGCGAGCACCTGACCGTACGCGTCGAGCACTCCGCCACCACCGGCCCGGACGCCCTGCGCGCCGCCTTCCTGGCCGGCTACGAGGAACTGCGCTCGGCCGTCGACGACCGCCTGCTCGACCTGGCGGTGGAGCAGACGGACCGCGCCGGCTTCGCCCGCACCGCGAGCACCGGCAAGCTGCGCGCCGTGGTGGACAACCGCCACTGAACCCCCGCCGCCGTGGGTACGGCTCAGGGGGCGGGCCGCCGACCGGCGGTCCGCCCCCGATCACGGAGGTGGCACGGATGGCGCAGGACCCGGGGCTGCGGCCCGAGCCGCAGACGATGCACGCGGCCGTCGAGGAGGCGTACGGTCCGGGCGACCTCGGCGGTACGCCCCTGTTCGGCGGCGGGTTCATCAACTTCGGCCACTGGCAGGGCATCGACCTCGACGGCGAGCCGACCGAGGAGGACCGGATCCGCAGTCAGCAGGCCCTGTACCGGCACGTCCTCGGCACCCTGGCGCCCACCGCCGGGCTGCGCGTCCTGGAGGTCGGCTGCGGCCTGGGCACGGGGTGCGCGATGGCGCTCGCCGAGTACGGCGTCGCGCACGTCACCGGCATGGACATCCACCCGCGGCAACTCGACCGCGCCCGCCGGGCCCAGGCCGCCCTCCTGGCCGACGCCGACCGCCCGGGGCGGCTGGCCTTCGCCCAAGGGGCGGCCGAGGACATGCCGTTTCCCGCGGCCGCCTTCGACCGCGTGTACACCGTGGAGGCCGCCCAGCACTTCCGCGACCTCGGCGCGTTCGCCCGGGAGACCGCCCGGGTCCTCACGCCCGGCGGCCGGGCCGCGGTCACCAGCTTCTTCGTCCCGGACGCCCACCCGGACCGGCCCGGGCAACTAGCCGGCCTCCTGCAGACGTTCGCCGACGGCCTGGACGTCGCCCACAGCATCCCCGAGCTGACCGGGAGCCTGGAGAAGGCCGGCCTGACCGGGATCAGCGTCACCTCCATCGGTGCGTCGGTGTGGCCCGGCTGGGACCGCTGGCTGTCGACCATGTGGCGGCCCGGCACCTGGCCCCGCAACTTCCTGCGCGCCTACCGGGACGGCCTCCTGGACTACTACACGGTGACCGCCGAGCGGCCCGTGGGGTGACGCCGGGGCGTGACGCCGGGCCGGGTCAGGCCGGCCCGGCGTGCCCCTTGTCGTCGTCGACGATCTCGGCGTCGACGACGTCGTCGTCGGCCTTGGCCTGCTGGCCGTCACCGGCGGCACCGGCAGCTCCCTGCGCAGCCTGGGCGTCGGCGTACATGGCCTGGCCGAGCTTCTGGCTGACCGCGGCGACCTTCTCGATCGAGGTCCGGATGCCGCCGGTGTCGTCCGTCTTCAGCTTCTCCTTCAGCTCGGCGACGGCCGTCTCCACCTCACCCTTGACGTCCGCCGGGACCTTGTCCTGGTTGTCCCCCAGGAACTTCTCGGTCTGGTAGACGAGCTGCTCGCCCTGGTTGCGGGTCTCGGCGGCCTCGCGGCGGCGGTGGTCCTCCTCCGCGTACTGCTCGGCCTCCTGGCGCATGCGGTCGACCTCGTCCTTCGGCAGCGAGGAGCCGCCGGTGACGGTCATCTTCT
>NZ_BAAASL010000026.1:0-101065 GCF_039532865.1 Streptomyces luteosporeus
ACTTTTGGCACGCTGTTGAGTTCTCAAGGAACGGACGCTTCCTTCGTACTCACCCGCAGTGATATTTACTGGGGCTTTCCTCCGGGCGCTTCCCTTCGGTGTTTCCAACCTTACCAGATCCGATTTCTCGTTTCCGGCCCCCTATTGGAGCGGGGTTTTTCTCGCCTTCGGCCTTTCGGCCCCCGGCGTGATCACTACTTTAGCGGATTTCCCTCCCGGCTCCTAATCGGAGCCCGGTCCGAAATTCGGCACGCCGAATTCCATCCCGTTCAGGGGACCCGTACACGTAGTGGGGTGTGCTGCCGTGCGGCAACTCGGAGAACTCTACACGAGGTTCAGGGGTGCTTGCGCCGCCCCTTGGAGGTGCCCCGCCGGGGGCGGGCCGCCGGGTTGCCGGTGCGGGCGGAGCGGCGGCGCTCGTGGCGGGCCAGGGCCTGCTCGTACTCGGTCCGGTGGAGCTTCTCGCCCGGTGCCTCCGTAAGGCTGCGGGCGAAGTAGGCGAGGAGGATGCCGATGAAGCCGATCATGCGGAGGCTGTGCATCGACCGCTCCACGGCCGGGTCCGCCGGTGCCTCGGGGCGCCGGACGAACCCTTCCCACGTGCGGCGGAAGGCGAGGGCGCTGCACACCGCGAAGGCGACGACGACCATCGCGTTGACGAAGCCGCCGACCTTGGCGATGGCCAGTCCCTCGTAACCGAGGCGCAGGACGAAGGCGCCCGCCGCGGCTGCCGCCAGGGAGCCGAGGGCCACGCCGGTGCGGCGCAGGGCGTAGCCGCCGTCGTGGTCGACCCAGGTCGTTCCGAAGAACCGGATCGGCTCGGGGCGCGGGCCGCCGGGCTCCGCGGTGGGCCCGCTGGTTGCCTTGTTCTCACCGCTCATGGGCCGATTATCGCCGTCGCCTCGTCGTCCGGGCCTGTTCCCCTGGGTGCTCAGCCCGAGCAGTGCGGGGCGACCAGGCCGCTGCTGCCGGTCTTCACGTACGCGTCGGAGACGTACTGGCCGGGGGCGATGCAGTCCCAGACGTCGGTGGTGCCGCAGGGGCCGGAGACGGTCTCGCCGCGGGTCTGGCAGCGGACGGGCACGCTGGAGCCCTGCGGGAGGGTCTTGACGACTTCGCTGTCGGTGCTGGGTCCCCGGCGGACGTTGACCTGGTAGCCGGGCGCTATCGGATAGGTGGCCATGTGCGAGTCCCCCGTGTTCTGGTGTCGGAAGCTGCCGGAAGTGTCCGGGAAAGCCAAAAGGCATGCGCAGGCTAGCAACGCGCGGTGCCGCCTCCCCGTTCGGCCCGGGGCGATCGATTAGGCTCCGCAAGCCGGAGATGCGGCCGGATTTCATGGGTGACGGTGACACGGGGGTGGGCATGCCGCCGCTGCGCAATGCCGGGACGGGACCGGGGGCGGACGACGATCCGGAATATGTGGGCCGGTACCGGCTGGAGGGTCGTCTCGGTTCCGGTGGCATGGGCGTGGTGCATTTGGCGCGCTCGGCGTCCGGGCTGCGCCTCGCGGTGAAGGTGGTGCACGCCGAGTACGCGGAGGATCCCGAGTTCAGGGCGCGGTTCCGGCAGGAGGTGGCGGCGGCCCGGCGGGTGAGCGGTGCGTTCACCGCGCCCGTGGTGGACGCGGATCCGGAGGCCGAGCGGCCGTGGATGGCCACGCTCTACATTCCCGGCCCGACGCTTTCCGCACAGGTGAAGCGGAACGGTCCGTTGAAGGCGGACGAGCTGCGGCGGCTGGCGGCCGGGCTGGCCGAGGCGTTGCGCGACATTCACCGCGCGGGCGTGGTGCACCGGGATCTCAAGCCGAGCAATGTGCTGCTGGCCGGGGACGGCCCGAAGGTCATCGATTTCGGTATTTCCCGTCCGTACGACAGCGAGCTGCGCACGGAGACGGGCAAGCTCATCGGTACTCCTCCGTTCATGGCGCCGGAGCAGTTCCAGAGGCCGCGCGAGGTGGGGCCGGCGGCGGACGTGTTCGCGCTGGCGTCGCTGCTGGTGCACGCGGCGACGGGGCGGGGGCCGTTCGAGTCGGACAGTCCGTACCTGGTGGCGTACCAGGTGGTGCACGACGAGCCGGATCTGACCGGGGTGCCGGAGGATCTGGTGCCGGTGGTGCGGGCGTGCCTGGCGAAGGATCCGGCCGATCGCCCCACGCCGGACGCGGTCATGGCGATGCTGCCGCCCGCGGCGGCCGGTGCTCCCGTGTGCGTGCCGGTGCCGGTACCGCTGCCGGCGCCGCCGGTGCCCGTCGCCGCGTCCGGTCGGCGGCCGCGGGGCCGGCGCCGGATCACCGCGGGCATAGTGGCCGCGGTGGCGGTCGTGGCGGCGGTGGTGACCGGGGGCGGCTGGTTGCTGGACGAGGTGCGCGAGATAGGCAAGCTGGGTGAGCGGCCGTCCGCGTCCCGCTCCGCGCCCGCCGCCGCGGCCTGGCACCCGTGGGAGACGTCCGTGCCCGCCGATGCGGCGGGCGGCGGTGAGGTGCGGGCCGGCTTCTGCACGTACGCGGCGGGGGCGCTGTACTGCTCGGCGCGCGGGGTGCACGCGGCCCGGATCGAGGCCGGGAGCGGCACGGTGGCGTGGCGGCGGGAGGCGTCGGGCCACGCGCCCGGCGCGGGTGCGCCGAGTGCGCCGGTGGTCTCCGGCGGGCTGGTGCACGCGCTGGATCCGGACAAGCGGGAGCTCGTGGCCCTGGACCCGGCCGACGGCCGGCCGCGGTGGACGCGGGACGTGTCGGCGTACGGCGGGCGGGTGTACCACGCGGGCGACACCGTGCTGCTGGTCGCCGGGGACGGCACGGTGACGGCGGTCGACAGCGCGACGAACAGGGAGCGGTGGCGGCACGGGCTGCCGGGCACCGGTGGTGCGAAGCCGGTGTTCTCCGCCTTCGGCAGTGGGCCGGCGTTCGGTGTCACGTTGTCGCCGGACGGGCGGCGTACGCATGTGGTGGCCGTGGATCCCGTCAGTGGCAGGACGCTGTGGGAGTGGACGCGTGAGGGCAGTCTGACGGTGGTGGGGGCGACGGCCCGCGGTGACGTCGTCTATTTGTCGGAGGCGGATTCCCAAACGCGGATTTCCGCTGTGATCCGTTACGCCCCGGGGATCGGGCGGGAGCGGCGGGTTCCGCTGGAGACGCCGCTGGAGGCGATGGGGGTCACGGCGCACGGCGAGACGGTCTACGTCCTGTCGGCGGACGGCGGTCTGACGGCCGTGGGCACGGGGGCTTCCGGGGCGGGGAGCAAGTGGCGGATGGAGACGTCCGTGGCCAACGGGTCGGGGCTGGTGGCGGACGGGGACCGGCTGTACTTCTCCGCCGCGGACGGCCGGCTGCTGGCGGTGGATGCGGCGCGGGGCGCGCTGCTGGGGCAGACGTCGCCGCGGCTGGGGCGGGCGGGGCGGGGCTTCCTGCAGCTGCTGCCGCTGCCGGTGGTGGCGGGGGGGAAGGTGTTCGGGGCGGCGCCGGACGGGACGGTGTTCGCGGTGGACGCGCGGAATCCGGCGGCGTGGCGGTGACGGGGCGGTGACGAGGCCGGGCCCCGTCACCGCCCGCGACCGGGCCTATCCCAGCTTGGTCACGTCCCGCACCGCGCCCTTGTCGGCGCTCGTCGCCATCGCCGCGTAGGCGCGCAGGGCCGCGGAGACCTTGCGGTCGCGGTTCTTCGGGGCGTACGTGCCGCCCAGAGCCTCCCTGCGGGCGGCCAGTTCGGCATCGGGCACCAGGAGCTCGATCGACCGGTTCGGGATGTCGATGCGGATCCGGTCGCCGTCCCGGACGAGGGCGATCGTGCCGCCGGAGGCGGCCTCCGGCGAGGCGTGGCCGATGGACAGGCCCGAGGTGCCGCCGGAGAAGCGGCCGTCGGTGATCAGGGCGCAGGCCTTGCCGAGGCCGCGGCCCTTGAGGAAGGAGGTGGGGTAGAGCATCTCCTGCATGCCGGGGCCGCCGCGCGGGCCCTCGTAGCGGATGACGACGACGTCGCCCTCCTTGATCTCCTTGCCGAGGATCTTCTCGACCGCCTCCTCCTGCGATTCGCAGACGACGGCGGGGCCCTCGAAGGTCCAGATGGACTCGTCGACGCCGGCGGTCTTCACCACGCAGCCGTCGACGGCGAGGTTGCCCTTGAGGACGGCGAGGCCGCCGTCCTTGGAGTAGGCGTGCTCGGCGGAGCGGATGCAGCCGTTCTCGGCGTCGAGGTCGAGCGACTCCCACCGCTCGGACTGCGAGAAGGCGGTCGCGGAGCGGACGCAGCCGGGGGCGGCGTGCCACAGTTCGACGGCTTCGGCGGAGGGGGAGCCGCCGCGCACGTCCCAGGTCTTGAGCCAGTCGGCCAGCGTGGGCGCGTGCACGCTGTGCACGTCCTCGTCGAGCAGGCCGGCGCGGTAGAGCTCGCCGAGGATGGCGGGGATGCCGCCGGCGCGGTGGATGTCCTCCATGTAGTACGTGCCGCCGGGTGCGACGTTGGGGGCGACCTTGGCGAGGCAGGGCACGCGCCGGGAGACGGCGTCGATGTCGGTGAGGTCGTAGTCGAGCCCGGCCTCCTGGGCGGCGGCGAGCAGGTGGAGGATCGTGTTGGTCGAGCCGCCCATGGCGATGTCGAGGGCCATGGCGTTGTCGAAGGCGGCCCGGGTGGCGATGTTGCGCGGCAGGACGGACTCGTCGTCCTGCTCGTAGTAGCGCTTGGTGATCTCGACGACCGTGCGGCCGGCGTTCTCGTAGAGGGCCTTGCGGGCGGTGTGGGTGGCGAGGACGGAGCCGTTGCCGGGCAGCGAGAGGCCGATGGCCTCGGTGAGGCAGTTCATGGAGTTGGCCGTGAACATGCCCGAGCAGGAACCGCAGGTCGGGCAGGCGTTCTCCTCGATGCGCAGGACGTCCTCGTCGGAGACCTTCTCGTCGGCCGAGTCGACGATGGCGTTGATCAGGTCGAGCTTGCGGACGGTGCCGTCGACGAGGGTGGCCTGGCCGGCCTCCATGGGGCCGCCGGAGACGAAGACGACGGGGATGTTCAGGCGCAGGGCGGCCATGAGCATGCCCGGGGTGATCTTGTCGCAGTTGGAGATGCAGATCAGCGCGTCGGCGCAGTGCGCCTCGACCATGTACTCGACGGAGTCGGCGATCAGGTCGCGGGAGGGCAGCGAGTAGAGCATGCCGCCGTGGCCCATGGCGATGCCGTCGTCGACGGCGATGGTGTTGAACTCGCGCGGCACGCCGCCGGCGGCCTTGATGGCGTCGGAGACGATCCGGCCGACCGGCTGGAGGTGGGTGTGGCCGGGGACGAATTCGGTGAAGCTGTTGGCCACCGCGATGATCGGCTTGCCGAAGTCCTCGCGCGCTACGCCCGCGGCGCGCAGAAGGGCTCGGGCGCCCGCCATGTTGCGGCCGTGGGTGACAGTGCGGGACCTCAGCTCGGGCATCGGGCTCCACTCCTCGCGTCCTGGGTGCTGGGCCTTCGAGCCTACGCGGACGGCCCGCGATCCGGACAGTGTTTCCGGGATGCGAGACGTCGGGTGGGGACGTCGGGACGTCGAGCGCGGGATGTCGGGTGCGGGAGGCCTCCCCGGGCCGGATCAGGTCTCGGCGCGGAGGTGGTGCTGCACCACCGGTGCCGTCGCCGCGACGATCTCCTCCAGGTCCGCCGAGGCCAGCGGTTCCAGCCCGATGACGTGGCGCATCATGACCACTCCCACCAGCTGGGCGGCCGCGAGCTCGGAGCGCAGCCGGGTGTCGGGGCCTTCCAGGTGGCCGGCCACCCTGGCCATCAGCCGGGTGGCGACGAGGTCGCGGAAGACCGCCGCCGCGGTGCGGTTGGCCACGGCCGAGCGGAGGATGGCCAGCAGCGGCTCGCGGGTGACGGGGTCCTCCCACACGCCCAGGAAGAAGCGGGTCAGCCGCTCCCCCGCGCCCTCGGGGCCGCCCTCGGCCACGGCGTCGGGGGCGCCGAGGGCGGGCGTCATGGCCACTTCCACGGCGGCGGCGAAGATCTGTTCCTTCGGGCCGAAGTAGTGGTGGACGAGTGCGGGGTCGACGCCGGCGGCCTTGGCGATGCCGCGGATGGAGGCCTTGTCGTAGCCGTGCTCGGCGAACTCGGCGCGGGCGGCGCCCAGGATCCGCTCGCGGGCGCCGGGGCCGGAGCCCTCCGTACGGGCGGGCCGGCCGCGCCGGCGGGGGACGGGCGTACGGGGGGCGTCGTCGTCCGTCACCGGCCCGGCACTCCCGTGGGCGAGGCCAGGTGCAGGCGGGTGTAGGCCAGGGCCTCGGCGAGGTCGGCCTCGCGCTCGGCGGCGGACATGGCCCGCCGGGTGTTGACCTCGATCACCACGTGGCCGTCGAAACCGCTGGTCGCAAGGCGTTCGAGCACCTCGGCGCAGGGCTGCTTGCCGCGGCCGGGGACGAGGTGCTCGTCCTTCGCGGAACCGTTTCCGTCGGCGAGGTGGATGTGCGCGAGCCGGTCGCCCATGCGGTCGATCATCTGCAGGGCGTCGGTGCGCGCGGTGGAGGTGTGCGAGAGGTCGATCGTGAAGTGGCGGTAGTCGTCGTTGGTGACGTCCCAGTCGGGCGCGTAGGCGAGCATCTCGCGGTCGCGGTAGCGCCAGGGGTACATGTTCTCGACGGCGAACCGGACGTCGGTCTCGTCGGCCATGCGCCACAGTCCGCGCACGAAGTCGCGCGCGTAGGAGCGCTGCCAGCGGAAGGGCGGGTGGACGACGACGGTGCTCGCGCCGAGTTTCTCGGCGGCGGTGCGGGCGCGCTGGAGCTTGACCCACGGGTCGGTGGACCACACCCGCTGGGTGATCAGCAGACAGGGTGCGTGGACGGCCAGGATCGGCACCCGGTGGTAGTCGGACAGTCTGCGCAAGGCGTCGATGTCCTGGCTGACGGGGTCGGTCCACACCATGACCTCGACACCGTCGTAGCCCAGCCGGCCGGCGATCTCGAAGGCCGTCGCCGTCGACTCCGGGTAGACCGATGCCGTGGACAGCGCGACCTTGGCGTCCGGGATGCGCACCACTGGCTCTGTCACGAGGGACAGCGTATGCCCGCCCCTTCCGCGGCGGGCAGGTGGTCCTGCGCGCGGGCCCCTAGGGGGTGGGCAGGTGGTCCAGTCGGCGCAGGATGACGCCCTCGCGCAGGGCCCACGGGCAGATTTCCACTTCGTCCACGCCGAACAGTTCCATGGCCGCCTCGGCGACGAGGGCTCCGGCAAGTACTTGTGCTGCGCGGCCGGCGGAGACGCCGGGCAGCGCGGCGCGCCGGGCCTCGCTCATCGCGGCGAGCTTGGGCACCCACTCCTCCAGGGACTTGCGGTTGAGGGTGCGCTGGACGTACAGGCCGTCGGCGGAGCGGGCGGCGCCGCAGATGCGGGCGAGCTGGCGGAAGGTCTTGGAGGTGGCCACCGCGTGGTCGGGGCTGCCGTGCCGGGCGAATGTGCCGACGTGCCGGGCGATCTCGGTGCGCACGTGGCGGCGCAGGGCGCGTACGTCGGCGGGGTCGGGCGGGTCGCCGGGCAGCCAGGCGGCGGTCAGGCGTCCGGCGCCGAGCGGCAGGGAGGCGTCGGCGACGGGTTCCTCGTCCAGGCCGAAGGCGACCTCCAGGGAGCCGCCGCCGATGTCGAGGACCAGGAGCTTGCCGGACGACCAGCCGAACCAGCGGCGGGCGGCGAGGAAGGTCAGCCGCGCCTCCTCGGTGCCGGTGAGAACCGGGAGGGTGACGCCGGTCTCCTCCTTGACGCGGGCGAGCAGCGCGTCGGCGTTGGTGGCCTCGCGCACGGCGGAGGTGGCGAAGGGCAGCACCTCCTCCACGCCCTTGTCCTCGGCCGCCTGCAGCGCCTCGTGGATCACCGCGATGAGGCGCTCTATGCCCGCGTCGCCGATCGCGCCGCCTTTGTCGATCAGTTCGGCGAGGCGCAGTTCGACCTTGTGCGAGTGGGCCGGCAGGGGGCGGGCACCGGGGTGTGCGTCGACCACCAGCAGGTGGACGGTGTTGGAACCCACATCGAGGACACCGAGTCTCATGGCCTGAACGCTACTGCTGTCGCTCCGGCCACTTAGGCTTGAGGGGTGGCGAAGACGAAGAAGTCCAAACCGGACAAGACGCGAGAAAAGTCGCGGGGAGCAGCCGTGGCCGACGAGGTGGGGCTGGATTTCGCCCGCGCCTGGGTCACCTTTCCCGATCCGGCGGACGACGACCAGGTCTTCCGCTGCGACCTGACCTGGCTGACCTCACGCTGGCACTGCGTGTTCGGCAGCGGCTGCCAGGGGATCAAGGCGGGGCGCGCCGACGACGGCTGCTGCACGCTGGGCGCGCACTTCTCCGACGAGGAGGACGAGCAGCGGGTCGCCGGGCACGTGGCACGGCTGACGCCCGAGATGTGGCAGTTCCACGACGTGGGTGCCGACTCGGGCTGGACGCAGCTCGACGACGACGGCGACCGGCAGACCCGGCGCTGGAAGGGCTCGTGCATCTTCCAGAACCGGCCCGGTTTCGCGGGCGGTGCGGGCTGTGCGCTGCACATCCTGGCGCTGAAGGAGGGCCGCGAGCCGCTGGAGACCAAGCCGGACGTGTGCTGGCAGCTGCCGGTGCGGCGAACGTACGACTGGATCGACCGGCCGGACGACACCCAGGTGCTGCAGGTCACGATCGGCGAGTACGACCGGCGCGGCTGGGGCCCGGGCGGGCACGACCTGCACTGGTGGTGCACCTCGGCCCGGTCGGCGCACGGCGCGGGCGACCCGGTGTACGTGTCGTACCGGGCGGAGCTGATCGAGCTGATGGGCAAGAAGGGCTACGCGCGGCTGGTGGAGCTGTGCGAGGAGCGGATGGCCTCGGTGCTGCCGATGGCCCCGCACCCGGCCGACGCCCGCTGACCCGGGCGCATCCGGTCAGCCGGTGCGCGAGGGGTCGGGGGCCTGGCCGGCCGGGGGCGGCGGGCTCGTCGGGCCGGCCGGCGTGGGCGTGGCGGGCTGCGGCTCGGCGCCGCGCCCCTGGATGGTGACGACGGTGCCGCCGGGTGCGATGGCCACGCGGGCGGTCCAGGGCCCGGCCGGTTCGCGGCCGTGGTCGACGGAGACGGTGATCGTCACGCACTGGCCGGGGTGGAGGACGCCGCCCGGCTGGCTCAGGTGCAGCCAGGGGGCGGTGGCGGACATCGACCAGCTGACCGGCTCGCCGCCGTCGGCGCTGAGGGTGATGAGGGTGCTGGTGCCGCTGGGCCGGGCCGTGACGGTCAGCCGGCCGGGCCCGGCGACGACCCGGCCGGGCCGGGCGGCCTGCGGCGGTGTGTACGGCATGGCCGGCGGCGTCGGCCCGGCGGTGACGGGCGGGGTGCTTCCGCCGTCGGGGCCGAGGACGGCGACGGCGACCTGGGGCGCGTGGCGGCCCGGCACGGGAGCCGTGCCGCCGGTGCTGCGGGTGGGGCCGGCGGGTGCCGGCTGTTGTTGGTACGGGCCGGTGTACGGGTCGGCGTAGGGGTCCGGGTAGCTGCTGTGGTGGGCGCCGCCGCCGAGGCTGTCGGTGTCGGTGGCGGAGACGGAGGCCCCGCCGGAGTCGGAGTCGGCGCCGAGGGGGCCGCTGCGGTAGGCCGCCCACAGGGCGAGCAGTGGCGCGGCGACGACGGTGGCCACGACGGTGGTGGTCAGGGCGCGCGTGCGCAGGCGGCTGCGGCGGCCCGAACGGTCCTTGGGGGCGAGGGGGAAGCCGCCGCGGTCGAAGCGCGGGGCGCCGGCGGAGCGGCGGCGCGGGGCGCGGGGGGCGAGGGCGTCGAGCATGGCGGCGTGCGTGGCGCCGCGGGGCGCGGTGACGACGGGCAGGGGGGCGCAGGAGGCGGCGGTGCCGGGCCAGGGCTCGCCGGCGGTGGCGCGCTCGGCGGTGCGGCGGCAGTCGGCGCACTCGTCGACGTGCCGGACCAGTTCGCGCCGCAGGGCGGCGCCCAGCAGGACCTCCTTCCCGCCGTCGCCGGTGAAGCGGCTGACGACGGGGCAGCGGCCGGACTCCACGACGGCCAGCGCGGTGCGGGTGCGCTCGACCTCGCAGGCGGCGGTGGCCAGCAGGGTGCGGGCGGCGTCGTGGTCGAGGCGCAGGACGCAGGCGACCTCGTGGGGGGTGAGGCCGTGGCGGACGGCCAGCTCGAGGGCCTCGCGCTGTTCGGCGGTGGTGCCGGCGGCCTCGGGCCAGGCGAGCCGGGCCAGTTCGGCGGCCTCGGGGCCGGTGGGGGCGGCAGGTTCGCCGGCTTCGGGGTCGCCGGCCGGGGGGTCGTCGACGGAGCCGCGCTCGGCGAGCCGGCGCAGGCATTCCCAGCGGGCCAGGGCGTACAGCCAGGCGCGGTGCGTCTCCTCGGCGGCGGGTGCGCGGTCGGCGCGGCGCTCGGCGAGGGCGAGGACCTCGCCGAGGGCGGCGACGGCGGCTGCGTGGTCGCACAGCACCGACAGGCAGTAGGTGAACAGGCCGTCCAGGTGCGGCTCGTAGCGGGAGGGCGGGGTCTGGACGAGGGTGTCGTGCTCGCCGGCGCGGTGCGGGGGGCGTTCGACGGCCGGGGACAGGTCCGTGCGCGGCGCACTGCTGGGTGCGCGGTGCGCGCCGGTGGCATGCGTGGGGGGCTCGGGCCTGCTCGTCATCATCCCGGGACGGTAAGGGGGTGCCGCGGGCCCGTCGGCCCTGCTCACGGAGGTTTAGCCCATACGGGTGACCGTCTCCCTCGAAAGGGGACAGGAACGCCACATTCCGACCCGATCAGGTGACTCCCGGACCGCTGACACGAACGGACGATCGAACGCCCACCCGCCCCGTGACCGCCGGCACCGGACGGTCCCCGTCCCGTCCCGGCCGGCGTTGTCGGTGCCCGCCGCTACGGTGGTGCGCATGGCTGCTGCCCGTACCTCCCGCTCGTCCGCCAAGGACCGGCCGTCCTTCCGCTGCACCGAGTGCGGCTGGACCACCGCCAAGTGGCTCGGCCGCTGCCCCGAGTGCCAGGCGTGGGGCACGGTCGAGGAGTTCGGCGCGCCCGCCGTGCGCACCACCGCCGCGGGCCGGGTGACGTCCGCGGCGCTGCCCATCGGCCAGGTCGACGGCCGCCAGGCGGCCGCGCGCAGTACGGGCGTCGCCGAGCTCGACCGCGTCCTGGGCGGCGGCCTGGTGCCGGGTGCGGTGGTGCTGCTCGCCGGCGAGCCCGGTGTCGGCAAGTCGACGCTGCTGCTGGACGTGGCGGCCCGGGCGGCCGGCCCCGAGCACCGCACGCTCTACGTCACCGGCGAGGAGTCGGCCGGGCAGGTTCGGCTGCGCGCCGACCGCATCGGCGCCCTCTCCGAGGACCTGTACCTGGCGGCGGAGACCGACCTGTCGGCCGTCCTCGGCCACCTCGACGCGGTCAAGCCGTCCCTGCTGATCCTCGACTCCGTCCAGACGGTGGCCTCCCCCGAGATCGACGGCGCCCCGGGCGGCATGGCGCAGGTGCGCGAGGTCGCCGGCGCCCTGATCCGCGCCTCCAAGGAGCGCGGCATGGCCACGCTGCTGGTCGGTCACGTCACCAAGGACGGCGCGATCGCCGGCCCGCGTCTGCTGGAGCACCTGGTCGACGTGGTGCTGCACTTCGAGGGCGACCGGCACGCGCGGCTGCGCCTGGTGCGCGGGGTGAAGAACCGCTTCGGTGCGACGGACGAGGTCGGCTGTTTCGAGCTGCACGACGAGGGCATCACCGGTCTCGCCGACCCCAGCGGCCTGTTCCTGACCCGTCGCGCCGAGCCGGTGCCGGGCACCTGCCTGACGGTCACCCTCGAAGGCCGCCGCCCGCTGGTGGCCGAGGTCCAGGCCCTGACCGTGGACTCGCAGATCCCCTCCCCGCGCCGTACGACCTCGGGCCTGGAGACGTCCCGGGTCTCGATGATGCTCGCCGTCCTGGAGCAGCGCGGCCGCATCAGTGCCCTGGGCAAACGGGACATCTACAGCGCCACCGTGGGCGGCGTGAAGCTCTCCGAGCCGGCCGCCGACCTGGCCGTCGCGCTCGCCCTGGCCAGCGCCGCCAGCGACACCCCGCTGCCGAAGAACCTCGTGGCGATCGGCGAGGTGGGCCTGGCCGGCGAGGTCCGGCGGGTCACCGGGGTGCAGCGCAGGCTGTCGGAGGCGGCCCGCCTGGGCTTCACCCACGCCCTGGTGCCGGCCGACCCCGGCAAGGTGCCCGAGGGCATGCGGGTGCTGGAAGTGGCCGACATAGGCGAGGCCCTGCGGGTGCTGCCGCGCCGGCCGCGGCGCGAGAGCGGCTCGGCCGCGGGCGGGCAGGGCCGCGGCAGAGCGGCGGCGGGCGCGGCGGCCGTGCCGGAGGACGGCTGAGGGCAGCTCCCTAATAGGCTGTGCGCCAGTAGACTTTCCCCTGGTCCCGCCCGCCCGTACGTACGCTCCGACGCACACGGCCCGCGCGACGCGCACGGCGTGCACGACGGCGCGTGGTACGAGCAGCCGGGCGGCCGGCGGCACCGTTGACCTTGCGACCGGAGGAGTGCAGTGGCAGCCAACGACCGGGCCTCGGGCCCCGGCAAGGCCGGAGGCGGCTCCGGTGGCTCCGGCCTCGACGCGCTGATGCGCGCTTCGCTGAGCGCCGTCGCGCCCGGCACGGCCCTGCGCGACGGCCTGGAGCGCGTCCTGCGCGGCAACACCGGCGGGCTCATCGTCCTCGGCATGGACAAGACCGTCGACTCGATGTGCACCGGCGGCTTCGTCCTGGACGTGGAGTTCACCGCCACCCGGCTGCGCGAGCTGTGCAAGCTGGACGGCGCCCTGATCCTCGACAAGGACATCAGCAAGATCGTGCGGGCCGGCGTCCAGCTCTACCCGGACGCGTCGATCCCCACCGAGGAGACCGGCACCCGGCACCGCACCGCCCAGCGCGTGTCCATCCAGTCCGGCTTCCCCGTGGTCTCCGTCAGCCAGTCGATGCGGCTGATCGCCCTGTACGTGGGCGGGGAGCGCCGCGTCCTGGAGGAGTCGGGAGCGATCCTCTCCCGTGCCAACCAGGCGCTGGCCACCCTGGAGCGCTACAAGCTGCGCCTGGACGAGGTCGCCGGCACCCTCTCCGCCCTGGAGATCGAGGACCTGGTCACCGTCCGGGACGTCACCGCCGTCTCCCAGCGGCTGGAGATGGTCCGCCGCATCGCCACCGAGATCGCCGAGTACGTCGTCGAGCTCGGCACCGACGGCCGGCTGCTCTCGCTGCAGCTGGACGAGCTGATCGCCGGCGTCGAGCCGGAGCGGGAGCTCGTCGTGCGGGACTACGTCCCCGAGCCGACCGCCAAGCGCACCCGCACCGTCCCCGAGGCCCTCGCCGAGCTGGACTCCCTCACCCATGCCGAGCTGCTCGAACTGCCCATCGTGGCGCGGGCGCTGGGCTACAGCGGCTCGCCCGAGACGCTGGACTCCGCGGTCTCCCCGCGCGGCTACCGCCTGCTGGCGAAGGTGCCGCGGCTGCCCGGCGCCATCATCGAGCGGCTCGTGGACCACTTCGGGGGGCTGCAGAAGCTGCTCGCCGCGAGCGTGGACGACCTGCAGACGGTCGACGGCGTGGGCGAGGCGCGCGCCCGCTCGGTGCGCGAGGGCCTGTCGCGGCTGGCGGAGTCCTCGATCCTCGAACGGTACGTGTAGGAACCGGTACGCGTAGATCCTTGTATGGGTGAGGGGCCCCGCACGGCGGGGCCCCTCACCCATGGTGCGCGCTTCTCTCAGGCCCGTTCCAGGACGAAGTCGGCGTGCTCCGTCACCCCGGCCACCTTCACCTCGACCCGGTAGGTGCCCGGCGTCACGGCCTGCGCACCGGACGGCGTGGCGCA
Organism: Streptomyces luteosporeus; assembly: GCF_039532865.1. Classification (NCBI taxonomy): domain Bacteria; kingdom Bacillati; phylum Actinomycetota; class Actinomycetes; order Kitasatosporales; family Streptomycetaceae; genus Streptomyces; species Streptomyces luteosporeus. The sequence goes on from NZ_BAAASL010000026.1 coordinate 13,801, forward strand.
CTGCGGGGCGCTGGGCCGGCGGTCCCACTCCAGCGTGTGCCGGGACTCGCCCGCGCCCGGCACCTCGAAGAGGACGGCGCCGGTGCCGCGCGGGCAGTCGTCGGACTGCCACACGTGCGCCTCGCCCTTGCTGTCGGTGATCTTCAGCAGGGCGGCGGTGGCGCCGAAGTTCACCTTGCAGGCGCTGGTGCCGGCGTTCTTCACCACCAGCTCGAACTTCGGCTTCTCGTCGGGCTTGTAGGAGTCCTTGACGCTGCGGATGGCCACCCGCACCGAGCCGGGCCCGCAGTCGGGCAGGGGCGAGGCGGCCGGCACCGCCCTGCCGCCGCCGCTGACCTGCACACCGGCGCCGCCGCCGAAGCCGCCGGCCGCACCGCCGCCCGTACCACCGGCCCCGGTGCCACCGCCCGTACCACCGCCCCCGCCCGCGGCGTTGCCGGCCGTGCCGCCGGCGGCGCCGCCGGAGTCGCCGCGGCCGCCCGGGCGTTGGCTGAAGTGCGGGCCGGACGGGGTGGGTCCGGGGGTGATGGTGCTCTCGGCCGGGGACTCGCCGTTCTTGGAGCCCTCGCTCTGGGCGCCGCCCGATCCCCCGCTGTCACCCCCCAGGCTCATCAGCCACATGACCAGCAGGACGAGAAGAACGAGCAGACCAAGCGCAACTGCCCTCCGCCGCCAGTAGATGGAGGAGGGAAGCGGCCCGATCGGATTGCGCAGTGATCCCACGCGAAGACTCTACGAGAGAACCGGGGGCGGACCAGCCAGTACCCGCCGTTGGAGTGCCTACTTTTCCCATGATCTGCCCGCAAGCGGGCCCGAAGCGGGCGGCGTCCACTCGGTCTTGTGCCCGAAACCCCGTCCGTTGTCGACGAGACGGAGCCAGTTCGGGCGCAGTTCCCACAATCCGGTGCGTGCCATCGCCTCCTTCAGTCGCTCGGTGCGTTCGACGTAGGGGAAGCGCGAACTGTAGGCGGGCCAGGCCGCTTGGCGTGCGCTGCCGGTCAGCAGGCGGCAGGTACCGCGTCCCTGAATACCGGTCAGCACCGTCCAGTCCTGGCCGTCGGCCTGCGCGGTGAAGGCGACGCGCGCGTCGCCGGAGAGCAGGGCGCGGCCGTGGCGGGTGGTTTCGGCGGTGACGAAGAGCAGGACCGGATCGGGGCCGTCCGCGAGGGCGTACAGCACGGCGCAGGCCTGCGGGCCCTGTTCGTCCACGTAGGCCAGGGTCAGCGTGGTGTGCGCCCGGAGGGCCGACCGGATCGCGTCGAGGGGCTGCTGTGACGGCTGGGGCGCTGCGGCAGTCATGGGAACCAGCCTAGGCGGGCCGGTTGCGCGGCGACGGTCACCCGAACGGGGCGGCTCCGGGCGCTCGTGGCCGACGCGGGCCCCGTCCGTTTCGCGGCGTGGCGCGAGCGTGCCAGGATCGAAGGCGACATGACTGCGACGCCCGACACCACCGCGATGCCCCGCCCGGCGGCCCCCGTTCGCGCGGCCGTACCGGCCGCCACCCCCCAGACGTCCACCCTGCTGCACGCCCCGGTGATCGACTGGTTCGCCGTGCACGCCCGCGACCTGCCCTGGCGCCGCCCGGAGGCGGGCCCGTGGGGCGTGATGGTCAGCGAGTTCATGCTGCAGCAGACGCCGGTGAGCCGGGTCCTGCCCGTGTACGAGGAGTGGCTGGCCCGCTGGCCGCGCCCGGCCGACCTGGCGGCCGAGCCGCCGGGCGAGGCGGTGCGCGCCTGGGGCCGGCTGGGCTACCCGCGGCGGGCGCTGCGGCTGCACGCGGCGGCCTCGGCGATCACCGAGCGGCACGGCGGCGAGGTGCCGCAGGACCACGCCAGGCTGCTGGCGCTGCCGGGCGTGGGCGAGTACACGGCGGCCGCCGTGGCCTCCTTCGCGTACGGGCAGCGGCACGCGGTGCTGGACACCAACGTCCGCCGGGTCCTGGCGCGGGCGGTCAGCGGGGTGCAGTACCCGCCGAACGCCACGACGGCCGCCGAGCGCCGGCTCGCCCGCGCCCTGCTGCCCGAGGACGAGTCCACGGCCGCCCGCTGGGCGGCGGCCACCATGGAACTGGGCGCGCTGGTGTGCACGGCACGCACGCCCTCGTGCACGCGCTGCCCGATCGCCGCCGAGTGCGCCTGGCTGGCCGCCGGCTCCCCCGCCCACGACGGCCCGCCGCGGCGGGGCCAGACGTACGCGGGCACCGACCGCCAGGTGCGCGGCAAGCTGCTGGCCGTGCTGCGCGAGGCGGTGGCGCCGGTGCCGCAGGCGGCGCTGGACGCGGTGTGGCACGAGCCGGTGCAGCGCGCCCGGGCGCTGGACGGGCTGGTCGCGGACGGCCTCGTCGAGCCACTGGCCGACGGACGGTACCGGCTGCCGCTGACGTAGGTACCGGGGCGATGTGACCTTGGTTCCGAAACGGACAGAGCCGCTCTTTCTTTGATCTATTCCTCTGGCTGTTACACAACCTATGGACAGCTGTGCCTCAGCCGAAGGGCTGGTGCACATCGCGCCGCAACAGCCCCTCCGTAGCGTCCTACCCGTGCTGGAGGACCACCAGCGTGGCGCGGGGAACGCGAGTGGAATGGAGGCTGTGAGTATGGCCAGCAGCAGCGGTCAGGTTCTGGACTTCGAAGAGTACGTGCGCAACCGTCAGGACGCCCTCCTGCGCAGCGCCCGGCGGCTCGTCCCGGACCCCATCGACGCGCAGGACCTGCTCCAGACCGCCCTCGTGCGCACCTACGGCCGCTGGGACGGCATAGCGGACAAGTCGCTGGCGGACGCCTACCTGCGCCGTGTCATGATCAACACTCGTACGGAGTGGTGGCGCGCCCGCAAGCTCGACGAGGTGCCCACCGAGCAGCTCCCCGACGCCAGCGTCGAGGACGGCACCGAGCAGCACGCCGACCGTGCGCTGCTGATGGACGTCCTCGGCGTGCTCGCACCCAAGCAGCGCAGCGTCGTCGTGCTGCGACACTGGGAGCAGATGAGCACCGAGGAGACCGCGGAGGCGCTCGGCATGTCGACCGGCACGGTCAAGAGCACGCTGCACCGGGCCCTGGCCCGGCTGCGCCAGGAGCTGGAGAGCCGCGACCTGGACTTCCACGCCCTCGAGCGCGTCGACCGGGGGCGGGAACGGTGCGCCGCCTGAGCAACACCGCCGGCCGGGTGCCGGCTCTGATCACCGGTGGCACGGTCACGGCGTTGGCCGCTGCCGCCGGTCTTCTGCTTGCCGGGTGCGGCACCGGCAGCGAGGGCGTGCGCAAGGAGGGGCCCGCGCAGAACCAGCCCGCCGCCAAGGCCGCCACCCGCACCCCTGCCGCCTCGGCCTCGGCGAGCCCGGCCCAGAAGGTCGACGCGGTCGCCCTGGTCAAGGCCGACCCCAAGGTCAGCGAGCAGGTCAAGAAGAACCTCAAGCCCTGCGTGAAGGACCAGTACCCGGTCGACGTCACCTACGGCCAGCTCACCGGCACCGGCCGCGCCGACGTCGTGGTCAACGTCCTGACGTGCGGGGATTCCCTCGGCATCGGCTCGTATGTGTACCGTCCCAAGGGCGAGTCGTACGAGAATGTGTTCACGGTCGAGCAGTCGCCCGTGTACGCGGACATCGACCGGCGGGACCTGACGGTCACCAAGCAGGTCTACGGCCCGGGCGACGCGGTGTGCTGCCCCTCCGGAGTGGACGTCCTGACGTACCACTGGTCGGGCGGCGCCTTCCAGGAGACCGGCCGTACGCACACCGACTACAACAAGGCCGGCAACACCGGCAAGGCGCCGAGCGAGGGATCGGAGGGCTGAGGACAGCGTGGCCGATACGCATGTGCTCTTCGTTGAGGACGACGACGTCATCCGGGAGGCGACCCAGCTCGCCCTGGAGCGCGACGGCTTCACGGTCACCGCGGTGCCGGACGGGCTGCTGGGGCTGGAGAGCTTCCGGGCCCGCCGCCCCGACATCGCCCTGCTGGACGTGATGGTCCCCGGGCTGGACGGCGTGAGCCTGTGCCGCCGGATCCGCGACGAGTCCACCGTTCCCGTGATCATGCTGTCCGCGCGGGCCGACTCCATCGACGTCGTGCTCGGCCTGGAGGCCGGCGCCGACGACTACGTGACCAAGCCCTTCGACGGCGCCGTGCTCGTCGCCCGCATACGCGCCGTCCTGCGCCGCTTCGGGCACGCCAGCGGTGCGGCCGGCGGCGGCGCCGGCAACGACGCGGACGAGGGCATCGAGGGCGGCCTGCTGCGCTTCGGCGACCTGGAGGTCGACACCGAGGGCATGGAGGTGCGCAAGGCCGGCACGCCCGTCGCGCTGACCCCCACCGAGATGCGGCTGCTGCTGGAGTTCTCCGCCGCGCCGGGCACGGTGCTCTCCCGCGACCGGCTGCTGGAGCGCGTGTGGGACTACGGCTGGGGCGGCGACACCCGGGTCGTCGACGTCCACGTCCAGCGGCTGCGCGGCAAGATCGGCCAGGACCGCATCGAGACGGTCCGTGGCTTCGGCTACAAGCTGAGGGGCTGACGATCCCGTGACCGGCGGCCTTGGTGGTCGGCGGTCCCCGAGGTTTTCGGTGACATGGTGAAGTCGTGGTGAAGCTCGCGCTCCGCAGTGGTCTGCGCTGGAAGGTCAGCCTGGCCATCGCGGGCGTCGGCGCGCTCGTCGCCGTCGCGCTCAGCCTCGTCGTCCACAACGCGGCCCGCGTCTCCATGCTCAACAGCAGCCGCGACCAGATGGACGACCGGGTCCAGATCGCCCAGCGCTACTACGAGTCCACGGGCGGCAAGCGCATGCTGCGCGCCCAGGTCAACGACCCCGCCCTGCCCAAGCCCCTGCGCGAGGCCGCCGAGCTCGGCATGCGCGCCACCTACCTGCAGGACAACGGCAGCGGGGCACCCGAGGTGTGGGCCTCCACACCGCTGCGCGACGGCAAGATCCTCTCGATCCACACCCGGTTCAAGGACCGCTACGACATCCTCAAGGACCTCGACCGCGCCCTGATCATCGGCTCGGTCTCCGTCGTGCTCGGCGGCACCGCCCTCGGCATCCTCGTCGGCGGCCAGCTCTCCAGCCGCTTGCGCAAGGCCGCCACCGCCGCCCGCAAGCTCGCCGACGGCGATCCCGACGTGCGCGTGCGCGACGCCATCGGCGGCCGCGTGCGCGACGAGACGGACGACCTCGCCCGGGCCGTCGACGGCATGGCCGAGGCCCTGCGCGACCGGCTGGAGGCCGAGCGGCGCGTCACCGCCGACATCGCCCACGAGCTGCGCACCCCCGTCACCGGCCTGCTCACCGCCGCCGAGCTGCTGCCGCCCGGCCGGCCCAGCGAGCTCGTGCGCGACCGCGCCCAGGCCATGCGCACGCTGGTGGAGGACGTCCTGGAGGTCGCCCGCCTCGACGGCTTCGCCGAGCGGGCCGAGATGCAGGACATCGAGCTCGGCGAGTTCGTCCAGCGCCGGGTGCGCTCCTTCTCGCCGGAGGCCCGGGTCACGGTGGTGCGGCGGGCGTACGTCTCGACCGACCCGCGCCGCCTGGAGCGGATCCTGGGCAACCTGCTGGCGAACGCGGCCAAGCACGGCAAGGGCCCCATCGAGGTCACCGTCGAGGGCCGGGTGCTGCGGGTGCGCGACCACGGCCCCGGCTTCCCCGAGGAACTCCTGCGCGAGGGCCCCAGCCGCTTCCGCACGGGCAGCGAGGACCGCGCCGGCAAGGGCCACGGCCTGGGCCTGACGATCGCCGCGGGCCAGGCCCGCGTCCTGGGGGCACGGCTGACCTTCCGCAACGCCGACCCCGGGACGGAGGGCAGCGGGGCGATCGCGGTGCTGTGGCTGCCGGAGTCCTCACCGACCAGTACGGGGACGTTCCCGATCATCCAGGTGCCGGACTGAGCCTTCGGGGGCTGTACGGGGTCTACATAGGACGGGGTCTACATGGGGTCGACGTACTCTCCCCACTCCTGGTCGGGATCCAGCTGCTCACGCCGCTGGGTCAGCGAGAACCAATTGCCCGAGTCGTCACGGAAGATCGCCTCCGTGCCGTACGGGCGCTCCTGCGGCGGCTGGAGGAACTCCACGCCCCTGGCCTTGAGCGTCTCGTAGTCGTACCGGACGTTGTCGGTGCGCAGCACGCCCGCCCCCAGCGCCCCCTTGCCGACCAGTTCCCGCACGGCCTGCGCCGCCTCGGCGTCCAGCGCCGGCGGGCCGGGCACCATCAGCGTGATCTCGACGTCGGGCTGGCTCCTGGCGCCGACGGTCAGCCAGCGCATGCCCTTCTCGCCGCCGATGGTCATGTCGGTGCGCACCTCCAGACCGAGCCTGTCGGTGTAGAACTCCTTGGCGCGGTCCTGGTCGAGCACCCAGACGGTGGTGATCGCGATGCCCTTGATCATGGCGAACTCCGCGGGTTCGGGGATGTCGGGCCTCATCACCACGGTAGGCACAAACACCGGAAGCCGGCGCGATGCGCCGGCTTCCGCGTCATGTGTACGGGGTCAGAGCTCCCCGCCGCGCTCCTTGAGGAAGCCCACGGGCTCGACGGCGGTGCCGTAATTCGGGGTCGTACGGACCTCGAAGTGCAGGTGCGGGCCGGAGGAATTGCCGGTGGAACCGGACAGGCCGATCACCTGGCCCGTGGTCACGCTCTGGCCGACCGAGACGTTCACCTGCGACAGGTGGGCGTACTGCGAATACGTGTTGTCGTCGTGCTTGACGACAATGGCATTGCCGTACGCGGGACCGTCACCGCCACCATTGGGGCCGGCCTTGACGACGGTGCCGCCGTGCACGGACTTCACGGCCGTACCGGTGTCGACCACCAGGTCCTGGCCACTGTGCTTGTTGGCCCACATCGAACCGGCCTTACCGAACGGCTGGCCGATCCGATAGCCCTCAACGGGCGCCACCCACTCCGCGGTGCGCTTGCGCGAGGCCTCGGCCTTCTTGCGGGCCTCCTCGGCCTCCTTGGCGCGCTTCTCCTGCTCGCCCGCCTTCCGCATCGTCTCGGCCTGCTTGTGCAGCGCGTCGGTCGCGGCGACGACGGAAGCAAACGCGGGGAACTCCGCGACCGGAGCGGCCTGCGCCTCGGCCTCCGTCCCTGCCGCCAGCGCAACCCCGGATCCCAGCACGACCGACGCGCCCACGCCTGCGGCGACGAAGCCGGCGACACGGGTACGGAAAGCGGCCTTGCTCGGATGACGGAAAACGGTGCGCTTCGACATACGGATGGAAACCTCCGGGAAAAAGACAGGTCCCGGCCTTCCGACCGGGATCGCCATTCCTTGGTAACCAGCGCTCGGCGGACCTGCCAAGCCGGGTATTCACGGGGTCGGGTAGTAACGATCACTGGAGGAATGGCCCGACGGGCGGGAGTCCTGCGGGCTCGGCGCCGCTAAGCCGCCTAGTAGACGCCGAAACCCCTGTGCGTCTTGTCACCTCGCGGTACGCTCGCCGTCATCCGGCAGGCACGCAGCGTCGCGGGGGGAACCAGGCAATGGGCAACGCTTTCGAGGACATAGAGCTGGAGGAAGCGGTCCGCGCCATCCGGGCCGGCCTGACCGGCGCAGCAGCCGCCGGCGCCGCCGAGGACCTGGCCTTCGACGTCGGCGACATCGCCCTGGAGTTCACGGTCGAGCTGCGGCGCGACGCGAAGGCGGGCGGCAAGGTGAAGGCCTGGGTCGTCGAGTCGGGAGCCGACGCCTCCCGGTCCTCCGCCCGCACCCACAAGATCGCCTTCACGCTGACGCCGAAGGACCGGCGGACGGGAGAGGGCTGGAAAGTCGGCAACGACAGGCCGCCGGGCCTGTCGGGATTCGGGGCGACGACACCTGACCGGTGAACACCGGAGAGGCGTTCCGCGCCAACGAGAGCCGTCTGGTGGCGGTTCTGGGGGAACGGCAGGGCAGCGGGGTACTGCTCACGTCGGACCTCGTGCTCACCAGTGCTCATGTGGTGGGTGCCCGAGGCACGGCGACGGTCCTGCCGATGGGCGGCTATACGCACAGCAGTCTCGACGTCGTATGGCTCGACACGAAATGCGACGCCGCGCTTCTGTACGCAGAGAAACCGGTGCTTCTGGCAGCCAGGCCGACGGTGCGTCTGGGCACCCTACCGGGTGACTGGCCGGTGCCCGACTGCCAGGCCTTCGGCTTTCCCCAGGTGCAGCGCTACGGGGGTGGGCAGTTGGAAGCCGTGCAGGTCACGGGCACGCTCATGCCCGTATCGGGGCGCTCGCGCAAACGGTACGTCCTGCGCAGCGAGCATCACCCACCGGCCGGCGTACCGGACGGTTCCTCACCGTGGGCGGGACTGTCCGGCGGCCCGGTGTTCGCGGGCCCGGTGCTTCTCGGGTTGATCACGGAGGACTCCGCGGGCTGGCAGCATTCGGCGCTCGCCACGGTCCCGATCGCATCCGTTCTCTTCGCCCCGGGATTCTCGGCCGCGGCGCGGGCGCACGGTCTGCGCCATGCGCTGGAAATCGTCGGTTCCGGGGGCCCGGCGGACCTGTCGTACGAGGACCGGTACGCCAAGGCCGTCAAAGCCCGCTACAGCCGGATGGAGATCTTCGGCCTCGACGACCTGGGCACCAACGAGAACAGCTGGGATCTGGACACCGCCTATCTGAGCCTGGAAGCACTCACCGCCCACGGCACCGCCCACGTCCGGTCCGAGCCGCAGCGCATCGAGGAGGTGCTCGCCAGGCGCCCCCGGGCCGTCCTCCGCGGCGAGGCGGGGGCCGGCAAGACGACGCTCGTGTGGTGGCTGGCCTCGCACGCCATTTGCCGGACGATGCCCGAGGAACTCACGGCGCTCAACGGGCTCATTCCCTTCGTCGTCCCCATGCGCAGCCTGGCCGCCCGGGGCATCACCACTCCCGCTCCGGCGCAATTGCCGACCATCGCCCAGCTCCAGGTGGACGAGGCACCCGCCGGCTGGGCCGGCCGCGTCCTGGAAATGGGGAGGGCCCTGCTCCTGGTCGACGGCCTGGACGAATTGCCGCGGGCCGAACGCGCCACAGCGCGCCGGTGGCTCGCGGACCTGCTGCGGATGTACCCGGCCACCCGCTGCCTGGTGACCGCGCGCCCGCTGGCGGTCGAGCGTTCCTGGCTGGAATCCGAGGGATTCGAGGAACTGCAGCTCCTGCCCATGAGCGACCACGACATCCAGGAGTTCGTGGCGGCCTGGCACAGAGCCGCCCGCCTGGAATGCGGCGCCTTCGCCGACCCCCTGAGGGCCGAGCAGGAACGCAACCGGCTGATCGGACTCGAACGCGACCTCTCGCAGGAGTTCGAGCGCGGCCCCGCCCTGCGCGACCTGGCCCGTACGCCCCTGCTGTGCGCCGTCATCTGCGCCCTGCACCGCCGCCGCAGCGGCCTGCTCCCGCGTACGCGCTGGCACCTCTACGAAGCCGCCCTGGCCATGCTCCTCGGCAACCGTGACGCGCACCGCCGCATCGGTACGCCGGAAGGCATCGCCCTGGACGTCGAGGACGGCCGCCAGCTCCTGCAGCGGATCGCCATCTGGCTGGTGCGCAACGGACGCGCCGAACTGTCGCACGAGCAGGCCGTCCGGCAGCTGGAAGCCGCCCTGCAGGGCCTGCGCAAGGTCCGCGAGCAGGGGTCGGCGGAGCAGGTCCTGGCGCATCTGCTCAACCGCAGCGGGCTTCTCCAGGAGCGCGCCACGGACTCCCTTCATTTCATTCACCGGACGTTCCAGGACTATCTCGCCGCGAAGGAATTCCAGGACAGCGACAGCCTCGGCGAATTGCTGTCGCACGCGGCGGAGGAGCAGTGGCAGGACGTCGTCCGGCTGGTGATCGGCCACTGCGGGCGCGGCGAGGTACGCCGGGTCGTGGCCGGCCTGATCGCGGCCGGTGACGCGGCGTCCGAGCGGGAGGCCCGCTGGTCGCTGCGCACACTGGCGGCGGAGTGCGCGCAAAGCGCGCGCTATCTCGACGACGAGCAGCACGATGCGGTGTGGAAGAAGGTCAAGGAGCTCGGTCCTCCCCTCGGCGACCGGGACGTCGAGCTCCTGAGCTCGCTCGGGCCGGACGTCCTGCCGGTCCTTCCGGGCCCCGAGGGCCTTCGCAGAAGAGCCGCATTGCACGTGGTCCAGGTGCTGGCGCGGCTGGGTGACGCGGCGATCCCGTCACTCGCGCCCTTCGGGAGGCTCAAGTCGAGGACGGTCCGGCACAAGGTGGCCGACGCCTGGATGCGCATGGATGCCCGCATGTATGCGGAGCAGGTTCTCGCGCCTATGGACCTGACCAACATCCTGCTTGCCGTGGGATCCTCGTCCAGGCTTGAACTGATTCCCGGTCTGGGCCCGGTCGGCTCATTCCTGATCCGGGGTGATCACCCACCCGAGAGCCTGGCCCGGGCATTCGCCGGGCGGGCGATTCGCTCATTGGACATCCGGCGCAACCGGACGCTGCGCGATCTCGACTTCCTCGCGGACCACCCGGACATCGAAGAGCTGAGGCTTTCCGACTGCCCCGGAGTCCGCGACATCACGGCCCTGCAAAGGACTTCTGTACGCTCCCTGCGCCTGCGCGACGTACGGCTGCCCCATCCGGCTGTCGAAACCATCGCCGGTCTGCCCGGCCTCTCGCTCCTGTCCTTGGACTCCGTATGGAGCGATGCGAGGAACAGGCTTCCGCCACCGCACCCCGGGGTTTCGAGACTGTGGGTGTCCGGGGACACGGGCGCCCCACTCGATCTGAAGGACATCGACTGCTGGGCAGGGCTTCAGTCGCTGAGCCTCGCCGTACCGCTGGCCGCGCCGGAAGACCTGGGAAAACTGGCCGGGCTTTCCCACCTGCGCAGCCTGAAGGTCCGATTGGACAGTGCCCGGGTCCTCGTCGGAGTCGCTCCCCTGCCCGGGGTCTGGTCGCTGGCTCTCACCCTGTGCGAAGAGCCTCGCGTGGACGCGACGCTCTTCACGGTTTTTCCCGGTCTTCGCACGCTGCGCCTGACGAGTCCCCTGCCCGGTCCCATCGTGCTCGACCTCTCCGGTCTGCCGGTGCTCACCGAGCCCCTGGAAGTGTGGCCGGGCCAGTCGAACAACGAGCTGGAGCTGATCGACGCAGACCGTTTCGGCGACCGCCTTGAGGTGAGGGGTGCCGGGCTCGACGCCGGCGATTAGGCGCAGGCGATTGGACGCCGGCGATGAGCCGAAAAACGGGTCGGCCCCGGAACCGTGGTCCACACGGTTCCGGGGCCGGCTGTTTTGCCGGGGCGCTACGCGCCCTTACGCGTCCTTCGAGAGGTTCGGGCCGGCACCGCCGGTCGCCGACTCCACCGGCGGGGTGTCGGGCAGGGCCGACTTCTCCTCGCCGCGGAAGGTGAACTTCTTCTCCTCGCCTTCGCCCTCCGTACCGACGACCACGATGTGGCCGGGACGCAGCTCGCCGAAGAGGATCTTCTCGGAGAGGATGTCCTCGATCTCGCGCTGGATGGTCCGGCGCAGCGGGCGGGCGCCCAGGATCGGGTCGTAGCCCTTCTTCGCCAGGAGCTGCTTGGCGTCCGCGCTGAGCTCGATGCCCATGTCGCGGTCCTTCAGCCGCTCGTCCACCTTGGCGATCATCAGGTCGACGATCTGGATGATGTCTTCCTGCGACAGCTGGTGGAAGACCACCGTGTCGTCGACGCGGTTGAGGAACTCGGGCCGGAAGTGCTGCTTGAGCTCTTCGTTGACCTTCGCCTTCATCCGCTCGTACCCGGTCTTGACGTCGCCCTGGGCGGCGAAGCCCAGGTTGAAGCCCTTGGAGATGTCCCGGGTGCCGAGGTTCGTCGTCATGATGATGACGGTGTTCTTGAAGTCGACCACGCGGCCCTGGGAGTCGGTCAGGCGACCGTCCTCCAGGATCTGCAGGAGCGAGTTGAAGATGTCCGGGTGGGCCTTTTCGACCTCGTCGAAGAGGACGACGGAGAACGGCTTGCGGCGCACCTTCTCGGTGAGCTGGCCGCCCTCCTCGTAACCCACGTAACCGGGCGGGGAGCCGAAGAGGCGGGAGACGGTGTGCTTCTCGCTGAACTCCGACATGTCGAGGGAGATCAGCGCGTCCTCGTCGCCGAAGAGGAACTCCGCGAGCGTCTTGGACAGCTCGGTCTTACCGACGCCGGAGGGGCCGGCGAAGATGAACGATCCGCCCGGACGCTTGGGGTCCTTCAGGCCCGCACGCGTGCGCCGGATGGCCTGGGAGAGCGCCTTGATGGCGTCCTTCTGGCCGATGACGCGCTTGTGCAGCTCGTCCTCCATGCGCAGCAGGCGGGAGGACTCCTCCTCGGTGAGCTTGAAGACCGGGATGCCCGTGGCCGTGGCCAGCACCTCGGCGATCAGCTCGCCGTCGACCTCGGCGACGACGTCCATGTCGCCGGCCTTCCACTCCTTCTCCCGCTTGGCCTTGGCGGCCAGGAGCTGCTTCTCCTTGTCGCGCAGGGAGGCGGCCTTCTCGAAGTCCTGCGAGTCGATCGCGGACTCCTTCTCCCGGCGCACGTCGGCGATCTTCTCGTCGAACTCGCGGAGGTCCGGCGGAGCGGTCATCCGGCGGATGCGCATCCGGGAGCCGGCCTCGTCGATCAGGTCGATCGCCTTGTCCGGCAGGAAGCGGTCGGAGATGTAGCGGTCGGCGAGGGTGGCCGCCTGGACCAGGGCCTCGTCGGTGATGGAGACGCGGTGGTGCGCCTCGTAGCGGTCGCGCAGACCCTTGAGGATCTCGATGGTGTGCGGCAGCGACGGCTCGGCGACCTGGATGGGCTGGAAGCGGCGCTCGAGCGCGGCGTCCTTCTCCAGGTGCTTGCGGTACTCGTCGAGCGTGGTGGCACCGATGGTCTGCAGCTCACCGCGGGCCAGCATCGGCTTGAGGATGCTGGCGGCGTCGATCGCGCCCTCGGCGGCGCCCGCGCCGACCAGGGTGTGCAGCTCGTCGATGAACAGGATGATGTCGCCGCGGGTGCGGATCTCCTTGAGCACCTTCTTCAGGCGCTCCTCGAAGTCACCGCGGTAGCGGGAGCCGGCGACCAGGGCGCCGAGGTCGAGGGTGTAGAGGTGCTTGTCCTTGAGGGTCTCGGGCACCTCCCCCTTGACGATGGCCTGGGCCAGGCCCTCGACGACGGCGGTCTTGCCGACGCCGGGCTCGCCGATGAGGACGGGGTTGTTCTTGGTGCGGCGGGACAGCACCTGCATGACCCGCTCGATCTCCTTCTCGCGCCCGATGACCGGGTCGAGCTTGGATTCGCGGGCCGCCTGGGTGAGGTTGCGGCCGAACTGGTCCAGAACGAGGGACGTCGAGGGGGTGCCCTCGGCGGGGCCGCCGGCCGTGGCGGCTTCCTTGCCCTGGTAGCCGGAGAGCAGCTGGATGACCTGCTGCCGCACCCGGTTCAGGTCGGCGCCCAGCTTCACGAGGACCTGGGCGGCGACGCCCTCGCCCTCGCGGATCAGGCCGAGCAGGATGTGCTCGGTGCCGATGTAGTTGTGGCCGAGCTGAAGGGCCTCGCGGAGCGAGAGCTCCAGGACCTTCTTGGCACGGGGGGTGAAGGGAATGTGGCCGGACGGGGCCTGCTGGCCCTGGCCGATGATCTCCTCCACCTGCTGGCGGACCGCCTCGAGCGAAATCCCGAGGCTCTCCAGGGCCTTAGCGGCGACACCCTCACCCTCGTGGATCAGGCCCAGGAGGATGTGCTCGGTGCCGATGTAGTTGTGGTTGAGCATCCGGGCTTCTTCCTGAGCCAGGACGACAACCCGCCGCGCGCGGTCGGTGAACCTCTCGAACATCGTTAATCGCTCCTCAGAGCGGTCAGGCAGTAAGGGGTCGGTCCCCTCCCTGTCCTTCCGCATGCTAGTCCCGCTGGGCGGGACAGCTCATTCCAACTGCCGACACCCGTCCGGATCACCCCCGCGTTGGCGGGGAAACCTGCTGCCGAACAGCCGACATCTCCTCCAACCCGATGGTGGGAGACGATGTTCCCGCAGGCCAGGCATATACGCCCACCACCACTACGCCGACGGCGAACGCCGGGCCTTCCCGGCGCGCCCGCCCGCGACGGGGCGGAACCCCCCGGCAATACGCCCCAGCCCCCGCATTACCGCCTCTTCCTACGGGGAATGTCCTACCCCCGGCCACCGGCACTCCATGCGGCGCGACCCCTCCGCATCCGCTACGGGCGAACACCCCTGCACCACCCGGAGCGCCTGTGCGCCCCGGAGGTCTTATACGCAGAGTGCCCAACTCTCCACACTGCGTAACCTCTTGGGCTTTCCACAGTTGCACCGCTCATGACGGTAGTCCTTCCGCGCCCGTGCCGCCCCTTGGACGAGCCGCCCCCGGCGGGGGCGGGCCCGGGGCACTGGCGCCGCCGGCGCCAGTGGTACGAGTGCGTCCTTGGCTGGCCCACCGCGCCGACCGCGCCCGGGCGGCCCGTCGAGCTGCTGACCGGCGTCCGGTTCGACGCCCTCGGGATGCCCGCCGAGGCGGGCGTCGCGGTGCTCGCCCGCGTCCCGGCCACCGGGCCGGTGGCGCTGGACGGACGGGCCGGGACGATGTGGTTCCTGACCGCTCCGGGAAGCGCGGAGGAGCTGCCCGGGCTGCTCACCTGGCTGGAGTGGAGCGGCGTCGCCCTGGAGCTGACCGCACTGGGGCGCGGCGGCAGGATCCCCGCTCCGGCCCCGGTGGGCGCGGCGGGGCCCTGTTGCGCCCCGGACGGCCGGGCCGCCGCCCACGGCGCCGTGAGGGGCCCCGGAAGGGCTGTGGAGGCCGTCTGGGTGCGGCCTCCGGAGCCCGGGTGCGAGGTCGAGACCACCTTGCCGGTCACCGGCCTCGGGGACGGGGCGGGCGCCCCCGATCTCGTACGGCTCGTGGGCGCGGCGGCCACGGAGTGCCACCGGACCCGGCTGCTGCGCGCCGCGGCGGCGCGCAGTGATCGGCCACCGGACGGGGCGGACGGTCAGGCGTTGGCCTTCTCGTACGCCTCGCGGATGTCGGCGGGGACACGGCCACGGTCGTTGACGTTGTAGCCGTTCTCCTTCGCCCAGGCGCGGATCTTGGCGGTGTCCTGGGCGCCGGCGGTCGCGACGGCACGGCCCTTGCCGCGGGCGGCGGCGGCACGGCCACCGGTGCGGCGGGCGGCCTTCACGTAGTCGGCGAGCGCCTCGCGCAGCTTGTCCGCGTTGTCCGTGGTGAGGTCGATCTCGTAGGACTTGCCATCCAGGGCGAACGTCACCGTCTCGTCGGCCTCGCCGCCGTCGAGGTCGTCGACAAGAAGGACCTGAACCTTCTGCGCCACGGGGGATTCCTTTCGTCAGCGGAAAAGGGATTACGGAGGAATAGCAAACCGCCTTTCCCGGAAAAACACAAACCCCCCGGGAAGGTTCAGCCGGGCATCCGCATGGGAACGATGGCTTCCGGGCCCGCGCGATAGGGGCGCGATTCGGACATAGGGACCGCGATCACAGATGCAGAAGCATCCGGCTGTTGCCAAGGGTGTTCGGCTTCACTCGTTCGAGACCCAGGAACTCGGCAACGCCCTCGTCATAGGAACGCAGCAGCTCGCTGTAGACATCACGGTCCACGGGGGTCTCGCCGATCTCGACGAAGCCGTGCTTCGCGAAGAAGTCCACTTCGAAGGTGAGGCAGAAAATACGCCGCACGCCCAGCCAGCGCGCGGTCCGGACGAGCTTCTCCAGCAGCTGGTGGCCCACTCCGGCGCCCTTGACCTCCGGATCGACGGCCAGCGTGCGCACCTCGGCGAGGTCTTCCCACATCACGTGCAGGGCCCCGCAGCCGATGACGGTGGCGTCCTCGTCCCGCTCGGCCACCCAGAACTCCTGGATGTCCTCGTAAAGCGTCACCGTGGCTTTGTCGAGGAGGATGCGGTCGCGCGCGTAGGCGTTGATGAGCCGGCGGACGGCGGGCACATCGCTGGTGCGGGCCCTGCGGACGGTGACGGCTTTTGAGAGACGCGGCATGTCCGGACGCTATCGCCCCGGCTCTCCCGGGGCCTCGTCGGGCCCGTCCAGTTGCACGACCCGGATCGCGTCGCGCAGCGCTTCGCGTTGTTCGGCCGACATCATGCCGAAGAAGGCGACGAGAGCGGCCGCGGGGTTGTCGCTGAGCGACCAGGCTTCGTTCATCAGTGCGGCCGAGTAGGCGGCGCGGTTCGAGACCGCCTCATATCGATAGGCCCGCCCTTCGGCTTCCCGGCGCAGCCAGCCCTTCTGATACAGGTTGTCCATTACGGTCATCACCGTGGTGTAGGCGATGGACCGTTCCTGCTGAAGGTCTTCCAGGACTTCCCGAACAGTGACCGGCCGGTTCCACTCCCACACGCGCGTCATCACGGCGTCTTCCAGTTCACCCAGGCGTCGAACCACACGCGAATAATAGTGGGAGATGTCTTGAATGCCGGTTTATCGGCGCGGCAATCCGGGCGCCAAAAAGGGCGTACGGACCGCTGCACGGTCCGTACGCCCGGTGTCGGTGCGGGGGCCGGGCCCCGGGCGGCTCAGGCGCCGGTCTGCTTCGCCGCCTCGGCACGGGCGAGGGCCGCGTCGACGAGGGCGTCCTCCTTGGCCTTGTTCGCCCCGCCCTGGCTCTTGACGATCGTGACGACGAGCGCGGTGAAGGCGACCGCCATCACCACGGGCGGGACCAGCGCGGCGACATAGTCCATGGCCGTCGGCTCCTTCTGGATCGGTGGTGCTGCGAGCGACCCGTCCAGAGTACGCGCCCGCCCGTTTCGCCCCACCGGCCGGGTGGGGCGAAACGGGCGGGCGTGCGGCGTACGTCGGCGGCGTACGTCAGCGGCGTGCGCCGGCCAGGCGGGACCCGGCCGGCGGCACGGGTTTGCGGCGGGGCGGGAAGACCTCGCCCGGGGTGGGAATGGGCCGGTCCGGCCGGGGCGGCTTGGGCGAGGGCGCCGCCGGCGGCGGTGTCGGGGCGGGCTTGGCGGGCGGGGCCGGGCGGGGCTGCCGCGCGGGCTCCTGCTCGCCGGCCAGCTCCGTGCAGCGGGCCAGCAGGGCCTGCCGGCGCGCGGTCTCCCGGGGCCCCGCGGGCAGGGCGCACAGCGAGCGCAGGGCGGCGAGGTCCGCCCGCTCGGGCCGGTGGCCGCCCGCCAGGGCGTCCTGCAGGCGCCGCAGGTAGCCGGTGGCGGCGCCAGGCAGGGCGGAGCGGTGCCGGTCGAGGTCGGCGACCAGGAAGGCGTGCAGCCTGTCGCCTTCCCGGCCGGCCTCGGCCACGGCCTCGGCGAGCCGGAGGCAGTCCCTCACCTCCGCGTCCCGGGCGGGCCCGGGACAGCCGGTGGAGGAGTGGGGGCGGAGTGCGATGTCGAGGGCACGGCGCAGCACGCGCAGCTCGTCCGCGCTGAAGGCCATGCCGCCGCGGGATCCATAGGGCGTGGGCATGGGGCGACTTTAAGTGCTAAACGGACAAAATCCGCTGAGCCCCGCCTCACGGCGTGGCACGGCCGCAAGGCCGGGCCGGCCGCGAGGACGGTCAGCCGCGGGCGGGGACGTCAGCCGCGGGGACGGTCAGCCGCGCATCATGTTGCGCTCGTAGACCAGACGCAGGCCGATCAGCGTCAGCCAGGGCTCGTGCTCGTCGATGACCGTCGCCTCGCCCAGCACCAGCGGCGCCAGGCCGCCGGTGGCGATGACGGTGACGTCGTCCGGGTCGTCCGCCAGCTCCCTCGCCATCCGGCCGACGACGCCGTCCACCTGGCCGGCGAAGCCGTACAGGATGCCGGACTGCATGGCCTCGACGGTGTTCTTGCCGATGACGCTGCGCGGCCGCGCGATCTCGATCTTGCGCAGCTGGGCACCGCGTACGCCGAGCGCCTCCGTGGAGATCTCGATGCCCGGGGCGATCACACCACCGGCGTACTCGCCGCGGGCGCTGACCGCGTCGAATGTGGTGGCGGTGCCGAAGTCGACGACGATGGACGGGCCGCCGTACAGCTCGACGGCCGCCACCGCGTTGATGATGCGGTCGGCCCCGACCTCCTTGGGGTTGTCCATCAGGATCGGCACGCCGGTCTTCACACCGGGCTCGATCAGCAGCGCGGGCACGTCGCCGTAGTAGCGGCGGGTCACCTCGCGCATCTCGTGCAGCACCGAGGGCACCGTCGAGCAGATGCAGATGCCCTCGATGCCGTCGCCCAGCTCGTCGCCGAGCAGCGGATGGCGGCCCATCAAGCCCTGCAGCAGCACGGCCAGCTCGTCGGCGGTGCGGCGCGGGTCGGTGGAGATGCGCCAGTGCTCGACGATGTCCTCGCCGTCGAACAGGCCGAGGACGGTCTGGGTGTTTCCGACGTCGATCGTGAGCAGCATCAGGCGCTCTCTTCCCTCAGGTCCAGCCCGATGTCCAGGATGGGCGACGAGTGGGTGAGCCCGCCGACCGCCAGGTAGTCGACGCCGGTCCCGGCGTAGGCCCGGGCGTTGGCCAGCGTCAGCCGTCCGGAGGACTCCAGCTTGGCACGCCCGGCGACCAGTTCCACGGCCTCGCGGGTCTGCTCGGGGGTGAAGTTGTCGAGCATGATCAGGTCGGCGCCCTCGGCGAGCACCGGCTCGATCTGGTCGATCCGGTCGACCTCGACCTCGATCGGCAGGCCGGGGAACTCCCTGCGCACCGCGCGGAACGCCTCGGCCACCCCGCCGGCGGCCACGACGTGGTTGTCCTTGACCAGCGCGGCGTCCGACAGCGACATGCGGTGGTTGACGCCGCCGCCGCAGCGCACCGCGTACTTCTCCAGGGCGCGCAGGCCGACCGTCGTCTTGCGGGTGTCGCGCACCGCGGCGCCGGTGCCCTCCAGTGCGTCGGCCCAGGCGCGGGTCGCGGTGGCGATGCCGGACAGGCGGCACAGGAGGTTGAGCATGCTGCGCTCGGCGGTCAGCAGGTCGCGGGTGCGCGTGCGCACCGTCAGCAGCTTCTGGCCCGCCTCCACCCGGTCGCCGTCCGCGACGTGCCGCTCGACCTCGAACTCGTCGGTGGCCACCACCGACAGGATCGCCTCCGCCACGCGCAGGCCGGCGATCGTGCCGGCCTCGCGGGCGGTGAAGTCGCCGGTGGCCACCGCGTCCTCGGCGATGGTGGCGACGCTGGTGACGTCGACGCCGCCGTCGAGGTCCTCCTCGATGGCCAGGTGCGCGATGTCCTCGACCTGCAGCGGGTCCAGGCCGGAGGCGACCAGCAGGGCCGCCAGCTCCGGGTCGAGGCCGCACTCGAGGGTGTCCTCGCCGAACTCCTCGCCCGCGCAGCCGCAGGCGTCGCCGCAGCCGCCGGCCGTGGCCTCGGCGGCCTCCTGGCCGGGGCGGCCGATCTGGTGCAGGGGGCGGTCTTCGGAGGTGCTCACGGTGTTCTCCTCGGAGGCGGCGGCAGGAGTGACGGGTGGGAAGGCGGCCGTTGCCGTGGCGGACACGGCGAGGGTGCGGTCCGGGCGCAGGGCCAGGAGCAGGTGACGGCGGGAGTGCTCGTCGTCGCGGTCCGGGTGGTCCTCGCGCCAGTGGCAGCCGCGGGTCTCCTCGCGGCGCAGCGCGGCTTCGACAAGTACTTGTGAGACCAGCAGGAGGTTGGTGGTCTCCCACGCCTCCGTGCCCGGGACGACGGCCTTGTCGACGCCGTCGCGGATGCGGGCGAGCTCGGCGGCCGTACGGGTCAGGGACTCCGCGGACCGCAGGACGCCGGCGCCCCGGGTCATGGCGCGCTGGATCGCCGTACGGGCCTCGGGCGCGACGAGCCGCAGCTCTGTGCCCTGCACAGCCGACTCGGCGGCGGGTGCGGGCTGCGGGGCCCCGGGCAGCCGGGCGTCGGTGCGCCCGCCGATGTGGTCGCCGATGTGGTCGGCGATGCGCTCGGCGAAGACCAGGCCCTCCAGCAGCGAGTTCGACGCCAGGCGGTTCGCTCCGTGCACACCGGTGCAGGCGACCTCGCCGCACGCGTACAGCCCCGGCACGGTCGTACGGCCGTGCAGGTCGGTGCGCACCCCGCCGGAGGCGTAGTGGGCCGCCGGCGCGACCGGCACGAGCTGGGTGACCGGGTCGATGCCGTGCGAGCGGCAGGCGGCGAGGATCGTCGGGAAGCGCTGCTCCCACTTCTGCGCGCCGAAGTGGCGGGCGTCGAGGTACATGTGCTCGGCGCCCTTCTCCTGCATGCGCCGCATGATGCCTTTGGCGACGATGTCGCGCGGGGCGAGCTCGGCCAGCTCGTGCGCGCCGACCATGAAGCGGTGGCCGTCGGCGTCCACCAGGTGGGCGCCCTCGCCGCGCACCGCCTCGGAGACCAGCGGCTGCTGGCCCTCCGCGTCGGGGCCCAGCCACAGCACGGTGGGGTGGAACTGCACGAACTCCAGGTCCGAGACCTGCGCACCGGCGCGCAGGGCCAGCGCCACGCCGTCGCCGGTGGAGACCGCCGGGTTGGTGGTCGCGGAGAACACCTGGCCCATGCCGCCGGTGGCCAGCACCACGGAGCGGGCGCGCACCGCGCCGACGCCGTCGTGCTGGCCCTCGCCCATGACGTGCAGGGAGACGCCGGCCGCGCGGCCCTCGGCGTCCTTGAGCAGGTCCAGCACGAGGGCGTGCTCGATCGTCTCGATGCCCGCGGCGCGCACGGCCTCGACCAGGGCGCGGGAGATCTCGGCGCCGGTGGCGTCGCCGCCGGCGTGGGCGATGCGGTTGCGGTGGTGGCCGCCCTCGCGGGTCAGCAGGATCTCGCCGGTGCCGGCGTCGGTGTCGAAGCAGGCGCCGGTGGCGATGAGGCGGCGCACGGCCTCGGGGCCCTCGGTGACCAGGGTGCGCACGGCCTCCTCGGAGCACAGCCCGGCGCCGGCGACCAGCGTGTCGTCGAGGTGCTGCTCGGGGGTGTCGCCCTCGCCGAGCGCGGCGGCTATGCCGCCCTGGGCCCAGCGGGTGGAGCCGGCGTCCAGGCGTGCCTTGGTGACGACCGTGACCCGGGCGCCCGCGGCGGCGCAGCGCAGCGCGACGGTCAGCCCGGCGACACCGGAGCCGATGACGACGACGTCGGCGTCGACCGCCCAGCCGGGGCGGGGGGCGGTCAGTCGTATGCCGGTCATCGCGTCGCTCCCAGCGTGGTTGCGCCCAGGGTCAGGGGGAGGTTGTCGATCAGGCGGGTGGTGCCCACCTTGGCGGCGACGGCCAGGACGGCCTCGCCGGTGTGGTCGTCGGGGACGTCGGTGAAGTCGGCCGGGTCGACCAGGGCGACGTAGTCCAGCTGCAGGGGCGGCTGCAGTCGGGCCGCCTCCTCCAGCACTTCCTGCGCCGCGTGCCGCACGGGGACGGCGCCGCGCGGCGCCTCGGCCCGGGCGGCGAACAGGGCCTTGGACAGGGCGAGCGCGGTGGCCCGGTCGGCCTCGGAGAGGTAGCGGTTGCGGCTCGACAACGCGAGGTTGTCGCCTTCGCGGACCGTGGGCACGCCGACGATCTCGACGGGGAAGTTCAGGTCGCGCACCATGCGCCGGATCAGGGCGAGCTGCTGGGCGTCCTTCTGGCCGAAGAAGGCGACGTCGGGACGGGTCAGGTGCAGGAGCTTGGCGACGACGGTGAGCATGCCGTCGAAGTGGCCGGGGCGCGAGGCGCCTTCCAGGCGCTCGCCCATGGGGCCCGCGGTGACGCGCACCTGGGGCTCGCCGCCGGGGTAGACCTCGTCGACGGAAGGGGCGAGGACGAGGTCGGCGCCGGCCTCCTCGGCGACGACCATGTCGGCGTCGAGGGTACGGGGATAGCGGTCGAGGTCCTCGCCGGCCCCGAACTGCAGGGGGTTGACGAAGACGGTGACGACGACCTGGCCCTCGGGGCCGGCGGCCTCGCGCGCGGTGCGGATCAAGGTGGCGTGGCCCTCGTGCAGGGCGCCCATGGTCATCACGACGGCGCGGCGACCGCCGCTCGGGAGCTCCTGCAGCTCCTCGGCGGTGCGGATGAGCCGGGTGGTCACTGGTTGCCTCCGTCCGCGAGGACGCCGAGCAGGTCCTCCGCCAGTTCGGGTTTGAGCAGGCCGTGCGCGAGCGCGCGGTCGGCGGTCGTACGGGCCATGGCCAGGTACCCGGCGACGGCCTGGGGCGCGTGGGTGCGCAGCTGCTCGATGTGGGCGGCCACGGTGCCGGCGTCGCCGCGCGCGACGGGGCCGGTCAGGGCGGCGTCACCGCTGCGCAGGGCGTTGTCGAGGGCGGCGCCGAGGAGCGGGCCGAGCATGCGGGCGGGGTGCTCGACGCCCGCGGTGCGCAGCAGCTCCATGGACTGGGCCACCAGGGTGACCAGGTGGTTGGCGCCGATGGCCAGGGCCGCGTGGTAGAGCGGGCGGGCGGATTCCTCGATCCACTCCGGCTCGCCGCCCATCTCGATGACGAGGGCCTCCGCCGCCAGCCGCAGCTCCTGGGGGGCCGTGACGCCGAACGAGCAGCCGGCCAGGCACTGGACGTCGACGGGGGTGCCGGTGAAGGTCATGGCCGGGTGCAGGGCCAGCGGCAGGGCGCCGGCGCGGGTGGCCGGGGCGAGCACGGCGGTGCCGTGGCGGCCGGAGGTGTGCACCAGGAGCTGGCCGGGACGTACGGCACCGGTCTCGGCGAGCCCGGCGACCAGGCCGGGCAGCGCGTCGTCGGGCACGGTGAGCAGCACGAGGTCGGCGTGGGCGAGCACGTCGGCGGGCGCCATGACGGGGACGTCGGGCAGCAGGGTGGCAGCGCGGCGCAGGGAGGCGTCCGAGACCGCCGAGACCGCGACCGGGCGGTGCCCCGCGAGCTGCAGCGAGGCGGCGAGGGCGGGGCCCACGCGGCCGGCGCCGACGACGCCGACGGCGAGCCGGGCCGGGCGGTCCTGGGGGCCCGGGTGGTCCGGGGAATGAGGTGCGTTCACGCGGCGGGGTGCCTTCCGTTCCAGTCCGCGGGGGTACCGGACGATTCCTTTGTCATGCTACGCGAGGCGTGGCGCGCGCCCTCGCGGCCGTCCACAGGGGCGGGCACACCATCACACCGCACGGCAAATTGTCGTACTGCAGGCCGGAGCTGTGGATATCCCGTCGCGGCCCGGCCGGGGCTGGGCCATGCTCGCCCCATGAGCGACGAAATGACCTTGGCCCGCAGGATCGCCGCCCTGCGCGGCTCCGAACGAGTGCTGTCGGGCGGCCGGATGGGGGTGCCCCTGGGCGAGCTCCTGAGCGAGCTGGCCGAGACGGCGCCGGGGCTGTACGACATGGACGCGATGCCCGACATGTACGGCGACGGTGTCGTGGCCCGGCTGGAGGAGCGGGTCGCCGAGCTGCTCGGCATGGAGGCGGCCGCGTTCTTCCCCACGGGCACGATGGCCCAGCAGGTGGCGCTGCGCTGCTGGGCGGGGCGGACGGGCAACCCGACGGTGGCGCTGCACCCGCTCTCGCACCTGGAGAGATTCGAGCGCAGCGCCTATGTGCAGGTCAGCGGCCTGCGCGGGGTGCACACCACCGATGAGCCGCGGATGCCGACGGCGGCGGAGATCCGGGAGCTGGCGGAGCCCTTCGGCACGCTGACCCTGGAGCTGCCCCTGCGCGATGCCGGGTTCCTGCTGCCGACCTGGGAGGAGCTGGTCGAGGTCGTCGAGGCCGCCCGGGAGCGGGAGGCGGTCGTCCACTTCGACGGGGCGCGGCTGTGGGAGTGCACCGAGCACTTCGGGGTGGGGCTGCAGGAGATAGCGGCCCTGGCCGACTCGGTGTACGTCTCCTTCTACAAGTCGCTCGGGGGCATCTCGGGCGCCGCGCTGGCGGGCCCGTCGACGCTGATCGAGGAGGCGAAGACCTGGCGGCACCGCTACGGCGGCACCGTCTTCCAGCAGTGGCCGGCGGCGCTGTCCGCGCTGGCGGGGCTGGAGCGGGAGCTGCCCCGGCTGCCGGAGTACGTGGCGCACGCCAAGGTCGTCGCCAAGGCCCTGCAGGAGGGGTTCGCCGAGGCCGGGGTGCCGTGGTCGCGGGTGCACCCGGAGGTCCCGCACACCCACCGGTTCCAGGTGTGGCTGCCCTACGACGCGGACGCGCTCACGGCGGCGGGCACACGGCTGGCGGAGGAGACCCGTACGACCCTCTTCGGCGGCCGCTGGATGCCGGCGCCGGGGGCAGTGCCGGGGCTGTCGTTCACGGAGGTCACCGTGGCCGGTTCAGCACTGGCCTGGACGGCTGCAGACGTCCGCGAGGCGGTCGGTGCCCTGCTGGACCGGCTCGACCGGCCGGAGCGGGAGGGCGGAGGCGGATGAGGAAGGCGCAGCGGCCAGGCGAGGGGCCGTGGCCGGGCGCAGCCGGGAGAACAGGGCCGTCCAGCGGGCGCGGTGAGCGGCGACGCGCTCGTCCACCACTGCCCGGAACCGCCACCAGGTGCGTACTTCCCGCAGGGTCCGCAGGTCGGCGGTGCCCGGCGCCGGAGGGGCGGGCTCCTGGTGGGAGGCGGTGCGGTACAGGTCGAGCAGGTGCTGCTGGGTCACGTTCATGCCCTCCACGGTGGGCCGTGCCCGACGCCGCTGCGCATGGATTGACAAGGAACGTCAAATGACGGCCCGGCCCGCCGGGAGAGAGGCACGATGAGCCCATGAGCGTCATGATCGACATCGCGGGGCTGCCGCCCGAGCGCATGGTCTTCCGGCCGTCCCCGCTGGCCGAGCTGTGCGCCGCCCTGCACGCGCTGGCCGAGCCGGTGCACCACCCGGGGCTGCACGGCTGGACCACCGCGACGAACTCCGCCCTCAAGCCGGACCTCGCGGACCGCCTGTGCGAGGCGGACTTCCTGTGGCGTTCGACGTTCTCCGACATCTCCTTGCCGTGCGCCGCACTGCCGCAGACTCAAGGTGTGCCCGGCGCCACCCTCGCCGAGGACCTGGACCTGCTCGACCGGCTCGACGACGAGGTGTTCGTCGACGCCGCACTGGAGATCTCGTGCTCCAGCCGCTACAGCCGGCCCGGGCCGTCTCCCCTGGTGGACGCCGAGGCCCGGCATTACGCGATGGAGCGCGCCATGGCGCGCGGGCCCCGGGCGGTGGAGTTCGCCCGCCGGATCCTGGAGGACCCGCCGGCCGTGCGCGCCTGGCTGCGGCGGCTCTTCGAGGACTGCGCCGAGGCGTTCTTCAACGACACCTGGCAGCGGGTGCGCGTGCAACTGACCGCCGACGCCCGGCACAAGACCGAGGTGCTGCGCCGCAAGGGCCTGACCGAGGCCCTCGCGGAGGTCTCGCCCGCGGTGACGCTGACCGAGGACGGCAGCCGGATCAACGTCGACAAGCTCGGCAACGGCCGGACGACGGCGGTCGACCCCGCCATCGGCCCGGGCGTGACCTTCGTGCCGTCCTCCTTCGGCTGGCCCCATGTGTGGGTGCTGCACGCCCCCGGCTGGCGGCCGGTGATCCACTACCCCGTGGCCGCGGCGGAGCTGCCGGGGCCGGAGTCCCTGGAGCTGCTCAAGCTGCGCCTGGAGGCGCTGGCCCACCCGATGCGCATACGGATGTGCCGCTACCTGGCCCGCTCCGCGTACACCACGGGCGAGCTGGCCACGGCGCACGACATCAGCGCGCCGGAGGTCTCGCGGCACATATCCGTGCTGAAGAAGGCGGGGCTGCTGACCACCCGGCGCCGCGGCCGGTACGTGCTCCACCAGCTGGACCTGACCGTGGTGGCACGGCTCGGCAGCGACTTCCTGGAGGGCGTGCTGCGTTAGCGCCCCGTAGGGGCGCGGGGAACTGCGCGACAAGCCACAACGCGCCCGCAGACGGAGTGCCGTACGGTGCCCGGGCCCTGGGGGCGGTGCGTCGACTGCGGGCCGTCGGTGGCCGATCGCGCAGTTCCCCGCGCCCCTACGGGGCCGCTAGGCCCCTACTGGGCGGCGCCGCCCCCGGCGCGCACCAGGCCGCTCTCGTAGGCCATCACCACGACCTGCACGCGGTCCCGCAGGCCGAGCTTGGTGAGGATCCGGCCGACATGGGTCTTCACCGTCGCCTCGGACAGCACCAGGCGGGCGGCGATCTCGCCGTTGGACAGGCCCTGGGCCACCAGCAGCATGACCTCGCGCTCCCGCTCGGTCAGGCGGGAGACCTCGGCGCTGACCGGCTCGGCGCTGGTGCTCGGCAGCATCGGGCTGAAGCGGTCGAGCAGCCGGCGGGTGGTGCTCGGCGCGACCACCGCGTCGCCGCTGTGCACTGCCCGGATGGCGCCCAGCAGCTCGTTGGGCGGCACGTCCTTGAGCATGAAGCCGCTGGCCCCGACCTTGAGGGCGGAGAAGGCGTACTCGTCGAGGTCGAAGGTCGTCAGGATCAGCACCTTGGGCGGATCGTCCTGCGCGCAGATGCGGCGGGTCGCCTCCACCCCGTCCAGCCGCGGCATGCGGACGTCCATCAGCACCACGTCCACCTCGGTGCCGGCCAGCACCTCGAGCGCCTCGGCACCGTCCCCGGCCTCGGCGACGACCTCCATGTCGGGCTGGGCGGCCAGCACCATGCGGAATCCGGTGCGCAACAGCACCTGGTCGTCGACGAGCATCACGCGGATCGCCATGCGGGGTTCCCTTTCACAGGTTCACGGATCGAGCAGGAGCGGGGGTTCATCGATGGAGGGTTCCATGGTGGTGGCGGCGGGGTCAGCGGCCCGGCCTGATCGGCAGCAGCACGCTGATGCGGAAGCCACCGCCCGGGCGGGGCCCCGCGTCCAGAGTGCCGCCGACCATGCCGACGCGCTCGCGCATGCCGATCAGGCCGTGGCCCATGCCGTCGGCGCCACCCGCCTCGTACAGCTCCTGCTGCGCGCCCCGGCCGTCGTCCTCCACCAGCAGGCCCAGGCCGTCGTCGAAGTACGTCAGCCGCACGCTGGCGCCCACGTCCGGGCCGCCGTGCTTGCGGGTGTTGGTCAGGGCCTCCTGCACGATGCGGTAGGCGGTCAGCTCCACACCGCTGGGCAGCGGGCGCGGAGCGCCCTCGATCGTGAAGTCCACCGGCAGGCCCGCGGTGCGGACCTGCTCCACCAGCTCGCCGATCCGCTCCACGTCCGGCTGCGGCACGTACTCGCCGCCGGACTCGCCGCTCTCCTCGGTGCGCAGCACGCCCAGCAGCCGGCGCATCTCGGCGAGGGCCTGGCGGCCGGTGGCGGAGATCGTCGACAGCGCCTGTTTCGCCTGATCGGGCGAGGCGTCCAGCACGTACGCCGCGCCGTCGGCCTGCACCACCATGACCGACACGTTGTGGGCGACGACGTCGTGCAGCTCGCGGGCGATCCGGGCGCGCTCGGCCGTGACCGCCATCCGCGCCTGCTGCTCGCGCTCCTTCTCCAGCCTCTTCGCGCGCTCCTCCAGCTGCGCCCAGTAGGCGCGGCGGGTGCGCATCGAGTCGCCGAGCACCCAGGCGAGCAGGAAGGGCACCGCGAGGAAGACCGTTACCAGCAGGTTGGTGGAGAGGGAGTTGTGCTCGTTGGGCCAGCGCAGCTGGGCGAGCGGTGCCGCCACGAAGCTGCCGGCCAGGGCGAAGCGCGAGGCCCAGCGGACGTGCCCGGACGCCACGGTGTAGACGATCACGAGCATGGCGAAGTCGGCGACGCCCGCGGGCTGGTTCAGCACGAGCTGGGCCACGCCGGTGGCGGTGGCGAGCAGCAGCATCTGCTGCGGGGCACGGCGGCGCAGCGCCACGACGAGGCACAGCGGCAGGGAAAGGAGCATCGGCACCACCACCGATCCCCCGCTGACATCCGCCGCAGACAGCAGGCTCATCCCCAGCAGCAGGACGGCCCAGAAGCTGTCCACACAGGTGGGGTGTCTGCGGAGGAAGTCGTAGAGACGCTGCACGTCACCCAGCGTAGGCATGCGGAGCTGGTGCCCGGGTCAGCCCGGGGGGCGATCCATGCCCCGGGCGACTACTCCCCAAGGTGGAGGGTCGCCCCCGCACGCCCCCGCTTACCGTGGGCACATGGCAAGTGCGAGCAGCGGCCCGGACGGGACGCGGACCTGGCGGGAGGCGGCCGATGCCGCCCTGTACGGCCCCGGAGGCTTCTACCGGCGCCCCGAGGGGCCGGCGGGTCACTTCCGTACGTCGGTCCACGCCTCCCCGCTGTTCGCCGGGGCGGTCGTGGAGCTGCTGCGGCGGGTGGACGCGGCCCTGGGGCACCCGGCGGAGCTGGCCTTCACCGATGTGGGCGCCGGCCGGGGCGAGCTGGTGCGCGCGGTGCTGGAGCGGTGCCCGCAGGATCTGGCGGCGCGGCTGCGCCCGTACGCGGTCGAGATCGCGGACCGCCCGGCCGGGCTGGACCCGCGGGTCGTCTGGCTGGAAAAGGTCCCCGAAGGCGTCGAAGGGCTGCTGTTCGCGAACGAGTGGCTGGACAACGTTCCGGTGGACGTGGCCGAGGC
Organism: Streptomyces luteosporeus; assembly: GCF_039532865.1. Lineage (NCBI taxonomy): Bacteria > Bacillati > Actinomycetota > Actinomycetes > Kitasatosporales > Streptomycetaceae > Streptomyces > Streptomyces luteosporeus. Next base: position 42,120 of record NZ_BAAASL010000026.1, read on the forward strand.
CGACGGCGCGGGCCGGGCCCGCCGGGTGTTCGTCGGCGAGGACGGTGAGGAGCTGCTGGGCGAGCCGGTCGCGGGGGAGGACGCCGCGTGGCTGGCCCGCTGGTGGCCGCTGGAGGGCGCGCCGCCCGGGAGCCGGGCGGAGATCGGGCACCCGCGCGACGCCGCCTGGGCGCACGCGGTCGGCAGCCTGCGGGCCGGGCTCGCCGTCGCCGTGGACTACGCCCACGAGCGCGCCACCCGGCCGCCCTTCGGCACCCTCGCCGGCTTCCGCGACGGCCGCGAGGTGCGGCCGGTGCCGGACGGCAGCTGCGACATCACCGCGCACGTCGCCCTGGACGCCTGTGCCGCGGCCCGGCCCGGCACGGGCGCCGCGGTGACCACGCAGCGCCGGGCGCTGCACGCCCTGGGCATGGACGGCGGCAGGCCGCCGCTCTCGCTGGCCTCCTCCGACCCCGCCGCCTATGTCCGGGCGCTGGGCACGGCCGGGGAGGCGGCGGAGCTGACGGCACCGGGCGGGCTGGGCGGCTTCGGCTGGCTGCTGCAGCCGGTGGGTGACGCCTGTGCGCCCGTGGTGGCCGAGGTGCTGGGCGCGCCCGGCGGCGACGGCCGGGACGGGTCGTCCGGCGGGGCTGAGAAACTGTTCCCATGACGGAGACGACAGTCGGCATCGGCGGCGCGGCGGAGAGCACCGACATGGTGCTCAACATCGGGCCTCAGCACCCGTCCACCCATGGCGTGCTGCGGCTGCGCCTCGTCCTGGACGGCGAGCGGATCATCTCGGCGGAGCCGGTGATCGGCTACATGCACCGGGGGGCGGAGAAGCTCTTCGAGGCCCGCGACTACCGGCAGATCGTCATGCTCGCCAACCGTCACGACTGGCTGTCGGCGTTCTCCAACGAGCTGGGCGTGGTCATCGCCGTCGAGCGGATGCTGGGCATGGAGGTGCCCGAGCGCGCGGTGTGGACGCGCACCCTGCTGGCCGAGCTGAACCGGGTGCTCAACCATCTGATGTTCCTCGGCTCCTATCCGCTGGAGCTCGGCGGGATCACGCCCGTCTTCCACGCGTTCCGCGAGCGCGAGGAGCTGCAGACGGTCATGGAGGAGGTCTCCGGCGGCCGGATGCACTACATGTTCAACCGGGTCGGCGGCCTGAAGGAGGACCTGCCGGCCGGCTGGCTCGGCCGGGCCCGGCACGCGGTGGCCGAGGTGCGCTCCCGGATGGACGTCTACGACCGCCTGGTGCTCGGCAACGAGATCTTCCGCGGCCGTACGCGCGGGGTGGGCGTGCTGGCGCCGGAGACGGTGCACGCCTACGGGGTGAGCGGGCCGATCGCCCGGGCCTCCGGCGTCGACTTCGACCTGCGCCGTGACGAGCCGTACCTGGCCTACGGCGAGCTGGGCGACGTGCTGAAGGTCGTCACCCGGCAGGAGGGCGACTGCCTGGCGCGCTTCGAGTGCCTGCTGGAGCAGACGCACAACGCGCTGGAGCTGGCGGACGCCTGCCTGGGCCGGCTGGCGGAGCTGCCCCCGGGCCCCATCAACCAGCGGCTGCCCAAGGTGCTCAAGGCGCCGGAGGGCTCGACGTACGTGTGGACGGAGAACCCCCTGGGGCTCAACGGCTACTACCTGGTGTCCAAGGGCGAGAAGACGCCGTACCGGCTGAAGCTGCGGTCGGCGTCCTTCAACAACATCCAGGCGCTGGTGGAGCTGCTGCCGGGGACGCTGGTCGCGGACATGGTGGCGATCCTGGGATCGCTGTTCTTCGTCGTCGGCGACATCGACAAGTAGACGTCGGCAAGCAGACGTCCCCGGCCGGGGCTCCGTCAGGAGATCGCGGTCAGGAGATCGCGGTGCGCAGCTCGGCCACGTCGATCTGCTCGGTCTCGTCGTGGGCGGTGAGGTCTATGACCTTGCCGTCCTCGTCGACGCCGGCGGCCTCGGCGAGGGCCTCCTCGCCGACCACGTCGGCCAGGTCCTGCTCGTCCACCGGCTTGTCCTTCTTCGCGTTGCCGAAGAAGTCGAAGCCGCCCTGGGTGCGGGCCACCTTTCGGCGTGCGGCCGGCACCGGCGGGGCTGCGTCGGCCTTCGCGGTCTTCTTGGCGGCGGCCGGCTTCTGCTTCTTCCCGGCGTTCTTCCCGGCGTTCTCCGCGGCGGCCTTCGCCGCGGCGGCTTCCTCGGCGGCCTTCGCCGCGGCCGTGGCCTCGGCCTTGCGCTCCAGGGTGCGCAGGGCGTCGGCGGCCCGCCGGTAGGCGTCGGGGCCGATTCCGGCCGGGGGCAGGGCCTTGGCCTCGCCCGGTGCCGCGGGCTTCGCCCCGGCGCCCTTCTCCAGCAGGCGGCGGCCCTCCAGGGCGCTGGCCCGCTCGGTCTCGGCGGTGGCGTAACGGCGCAGCAGGTCGGCGTGCTCGGTGCGGAGGCGGGCGAGCTCGGCGCGCTTGTTGCGGAGCTTGACCTCGACCCTGGTGCGGGCCAGCCGGGTCTCCTCGAGGTCCGTCTCCAGCTCGGCGATGCGCTCCTCGGTCTTCCACTCGTCCCGGGTGCGGGCGGCGGAGAGCTGGGCGACGCGCTTGCCGGCCGCGCGGTCCCAGCGGCGCATCATCACCGAGCCGACGACGGCCGCGGCCGCGGAGGCCGCGGCCAGGGCGCGTATGACGAGCGGCTCGCCCACCACCAGGGCACCGGCGGCGCACGCGACGGATGTCGCGGCGACCGACAGCGGGGGAAGAAGCCGGTGCAGGGGTGCGGAATGGCGATGGCGTCCTCGTGGCATGGCCTGAAACTTACCGTGCGTTGCCTCGGGAGTGTGACCCCGCCACCAAACTCTTCCCTTGATCTTACTTCTCCCCTACGCCGTCCACGCCGTCACTTGCTCGCCGTCAGATGAACCCGTCACTTCGTCAGGAGCTTCTTCTCCTTGAGGTACTGCGCGGCGACATCGGCGGGCTTGAGCCGCTCGGCGTCGACCTTCTTGTTGAGTTCGGTGAGATCGGCCGTGGTCAGGACCCTGTTGAGGCGTTCCAGCGCTTCCGTGATCTTCTCCGAGCCGGCCTTCTTGGCATTCACCACGGGCAGCACGTTGTCGGAGTTCTGCAGCTTCTTGTCGTCTTCGAGGAGCACCAGCCCGAACTGCTGGAGGGTGGCGTCGGTGGTGGTGGTCAGGAGCAGCTGCGCCTTGCCGTCCTTGACCGCCTGCTTGGCCTGGGGGCTGCCGACCTCCAGCGGCACGATGCCGGAAACCTCGATGCCGTAGGTCTTCTCCAGCCCGGGCCGGCAGAAGGGCCGCTCCCGGCATTCGTCGCCCGCGGCCAGCTTGACCTGCTGCTTCGACTTTCCGAGGTCGGAAAGCGTCTTGAGGTGGTGTTCGTTTGCGAACTCGCCGGTAACGGCGAAGGCGTTCTGGTCGACCGCCCGGCCCGGTTCGAGCACCTTCAGCCCGCGCGGCTCGGCGAGTTTCCGCAGTGCCTTCACCGTGGCCTCCGGACCGGAGGAGGCCACCTGCGGGGCGTCCTTGCCGTTCTGCTTCTTGTTGAGGAATTCGGTGAGCGTCGCCGCGTACTCCGGGACGACGTCGATCTCGCCCCGCTCCAGCGCCGGCTCGTACAGCTCGCGCGCATCGACGGTGTGCACCGTCGTGGAATATCCGGCGTTCTTCAGCAGCCCCGCGTATATCTCCGCCAGAACCTTCGATTCGGTGAAGGATGCGGAGCCGATGACCAGGGACTTCTCCCCCGAGCCGGCGCCGGAGCCACCCGCCCCGCCGGACTTCTCCAGGCTGTCGCCGCCGCACCCGGCGAGCCCCGCGGTCAGGGCCGCGACGCCGGCGGCCGCCAGCAGGGCGCGGGCGCGGCGCGCCCGGCGCGCCGTTCCCGGCAGCAACGGCAGCGTTGTCCTGGGCATAGGTGACTCCATCCGTCCGATTGGTTCGCTCGTCATGCGCGTGCGGTCGCCACCTGCCCGCGCATCGGGTCCAGCAACCGCTGCAGCAGCACGAACGCCCCCTCGACCGCCAGCGCCAGCACCGCCACCAGCAGGGCGCCCGCCACCACCTGGGCGGTGTCGGTGAGCCGGAAGCCGGCCGTGATGATGCGGCCGAGCCCGCCGCCGCCGGGCAGCGCCGCCAGCGTCGTCGTGGCCACGACCTGCACGGCGGCGGACCGGATGCCGGTCATGATCAACGGGAAGGCCAGCGGCAGCTCGACGCGCGCCATCACCTGACGACCCGTCATTCCCATGCCGCGCGCGGCCTCCACCGTCCCCCGGTCGACACCGCGCATGCCCACGTAGGCGTTGGTGAGCACCGGGGGTATCGCGAACAGCACGAGCGCGATGACCGTCGGCCAGGATCCGTGCGTACCGAGCGGGCTGAGCAGCAACAGCACCAGCACCGCGAAAGTCGGTACCGCACGGCCCACGTTGGAGATGTTGACGGCCAGCGCGCCGCCCTTGCCCAGGTGGCCGAGCAGCAGGGCGACGGGCAGCGCTATCGCGCACGAGATCAGCAGGCAGACGACGGTGAGGAAGAGGTGCTCACCGAGCCGGCGCCACACCCCGTCCGTGCCGGACCAGTGGGCAGAGGTGCTCAGCCACTCCCACGTACGCCCCAGGACGTCCATCAGGCCACCGCCTCACCTGGCAGGTCCTTCGCCGGGCGCCGCGCGAACACCCGCTTCTTCGGGCGCGCTCCCGCCCGGGCCCACGGCGTCAGCAGCCGCTGGACGCCCAGCAGTGCCACGTCCGCCACCACGGCCAGCAGGACGCACAGCACGGATGCCGTCAGCACCTGCGCCTTGAAGTAGCTGTGCATGCCCTCGTAGATGAGGTTGCCCAGGCCGCCGTACCCGATGATGGCGCCCACCGTCGTCAGCGAGACGGTCGAGACCGTGGCGATCCTCAGACCCGCCATCAGCGCCGGTACGGACAGGGGCAGTTCGACCTGGAACAGCAGCCGGGCCGGACCGAACCCCATGCCCCGCGCCGCCTCCCGCGCCTCCTCCGGGACGGACGCGAGGCCGGCGAGTATGTTGCGCACCAGGATCGTCAGCGAATACAGCACCAGACCGGTGACCACCACCGCCGCCGAGAGCCCGAACACCGGCACCAGCAAAGAGAACATCGCCAGCGAGGGCACCGTGTACAGGATCGTGGTCGCCCCCAGCACCGGCGCCGCGAACCCCCGCCACCTGCGGGCCAGCAGCGCCAGCGGGAAGGCCACGAACAGGCCGATCAGCACGGACGAAAGAGTGATGCCGATGTGCTGGAGGGTCGCCTCCGTCAGCTCCGTGCCGCGCGTGCGGACGTACTCCCCGCAGACCCAGTCGTTGGCGATCAGGCAGTTCTGACCGGCCATCCGTGCCCTCACCTCCCCCTCGGCTTTCACGGTCGGTTACCAGCGACCCTAACCCGGCGCACTGACATTCGCCTCCGGCAGTCATTCAACGGCAACATGTTCGAAGGCCGTCCCGACGGCCGACGGGCAGCCAACCGGGCAACAATGGGGAACCATGATCCGCTTCGAGCACGTCACCAAGCGCTACGCCGATGGCACGACCGCCGTCGACGACCTCTCCTTCGAGGTCGCGGAAGGGGAGCTGGTCACGCTCGTCGGACCGTCCGGCTGCGGCAAGACCACGACCATGAAGATGGTCAACCGGCTGATCGAACCCACCAGCGGCCGCATCCTCGTCGACGGCCGGGACATCGCCGACGTCGACCCCGTCGAACTGCGCCGGCGCATCGGATACGTCATCCAGCAGGTCGGCCTCTTCCCCCACAAGACCGTGCTCGACAACACGGCCACCGTGCCGCACCTGCTGGGCTGGTCGCGCAAGAAGGCCCGCGCACGGGCCGCCGAACTGCTGGAGCTCGTGGGGCTGGACCCCGCCCGCCACGGCGACCGCTACCCCGAACAGCTCTCCGGCGGACAGCGTCAGCGCGTCGGCGTGGCCCGGGCCCTCGCCGCCGACCCGCCCGTCCTCCTGATGGACGAACCCTTCGGAGCCGTCGACCCCGTCGTGCGGGAACGACTGCAGTCCGAATTCCTGCGACTGCAGTCGCAGGTGCGCAAGACGGTGCTGTTCGTGACGCACGACATCGAGGAAGCCGTACGGCTCGGCGACCGCATCGCGGTGTACGGGAACGGGCGCATCGAACAGTTCGACGTACCGGCCGCGGTGCTGGGCGCCCCCGCCACGCCGTACGTCGCGGACTTCGTGGGCGCCGACCGGGGGCTCAAGCGGTTGTCGGTCACGCCGATCGAGGCGGGCGACCTGGAACAGCCGCCGGTCGTGCACCTCGACGACCGGCTGGCCGACGCCGCGGAGCGGCTGACGGCCGACGGGGCCCGGTGGGCCGTCGTCCTCGACGACGCGGACCGGCTGCACGGGTGGATCTCGGCCGACTCCGTGGCCACGGGCGGCGGAGTCGTGCGGGACGTGGCGCGGCGGATGGATGCCTGGCTGCCGCTGGGGGCGTCACTGAAGCAGGCGTTCAGCACGATGCTGCAGCACGATGCGGGGTGGATTGCGGTGGTCGATGGGGAGGGGGTGGATCACTTCTTGGGCGTGCTCACGCCTGGGGGACTGCATGCGGCGTTGCGGCGCTCGGTGGGTGGGGACGCGGAGGTGCGCACCGTCAGTGGTGCGTAAGCAGCGCGCTACGCCCGCGTAGCGCCCGTGCCGTCTTCGTCGTCGTCTTCCGGGAGGCGGCAGACGCGTTCCATGAAGAAGGCCGCTGCCACCACGCAGGCGCCGGCCAGGACCGAGGCGCCGGCGTAGATGGCCTGGTCGCGGCGGACGGGGACATCGAGGCCGTCCATGAGGAGGAAGACGCCGACGCCGCCGTACATGCCGGCCACCAGAGCCGCGACCAGGGCGCTCGCCTGGCCGAAGACGACGGCTCGCGCCGCCAGGAGCGGGTCGACGCCCTTGGCGCCGGGGCGGCGCTCGCGCTGGGCGCGCAGGCGTGCCCGGAGCGAGAGGCCGGTGGCGAAGAGGACGACGGCGATGACGGCCAGCACGATGGGCGCGGCCACGGGCACGCTGGGCAGCGTGCCGAAGGAGTCCCACAGCCGGGCCGCCGCCCAGGACAGCACCCCGGCCACGGCGAACAGCCCTGCCAGCATCCCGATCCGCAGTTGTTTCACGTGGCTGTCGCCCCTCTGTTTTTTGTCGCTCGCCGCCACCCGCCCAACGGCTACTCGGGCAGGCGGAGTTCCAGGTCGGTCCGGACGGACACGCCTTCCTTGCCGACCGTCGTCAGCAGGTCGGCCAGTGCGCCGTGGCCCGGGACGACGGCCTCGGGGTCCACGTCGTACCACGGGACGAGGACGAAGGCACGCTCGTGGGCACGCGGGTGGGGCAGGGTGAGTCGCGGGTCGTCGGAGACGACGTCCTGGTAGGTGACGATGTCGACGTCCAGGGTGCGCGGGCCCCAGCGCTCGTCCCGCACCCGCTCGAAGGCCTCCTCGATCGCGTGACCGCGCTCCAGCAGGGAGTCCGGCGGAAGGGTGGTCTTCACCAGCACGACGGCGTTGAAGTACGACGGCTGGGAGCCCGCCTCGACGCCCCACGGCTCGGTCTCGTAGACGTGGGAGACGGCTTTGACGCGCAGGCCGGGGGTGTCCTCCAGGGCGTCGATGGCGCCCTGGAGGGTCTCCAGGCGGTTGCCCAGGTTGCTGCCGATGGAGATCACGGCGCGCTTGGGGTTGTGCAGGGTGACGTCTGCGGCGTCCACCTGTTCCACCACGGAGGCGGGCACCGGCTGCACGGTCGGGTCGCTGCTGCTCATACTCGGCTCCGGGTGATCGTGACGGTCACGTCGTCGAAGGGAACGGTGATGGGGGCGTCCGGCTTGTGCACGACGACCTCGACCTGCTGCACGGGCTCGTGCTTGAGGCACTGCTGGGCGATGCGCTCGGCGAGGGTCTCGATGAGGTCGACGGGCTCGCCCTCCACGATGCCCACGACCTCCTCGGCCACGATGCCGTAGTGCACGGTCTTCGTGAGGTCGTCGCCGGCCGCGGCGGGCCGGGTGTCCAGGCTCAGCACCAGGTCCACGATGAAGGTCTGGCCCTCCTCGCGCTCCCGCGGGAACACCCCGTGGTGGCCGCGAGCCTTCAAGCCGCGCAGCGCGACACGATCCACACGAATCACTCCTGCTGGTCGTCGGTACGGGCCCGGCGCGGCAGGCGGCCGCCGGGTGGCCCACTTCGAATCTACCTGCGGGCACCGACACGGCCGGTCCTCGGGTGCTATGGACAGGACTTCCGGGCGGTGCTAGGCACCTCCCTCGCCCTCCGCCCCGTCCCCGCCTTTCCACCCCCGGCCTGGGCCGACGCGCCTGCGGGGTGGTCCGGCCAGGGGTGACATACCCGTGCGGGGGACGTGTCGTACGCCACATCACCCCGACGGGTCAGCCCGCCCGGGTCAGGGCGATTCGTCCCCGTCGTCCTCCTCGTCCTCCTCGCCCGCCAGCACCGGCGAGCCGTGGTGGGACCACACCTTCCACTCGCCGCCGGCCGTGCGCCGGAAGACGTTGGTGGCCACGACCAGCTGGCCGACCAGCGGGCCGAGCTCGCCCTCGTTCTCGGCGGGGGCGCCGCTGAGGATGTTCTCCGTGCAGGTCACCAGGGCGGTGTCGCCGGTGACGGAGACCTCCACGTCCGTCAGGAAGAACTGGATGTAGTCCGTGCTCGCCATGATCAGGGCGTACGAGCGCAGGACCTCGCTGCGGCCGCGCAGCACCGGCCAGCCGGGGTGCACGCAGGAGACCTCGGCGCCGGGCTCGTTCAGCCACAGCTGTTCCATGGCCGCGGTGTCGCCGCGCTCGACCGCCTCGTACAGCGCGGTGTTGGCCAGCTCGACCCGCTCGCTCTCGGTACGGGCGGTGCTCACACCGCCCCCTCGGCCGCCGCGGCACCGGTGACGGCGGCGACCACGCGCACGGCGTCGGCGCTGGCCCGCACCTCGTGCACCCGTACCGCCCAGGCGCCGTCGCGGGCGGCGAGGGCCGAGACGGCGGCAGTGGCGCCGTCCCGCTCGCGGGCCGGCGGCGGCTCGCCCCCGGGGCCGGCCAGCACCCGGCCGAGGAAGCGCTTGCGGGAGGCCGCGACCAGCACCGGCAGGTCGTCGAGCTCCCGGCGGAACCTGCGCAGCCCGGCGACCAGGGCCAGGTCGTGCTCGGCGTTCTTGGCGAAGCCCAGGCCCGGGTCGAGGACGATGCGCTCGGGCTCGACGCCGCCGGCGACGACGGCGTCCAGCCGCTGCCGCAGCTCGTCGATCACCTCGCCGGCGACGTCCGGGCCGTAGACGGCCCGGCTGTTCATGTCGGCGCTGAAGCCGCGCCAGTGCATGACCACGAACGGCACCCGGGCGTCGGCGACCACCGGCACCATGGCCGGGTCGGCCAGGCCCCCGCTGACGTCGTTGACGAGCGCCGCGCCGGCCTCGACGGCGGCCTCGGCGACGGCGGCGCGCATGGTGTCCACGGAGACGACGATGCCCTCGCCGGCCAGCTCGCGGACGACCGGGATCACCCGGCGCAGCTCCTCGTCCTCGTCGATCCGCGTCGCACCGGGACGGGTGGACTCGCCGCCCACGTCGACGAGGTCGGCGCCGGCCGCGGCGAGCTCCAGGCCCCGCTTGACCGCCAGGGCGGTGTCGAACCAGTGGCCGCCGTCCGAGAACGAATCGGGCGTGACGTTCACGACGCCCATCACGGCACAGCGGTCCCACTCGGGCAGTCCGACCGGCCCCACACGGCCGCGCAACGTACTCATACCAACCAGCCTAGGGCGTGGGAGCGCCCCGTTCACCGCCCGCCCGGGGGCACGGGAAAAGCGAGGGCACGGGAAGGCGAAGGGCACGGGAAAAGCGTGGGCCCCCGCCCGGACGGTGTCCGGTGCGGGGGCCCACGGGGCCGGCTGCGGTCAGGCCGCGCGCGTGACCTCGCTCTGCTCGACGGTTTCCTCGTCGTCCATGATCACCGAGGGGTCGGCCGGGCGGCGGCGCAGCAGGCGCGGCAGCTCCAGGAAGCCCTCGGCCTGCATCATGGCGAAGCCGATGCGCGGCAGGTCGCGGCTGTTGGGGAAGACCACGAAGCGGGGCTCCCAGATCGGGCGGAACTTCTCGTTGAACTTGTACAGCGACTCGATCTGGAACCAGCGCGACAGGAAGATCAGCACCGCGCGCTGGATGCGGACGACCGGGCCGGCGCCCAGCTTGCCGCCGCGCTCCAGGGCGGAGCGGAAGAAGGCGAAGTTCAGCGACATGCGCTTGATGCCCAGCTCCGGCGCGGCCTGCAGGAAGGCGACGATCAGCAGCTCGTTCATGCCGGGGTCGGCGCTGCGGTCGCGGCGCATGAGCTCCAGGGAGCTGCCGTCCGGGCCCCAGGGGACGTAGTGCTGCATGGCCCGCAGGTCGCCGAAGGGCAGGTCCTCGCCCTCCTCCGGGTCCTTGTGGGCGGTGGCGATGATCGCGTCCAGGTCCTTGGGGTCGCCGATGCGGCCCAGGGCCATGGAGAAGCCGCGCTCGTCCTCGGTGTCGCGCCAGGCGTTGGCGGCCTTCTGGACGGCGGCGAGCTCCTCGGGGTTCAGGTCGCCCACGCGGCGCACCTTGGTGGTGTAGCCGTTGCGCTCGATCCGCTTGACCATCTGGCGGACGTTGCGCATGGAGCGGCCGCTCAGGCTGAAGTCGGCGACCTCGACGATGGCCTCGTCGCCCATCTCCAGGGCGTCCAGGCCGGTCTCTCGCGTCCACACCTCGCCACCGGTCTGGCTGCAGCCGGCGACGGCGGGGGTCCAGGAGTGGCGCTTGGCCAGCTCCATGAACTTCTCGATCGCGCCGGGCCACGCCTCGACGTCACCGATGGGGTCACCACTGGCGAGCATCACGCCGGAGACGACGCGATAGGAGACGGCGGCCTTGCCGGACGGCGAGAAGACCACGCTCTTGTCGCGGCGCAGCGCGAAGTGGCCGAGGGAGTCGCGGGCACCGTGCTTGGCCAGCAGCTCGCGCAGCCGGTCCTCGTCCTGCTCGGTCAGCAGCGGGGCCGGGTACTCGGGCCGGAAGAGCAGGTACGCGGTGGAGAGCACGGTCAGCAGGCCGAGGGCGCCCAGCGAGTAGCCGACGACGTAGTCGGTGCCGCCGGTGTAGCGAACGGAGCCCTCGAAGCCGAACAGACCCCACACGACGTGCTCGATCTGCTCCAGCACCGGCGGGTCGCCGACCATCTGGTTGGCGTGCGAGCCGACGATCACCCAGCCGAGGGCGAAGCTGACGCCACCCATGACGATCAGGTTGGCGAGCGCCTTCCAGCGGCTGCGCGAGTCCGGCAGCGCGTCGAACGCCTTCTTGTGCCGCAGCAGGTAGACGAAGAGCAGCAGCGAGAGGATCGTGCCGATCCTGGAGTGGCGGTAGATCAGCTGGGCCGCGGCACCGATGGGCAGCAGGACCACGGCGGCCATCCAGGCCCGCTTCTTGGCCCGCTTCAGGCCGTGGGCCAGCATCAGCAGCAGGATGCCGACGATGATCGACCCGGCGGCGGCCAGCTGGGTCACCGTGCCCGGCAGCACCTCGGCGAGGGCGTGCACCTTGCTCCAGCGCCACCGGGGGATGACTCCGGCCGCGACGTCGGCGAGGCCGATGAGCGCCGCGATCGTGCCCACGACGGCGGGTACGTTCTCGGGCTTCGGGCCCTTCACGATTCGCGCAAGCCCCGTGAGCCACTTCGAACGCGAAGCAACCTCGCCGGACTTATTGCCATCTTCCCTGACAGACATCTCTTCCCGTCGTCCTGTCGACTGGAGCTGCGCCGTTCGGCAGCAGCACCCGTGCAATGTGCGCCCTGTAGGACGACGGTTTCGGGGTTGAGGTTCCGCGGGGGGCCGAGCCCGGAAAGAAGTAACCATTCCGCGACTCGGCGCCGGGTCGCACGGCAGAAAGCACCTCATGGGTCTCACCAGCATGGCAGTACTGCTGCTTGCCATCGCGGCTGCGGTAGTGCTCTTCGCGTTGACCATTTGGCTCTGGCCCCGGCTGGGCAGGAAGAGCGTGGGCGCCGTGGCCGCCCGCGTGGGCATGATGCTGGCCACGCAGCTCTCCCTGTTCGCCGCGATCGGACTGTGGGCGAACCAGTCCTTCGGCTTCTACGGCTCGTGGGCCGACCTCTTCGGCCAGGTCAAGGACGAGGGCGTGGTCGTCGACCACAGCATGGGCGCCAAGCGCGTCCAGGTGGTCGGCGCCCAGGCGGTCAAGGTCCCGCGGGGCAACGTGCCGCGCGTCGGCGGCAAGATCGAGAAGATCAACGTCGTCGGCATGGAATCCAAGATCAGCAGCCCGGCGTACGTCTACCTGCCGCCGGAGTACTTCCAGCCGCAGTACGCGAACAAGACCTTTCCGGCATCGGTCGCCCTGACCGGCTACCCGGGCACCGCCGAGGCGCTCATCAAGGGCCTTGACTACCCGGTGCGCGCGCACAAGCTCGCCAAAGAGAAGAAGATGCAGCCCACCATCCTCGTGATGATGCGGCCCACCGTCGCCCCGCCGCGCGACACCGAATGCATGGACATACCCGGCGGTCCCCAGACCGAGACCTTCTTCGCCAAGGACCTGCGCAAGGCCATCTCCGAGCAGTACCGCGTCGGCACCAAGGCCGCGAACTGGGGCATGATCGGCGACTCCACCGGCGGCTACTGCGCGCTGAAGATCGCGATGCGCCACCCGGACTCCTACAGCGCCGCCGCCTCCCTCTCCGGCTACTTCAAGGCCCCGCAGGACCCGACCACCGGCTCCCTCTTCGGCGGCAGCAAGCAGGTGGAGAACGAGAACGACCTGCTGTGGCGGCTGAAGAACAAGCCGCTCCCGCCGGTCTCGCTGCTGGTGACCAGCAGCAAGAAGGGCGAGCACAACTACAAGGACACCCTGAAGTTCATCGACATGGCCTCGAAGTCCCCGACCCGGGTCTCGTCGATCATCCTCGACAGCGGTGGGCACAACTTCAACACGTGGCGGCGTGAGCTGAACCCCACGCTGAAGTGGATGGGCAGCCGGCTTTCCGCGTAGCGGATTTTCTGACGGCTCCCGCGGTACGGGGGCTCCCGGGGTACGGGGGACTGCCGTCGGCCGGCTGCGGGTCGTTCGTGGCTGATCGCGCAGTTCCCCGCGCCCCTTCGGGGCGCCCCCTTCGGGGCCCGCCTTTTGGCGGGCCCCTTTTGTTTTAGCGGGCCATGATGAGGCTCATCGCCTCCGCGCGCGTTGCGGGGTCGCGGAGCTGGCCGCGGACCGCGGAGGTGAGGGTCTTGGCGCCGGGCTTGCGGATGCCGCGCATCGACATGCACATGTGCTCGCACTCGATGACCACGACCACGCCGCGCGGCTCCAGGATCTCCATCAGGGAGTCGGCGATCTGCGTGGTCAGCCGCTCCTGCACCTGCGGCCGGCGGGCGTAGACGTCCACCAGGCGGGCCAGCTTCGACAGGCCGGTGATCTTGCCGGTCGTGGACGGGATGTAGCCCACATGGGCGACGCCGTGGAAGGGCACCAGGTGGTGCTCGCAGGTGCTGTAGACCTCGATGTCGCGGACGAGCACCATCTCGTCGTGGCCCAGGTCGAAGGTCGTGGTGAGCACGTCCTCCGGCTTCTGCCACAGGCCGGCGAATATCTCGCGGTACGCCCGTGCCACTCGCGCCGGGGTTTCTCGGAGGCCCTCGCGGTCGGGGTCCTCACCCACCGCGAGCAGCAGTTCGCGGACCGCGTTCTCGGCCCGCTTCTCGTCGAATTCTCCGATGGTGCCCTCGGCGTCCAGCGTCACCGGGTCGGTCATGGGCTTGCCTCGTTCTCTCGTCCGTCGCGCCGCCGTGCGGGCCCAGCAAGGGGCGGCGCCGGCGCCGAAAAGCGCGATGCCGCGCCCCCAAGGCTAAAACCTGGGTGACGCGGCATCCATTCCGGGCCCATACCGCCCGGCCGGTCTGCTATCGGTCAGCTCTCCGGGGTGGCCGGGCTGTCCTTCGACAGCTCGACGGTGTCCACCGAGGCGGCGCCGTTGTTGCTGGGGGCGAGCTCCTTGGGGGAGAGCACCGGCGGGCGCGTGGAGGGCGTACGCCGCGAGGAGCCGGTCCAGGCCGGGCGCGGCGGGCGCTTGACCACGTGCTTGAAGATCTCGGCGATCTCCTCCTTGTTGAGCGTCTCCTTCTCCAGGAGCGCCAGCACGAGGTTGTCGAGGATGTCGCGGTTCTCGACGAGGATCTCCCACGCCTCGTTGTGGGCGTTCTCGATCAGCTTCTTGACCTCTTCGTCCACCAGGGCCGCGACCTCTTCGGAGTAGTCGCGCTGGTGGGCCATCTCGCGGCCCAGGAAGGGCTCGGAGTTGTCGGAGCCGAACTTGATCGCACCGAGGCGCTCGGTCATGCCGTACTGGGTGACCATCGCGCGGGCCGTGGCGGTGGCCTTCTCGATGTCGTTCGCGGCGCCCGTGGTGGGGTCGTGGAAGACGAGCTCCTCGGCCGCGCGGCCGCCCAGCATGTAGGCCAGCTGGTCGAGCATCTCGTTGCGCGTGGTCGAGTACTTGTCCTCGTCGGGCAGGACCATGGTGTAGCCCAGGGCCCGGCCGCGGGACAGGATCGTGATCTTGTGGACCGGGTCGGAGTTCGGGGAGGCCGCCGCGACCAGGGCGTGACCGCCCTCGTGGTACGCGGTGATCTTCTTCTCCTTGTCGCTCATGATCCGGGTCCGCTTCTGCGGGCCGGCCACGACGCGGTCGATCGCCTCGTCCAGCATGTGGTTGTCGATCAGCTTGCGGTCGCTGCGGGCCGTCAGCAGGGCGGCCTCGTTCAGCACGTTGGACAGATCGGCACCGGTGAAGCCGGGCGTGCGGCGGGCGACGGCCGAGAGGTCGACGTCCGGGGCGACCGGCTTGCCCTTCTGGTGGACCTTGAGGATCTCCAGGCGGCCCTGCATGTCCGGGCGGTCGACGGCGATCTGCCGGTCGAAGCGGCCGGGGCGCAGCAGCGCGGGGTCGAGGATGTCGGGCCGGTTGGTGGCCGCGATCAGGATGACACCGCCCTTGACGTCGAAGCCGTCCATCTCGACGAGCAGCTGGTTCAGCGTCTGCTCGCGCTCGTCGTGGCCGCCGCCGAGGCCCGCGCCGCGGTGCCGGCCGACGGCGTCGATCTCGTCGACGAAGACGATGGCCGGGGCGTTGGCCTTGGCCTGCTCGAACAGGTCGCGGACGCGGGAGGCGCCCACACCGACGAACATCTCGACGAAGTCGGAGCCGGAGATCGAGTAGAAGGGCACGCCCGCCTCGCCGGCGACGGCGCGCGCGAGCAGCGTCTTGCCCGTACCGGGCGGGCCGTACAGCAGCACGCCCTTGGGGATCTTGGCGCCCACGGCCTGGAACTTCGCGGGCTCCTGCAGGAACTCCTTGATCTCGTGGAGCTCCTCGACGGCCTCGTCGGCACCGGCCACGTCGGCGAAGGTGGTCTTCGGGGTGTCCTTGGTGATCAGCTTGGCCTTGGACTTCCCGAAGTTCATCACCCGGGAGCCGCCGCCCTGCATCTGGTTCATCAGGAACAGGAAGACCACGACGATCAGAACGAAGGGCAGCAGCGAGAGCAGGACGCCGATGAAGGGGTTCTGCTTGGAGGTCGAGACGTTGTAACCCTCGGGCAGCGTGCTCGAGTCGTCGTCGTCGGCCTTGGCCTGCAGATCCTTGGAGATCTCCACGCCCTGGTCGCCGATGTAGTTGGCCTGGACCTTGCTCGAGCCCTTGATCTTGACGCCGCTCTTGAGCTCGACCTTGATCTTGTTCTCGTCGCCGGTCGTCAGCTCGGCCGACTTCACCTGGTTCTTGTCGATCGCGTGTACGACCTGGCTGGTGTCCACCGACTTGTAGCCGCCGGACGAGCCGACGACCTGCATCAACACGACCACGGCGAGGACGGCCAGCACGATCCACATGACCGGCCCACGGAAGTAGCGCTTCACGTCCATCCATACGGGGCGCGAGCGCCCCGTCCCTCCTGCCACAGTGAGGCACGGTCACCCCGGAACGAGGTGCTGTGCGTGCGGTGTCCTGCTCGACCTTGAAAGCTTGAAAAAAGACTGACCTTCGGACGGTACCCCAGCATTGTCACCCGATGACGCCGCGGACGGTCAACAAACCCGCCTTCCCCTGCTCCAACGGCGGGAAACCGCGAAGGGTTCCCGCGCGCCGGAACACACGACTGCACCGGGCCCCACCAGGGCCCGCGAACCGCTCTAGCCGCCGTAGACGTGCGGCGCGAGCGTGCCCACGAAGGGCAGGTTGCGGTATTTCTCCGCGAAGTCGAGACCATAACCGACGACGAACTCGTTCGGGATGTCGAAGCCGACCCACTTCACGTCGATCGCGACCTTCGCCGCCTCCGGCTTGCGCAGCAGCGTCACGACATTGAGCGACTCCGGCTCGCGCGAGCCGAGGTTCGACAGCAGCCACGACAGGGTCAGGCCCGAGTCGATGATGTCCTCGACGATCAGGACGTGCTTGCCCTTGATGTCGGTGTCGAGATCCTTGAGGATGCGCACCACGCCCGAGGACTGGGTGCCCGCGCCGTAGGAGGACACGGCCATCCAGTCCATGGTGACGGGGTTCGACAGCGCCCGCGCCAGGTCCGCCATGACCATCACGGCACCCTTGAGGACGCCGACGAGGAGCAGGTCCTTGCCCGCGTACTCCTCGTCGATGAGCGCGGCCAGCTCGGCCAGCTTCGCGTCGATCTCTTCCTTGGTGATGAGCACCGACTTCAGATCGGTGCCCATGTCCTTCACGTCCACCCGCGCCACTCTCGCTCGTACGACTCGTCCGGCCCGGCGGCGCGTCGATCGCCCCGCTCGCGTCAGCCCTGCCGGAGCACCAGTCTGCCACCCTGCCTGCGAACGGCCACGCGCCCGGGCAGGTTGATCGCCCCCTGACCGCGCCAACCGGTGATCAGCCGGTCGACTTCCTCCAGGTGACGGGCGAAGAGCGAACCCGCCGGCGAACCCGCGGCGATGGCCGCGCGGCGCAGCACGCGGCGGCGCACGGCGACGGGCAGGGCGTAGAGCTTGGCGACCTCCAGGTCGCCCGCGTCGTCCCGGACGGAGGGCTCGACCGCGGCGGCCCAGGAGTCCAGGGCGTCGGCGTCGTCCCGGGAGAGCTGGGCGGTACGGGCGAGGGCCTCCACGACGCCCTTGCCGAGCGCCTTCTCCAGGACGGGCAGGGCCTCGTGCCGCACCCGGGAGCGGGTGTAGGCGGGGTCGGCGTTGTGGGGGTCGTCCCAGACGGGGAGCGCCTGGACCATGCACGCCTTGCGGGCGGTCTGCCGGTCCAGGCCGAGGAACGGCCTGCGGTAGCGGCCGCCGGTGCCGGAGGTGATGGCCATCCCGGACAGCGAACGGATGCCGGAGCCGCGGGCGAGGCCCAGCAGCACCGTCTCGGCCTGGTCGTCGCGGGTGTGGCCGAGGAGGACCGCGGTGGCACCGTGCCGCTCGGCGACGGCGTCCAGCGCGGCGTAACGGGCGTCGCGGGCGGCGGCCTCGGGACCGCCGTCCCGGCCCACGTCGACCTGCACGGCCTCCACCGGATCGAGACCGAGGGCCCGCAGGCGGCTGGCGACCTCGGCGGCCCGCAGGTCGGAACCCGGCTGGAGACCGTGGTCCACGGTCACCCCGCCGGCCCGCAGGCCCAGCCGGGGAGCCTCGAAGGCGAGCGCGGAGGCGAGCGCCATGGAGTCGGCGCCGCCGGAGCACGCGCACAGGACGAGCGGGGGGCGGCCGTCCTGTGCGGGGGACTTCCGGGAGGAGTCGGGGGGCATGGTCAGGACGTCGTGGAGGACGCGGCGAACCGCCAGGCGTATCGCCGCGACCGCGGGGTGTGGACCCATGTCCGTGTGTCCAATCGTTCCATTCGGAGGGGGTGCCCGAGGGAAGTATCGCGAGACTTCCGCTGCCTTCCGTCACGCTGCGTACGTCGATGGTGACAGAGACGAGCCTTTACCCGAGCATCGCACGCCCACCCTTGCCTTACGGTCCCTCGGACGGGTGATTACGGGAGCGTTCTTCCGGTACGGCCCGCGACCACGGGGCGTGACCGGCTCACCCGGCCGTCGTGCCGTGCACCCGTGCGACCCAGTCCGCCGGTTTGGCGATCTCGGCCTTCGTCGGCAGCGTGTTCGGCGACGTCCAGACCCTGTTGAACCCGTCCATGCCGACCTCGTCCACCACGGCCCGTACGAACCGCTCCCCATCACGGTACTGCCGCAGTTTGGCGTCCAGGCCCAGCAATTTGCGCAGCGCCGCGTCCAGCCGGCCGGCCCCACTGGCCCGCCGCTTCTGGAACTTCTCCCGGATCTCCGCGACCGACGGCACCACCTGCGGGCCCACACCGTCCATCACGTAGTCCGCGTGCCCCTCCAACAGCGACATCACCGCCGTCAACCGGGCCAGCACCTCCCGCTGCGCCGGAGTCTGCACCAGCTCCACGATGCTGCGCCCCTCCCCCTCCGGCGGCCGGCCCCCCGCCAGCGACTGCGCCGCCTCCCGCACCCGCTCCAGCAGCGTCGCCGGATCGACGTCCGTCTCGCTCAGGAACGTCCGGATCTCGCCCTCGATGTGATCCCGCAGCCACGGCACCGCCGCGAACTGCGTCCGGTGCGTCTCCTCGTGCAGGCACACCCACAGGCGGAAGTCGTGCGGATCCACCTCCAGCTCGCGCTCGACCTGGACGATGTTCGGCGCGACGAGGAGGAGACGGCCGCCATTGCCGGCACCGCCGGGGAGGTCCTCGCTGCCGGGCGCGAACGTCTCGTACTGGCCCAGCACGCGCGAGGCCAGGAACGACAGCAGCATCCCCAGCTCCACGCCGGTCACCTTGCCGCCCACCGTGCCCAGGACGGCGCCGCCGGGCAGGCTGCTGCGCCGGTCCGACATCTTGTCCAGGAGCGGCGTCAGCAGCGCGCGGAACCCGGCGACGTTGGCGCGGATCCAGCCGGGACGGTCCACGACGAGGACGGGGACGGGGGTGTCGGACGCCGCCACCATCCGGGTGAACCCGCGGACGTGCTCCTCCGCCGCGGTCGCGTGCCGCCGGAGCTCGGCGACGATGTCACGGGCCTCGTCACGGGTGACCTCCGGTCCGGGGCGGACGAGGCGGGCCGCGGTCGCGGCTGCGAGCTTCCAGTCGACCATTTCCGGTGCGTTGCCGTTGCCGCTTGTCATGCCTTTCACGGTACGTGCGCCGCACGGTGGTTGGGGCGGTGGTCTTTCCCCAATCCCGCCCCTCCCCGCTCCCCGGGGCTCCGCCCCGGACCCCGGACCGCCGCGCCGGTTTGTGGGCAGGCGTTCCGCAGGGCGGAACGGGTGGGCACAAACCGGCCACCGGGCCGCACCCGCCCCGCCTGCTCAGCCCGCGGTCGCGGCCAGCGTCGTCGCCAGGCGGTCCAGGGCCTTCTGCGCCGCATCGGCATCCGTCGTGCCCGACGCCAGGAACGCGAACGCCAGCAGGCGGCCCGACGGCGTCACCACCGTGCCGGCCAGCGTGTTCACGCCCGTCAGCGTGCCCGTTTTGGCCCGTACGAGCCCGCGCCCACCCGTTCCCGCCGCGTACCGCTCCCGCAGGGTGCCGGTGAAGCCCGCCACCGGCAGGCCCGTGAGGACCGGTCGCAGGCCGGGGCGGCCGGGGTCGGCGGCGCGTACCAGCAGGCGCGCCAGGAAGTCCGCGGTCGCGCGGTCCGCGCGGTCGAGGCCGCTGCCGTCCGCGATGTGGACGCCGTCCATCGGCAGGCCCAGCTTCGTCAGCCGGTCCGTCACGGCCCGTGCCGCGCCGGCGAAGCTGGCCTCCTCGCCGCCGGCGACCGCCGTCTGCCGGGCCAGGGCCTCGGCGATGTCGTTGTCGCTGTTGGTGAGGGCCCGTTCCACCAGGGCCGACAGCGGTGCGGAGGAGACGGAGGCCAGCCGCGGCGCGCCCGCCTGGGCCCGGCCTTCCGCGATGTCGCCGTCGACCTCGACGCCCCGCTCCCGCAGCATCGCCGCGAACTTGCGCGCCGCGTCGCCCGCCGGGTCCGCCGTACGGTCGGCGGGGCCGCGGTCGGAGTCGTCGAGGCGGCCCTCGTCGACCATCAGGGCGCTGACCGGCGCGAGGTTCTCGTTCGGCCCGATCACGTGCAGAGCGGGCCCCGCGTACCGCGAGGCGTCGTACGCCAGCCGGACCCGCTCGGTGCCGTGCGCCTTGAGCGCGCCCGCCGTCGCGTCGGCGAGTTCGGCCAGACTCGCGAAGCCGCCGGGTTCCGGCCGGGCGGTCAGGGTGGGGTCTCCGCCGCCGACGAGCACGATGCCGCCGTCCGGGCCGCCGCCGAGCACCGTCGTCGCGATGCGGTGCTCGGGGCCGAGCGCGGCCAGTGCGGCGGCGGCCGTGGCGAGCTTGATCGTGGAGGCGGGGGTGTACGCGTCGCGCTCCCCGGAGCCGTACAGCTTTTCGCCCGTCAACGCGTCGACCACCGCCGCCGCCCGCCCGGCGGAACCGAGTGCCGGGTCCTGCAGGAGCGGCTCCAGGGCCGCCGCGAGCCCCGCCGGTTCACCGCGACCTGCGCGCAGGGCGCCCAGTACCGGCGGTACGGGCGCCGCCTGCGGCCCGGCGTGACGCGCGCCACCCCCGACACCTGCCCGGACGTGCTCCGCACGGGCCCGTTCGGCCGTACGCTGACCTCCGTCCCAGGGCCCGGCCACGGCCGCCGCACCGGTCCCGAGCGCCAGGCCGGCGACGGCCGACGCGGCGACGAACCGCACGGTCCGGCGCCGCGTCACAGGGGCGTCACGCCATGCCCCACGCCACCGCCCGACCTGCCAGCGCCCGGCCTCCGGCACCACGGACCAGCCCCTTTCGCCACCACACACCTGCGTGGGGGACACTTAATCACCAGACGTATGTGTTGATCATGAAGGAGCCACCCGTGGAGTTCGACGTCACCATCGAGATCCCGAAGGGTTCGCGGAACAAGTACGAGGTGGACCACGAGACCGGTCGCATCCGTCTGGACCGCCGCCTGTTCACCTCCACCAGCTACCCGGCCGACTACGGCTTCGTCGAGAACACCCTCGGCGAGGACGGCGACCCGCTGGACGCCATGGTCATCCTGGACGAGCCCACCTTCCCGGGCTGCCTCATCAAGTGCCGCGCCATCGGCATGTTCCGCATGACGGACGAGGCCGGCGGCGACGACAAGCTGCTGTGCGTGCCGGCGAACGACCCGCGCATGGAGCACCTGCGCGACATCCACCACGTGTCGGAGTTCGACCGCCTGGAGATCCAGCACTTCTTCGAGGTCTACAAGGACCTGGAGCCCGGCAAGTCCGTCGAGGGTGCGGACTGGGTCGGTCGCGCGGAGGCCGAGGCGGAGATCGAGGCGTCCTACAAGCGCCTCGAGGCGGCGGGCGGCGCCCACCACTGACCCCTGCGGGGTCGTTTTGCGGGTAGGGGTGCCCCCATGGGCCCCCTGCCCCGCACGCCGTGACGGGCGCCCCGTAGGGGCGCGGGGAACTGCGCGACAAGCCACGACGCGCCCGCAGATTCCGGGGCGGTGCATCGGCTGCGGGCCGTCGGTGGCCGATCGCGCCCACGCGGCGGCAGCCGCAGATCGACACTGCCCCGCGCCCCTTACGGGGCGGAGCCCCGGGCCCTAGAAGCCGCGGGTGCGCTTCGCCGCGCGGCGGAGGGCCCCTTCGCCCGGGACCTTCAGGAAGAGGCGCGCCATCTCGCTTCCGAGGTTCACGCCGATCGCGATCGCCAGCGCCAGCGCCGCCGCCTTCGTCAGGCTCGCAATGCCCGTGTTGAGCTCGTTCTTCGCGAAGTTCAGCAGCGCGAAGTACATCGCGCTGCCCGGCAGCAGCGGCCCGATCGCCGCCGTCACGTACGGCAGCGCGGACGTGTACCAGTACCGCGACATCAGCTGCCCGAACAGGCCCACCAGTCCCGCCGCGATGGCGGTGGCCGGCACCGGGTCGAGTCCGGCCGTGTCGGCGAGCGCGCCGTAGACGGTCCAGGCCACGGCCCCGTTCAGGGTGGCCGCGAGCACCGTGTGGCGTTCCTGCTGCAGCAGCACCGCGAAGGCTGCGACCAGCACCATCGCCGCCACGATCTGGATGACGGGCCGTTCCTGGCGTTGCAGGACCGCTTCCGGGTTGAGCGTGCCGCCGCCGATGTGGACACCGCCGTAGAGCACGACGAGTACGCCGCAGACGATGCCGACGACCAGGTAGACGACTTCGAGCAGGCGCGCGGCAGCGGTGATGTAGAAGCCGGTCAGGCCGTCCTGGACGCCCGCCACGAGTGCCCGTCCGGGCAGCAGCGCGAACAGCCCACCCGTGATCACCGCCGATGCCTGGACGTGCACGTACTGCTGGCCGGCGCTCAGCGCCACGCCCATCGCCGCCGGCGGCATGGCCGCCGCCACGAACTGGTAGAACTCCGGCAGCCCGCGCCCCGACGCAAGCCACGCCAGCCGGTCGCCGAGCATGGCTCCGGCGGCCGCCGCGAGGAACACCACGATCCCGCCCCCGACGAGCAGGGACGCCCCGCCCGCCAGCAGGCCGGCCGCGGCCGTCAGCGCCCAGCTGGGGTACGGGTGGCGGTTGCGCCGTATCTCGGCGAGCCGCCGGTACGCCTCCTCCAGGGTCAGCCCCTGGGTGGTGATGTCGTGGACGAGCCGGAAGACCGCCGACAGCCGCGTGTAGTCCGTACCGCGCCGCCGTACCGTACGGCTGGCGGTGACCGGGTCCTCGACCAGCGACGGCTGGTAGCTGACGGACAGCAGCGTGAACGTCACCGTCGGCTCACAGCGCGCCAGCCCGTACGCGTGGGCGACGCCGAACATCGCCGCCTCGACGTCCTCGGCCCCCTCGCCGCCGGCGAGCAGCAGTTCGCCGATGCGCAGCGTCAGGTCGAGGATGCGGGGCACCGGCAGGGCCGGTTCCTCTTCCTGCTTCTCCATCCGCTCGGGCACCGGGCGCTCGGCGATCGGCATGCGCAGCATCGTGCGCATGCGGTCCTGCCAGGGGGTTTCCTTGGTCAGGCTGATCAGGGGCATGCCGTACGGCGGGGTGAAGGCGGGGTGTGCGGGCGGCCCGTGCACGCCGATCGGTACGCCGCGCCCGCCGGGCGGGGCGAAGGCGGAACGTTCCTCCGGCTCGGCCTCGGGCTCCGCCACCCCGTTCGGCAGGGCGAACTCCGACGTCGGGTGCTCGTCCTCCGGCGGCGGGGGCAGCGGCACGCCCAAGGGCGGGGTGAAGGCGCTGTGCGCCTCGTCGGACTGCGGCTTGCGGTCTTCCGGGTCGGAAGCGTCGCCGCCGCGCTGCCGATCAGCCACCACGTGCTCCACGTGCTCCTCGTCAGGCACTCCTGTTACCGCCAGCATGCACGGCGGCCGGAACGGCTGCGCACCGGGGGCCCATAAACGGAATGAGGGGCCCCGCAGGGGCCCCTCATTCGTCGCAAATCGGCTGGATCAGCCCGGCTCAGTAGCGGGCGTGCCGCCCGTGCCCGTCGTGGGGCCAGTCGTCGTGGGGGTCGCGCTGCTGCTGGGGCTGCTGGGGCTGCTGCGGGTACTGCTGGTAGTCCTGGTAGCCACCGTTGTTCTGGTAGCCACCGTTCTCGTAGCCGTACGCGCCGTTCCCATACGCGCCGTTCCCATACGCGCCGTTCCCGTACGTGCCGTTCCCGTACGTGCCGCCGCCCTGGTAATCGCCGGCCTGCTGGTAGCCGCCACCCTGCTGCTCGTAACCGCCGGCCTGCTGCGGGTACCCGGGCTGCTGGTACCCGTAAGCGGGCTGCTGCTGGTAGCCACCCTGGTACTGGTAGTCGTACCCGCCCGGGGCCTCCATCCCGGGAGCGGGAGCGGGAGCGGGCGCCGGCACCGCGGCCGGGGCCGCGGCCGGCATCGGCTCGTACGACGCAGGCGCCGGCACCCGCACCGGCACGGGCTCCGGCTCCCGGGCCGGCTCCTCCGCCGCCGCCTTCTTCGCCTTGCTCCGCGCCCGCAGGAACTCGATCGCGATCGGCACCACCGACACCAGCACGATCGCGACGAGCATCGCCTCGATGTTCTTGTGGACGAACTCCACGTTCCCCAGCGCCGCCCCCAGCAGCGTCACGCCGGCACCCCACAGCGCGCCGCCGATCATGTTGAAGATCAGGAAGGAGCGGTAGTTCATCCGGCTCACGCCGGCGATGATCGGCGTGAAGGTGCGCACGATGGGCACGAAACGCGCCAGGACCAGCGACTTCGGTCCGTACTTCTCGAAGAAGTCGTGCGCCTTCTCGACGTTCTCCTGCTTGAACAGCTTCGAGTCGGGCCGCCGGAACAGCGACGGGCCCACCTTCCGCCCGAACAGGTAGCCCGCCTGGTCGCCCAGCACCGCCGCCAGCCAGACCATGACGCACACGGCCCACAGCGGGTAGTGCAGCTTGCCCGTCGTGACCAGGAGCCCCGTCGTGAACAGCAGCGAGTCGCCGGGCAGGAAGAAGCCGATGAGCAGGCCGGACTCGGCGAAGACGATGGCCAGGACACCGAAGATGCCGAATTGGCCGATCAAGTAATCCGAGTCCAGCCACTGTGGGCCGAGCGCGAGGGTGATCGGGGTCACGGGGTGAGCTCCTGGGTGGAGGAGAGAAGAGGAGGCGGAGGCGAGAGGCGAAAGTACGAAAGTACGGCCGTGCGGCTCAAAGGTACCAACGCGGACCGCCACCCCCCGGGTTCCACCGTACGGCGCAACCCCACCGCTCCGGCGTGCGTCACGGACAGCAGACAGCAAAACTGCACATACAGACGGAAGAGGTGGCTCACATGGGCATCGACGAGTACGGCGGCGGCCAGGCGGAGAACCCCGATGTCCTCGTGGTCACGACCAACGACATCCCCGGCTACCGCGTCGACAAGGTCATCGGCGAGGTCTTCGGGCTGACCGTCCGCTCCCGCCACATCGGCAGCCAGATCGGCGCCGGCCTGAAGTCGCTGATCGGCGGCGAGCTGCGGGGCCTGACCAAGACCCTCGTCGAGACCCGCAACCAGGCCATGGAACGCCTCGTCGAGCAGGCCCGCGCGCGGGGGGCCAACGCCGTGCTCATGTTCCGCTTCGACGTCACCGAGGCGGCGGACGTCGGCACGGAGGTCTGCGCCTACGGCACGGCGGTCGTGGTCTCCCCGCACGCATAAGGACGACGCGAAGCTGCTCCGGCCAGCACAGCCTCACGGGCACGCGCTGAGCGCCCCGTAGGGGCGCGGGGAACTGCGCGATCAGCCACCGACGGCCCGCAGCCGACGCGCCACCGGTGGTGACCGGGCACCGCACGGCAGTCCGCCTGCAGGGCGCGTCGTGGCCTGTCGCGCCCGCGCGGCGGCAGCCGCAGATCGACACCGCCCCGCGCCCCTTACGGGGCACCGTGGTGCCGCATGGCGAAGATCCGCCGGACAGGCCCTAGGCGGCGTGGCGCGCCGCGTTCGCGGTGATCGCGCCCTTCAGGTAGGCCGCCATGCCCGGCCGGATCGCCTCGTACGTGGCGGTGAACCGCTCGTCCGCCACGTACATCTCCCCCAGGCACGCGTGCATCTCGTACGAGCAGTCGTAGTAGAACTGCGCGATCTGCTGCCGGTGCTCCTCGGCGAGGTCCATCGCCGCCTCCGAGTCGGCCGCCGCGCCCGAGGCCATCAGCTCGGCGATGCGCCGGTTGAGGTCGTCGGCCGCGGCCTGGATGCGCAGCCAGTCCTCCTTCGTGTACTTCGCCGTGCGCTCCTGCGACTGCCGGTACGCGTCGGTGTCGCCCCAGCGCTCCTGGACCTCGTCCTTGTACTGGTCCGGGTCGAAGTCCCCGAAGACCTCGAACTTCTCCTCCGGCGTGAGGTTGATTCCCATCTTTCGCGCCTCCATGGCGTGCTCCACGGCGGCGGCCATCTGCTGCAACCGGTCGATCCGTCCCTGCAGCAGTTCGTGCTGCCGGCGCAGGTGCGCCATCGGATCGGCGTCCGGGTCGTCCAGCAGCGCCGCCACCTCGTCGAGCGAGAACCCGAGCTCCCGGTAGAACAGGATCTGCTGCAGCCGGTCGAGATCGGCGTCCTCGTACCGCCGGTGCCCGGCATGGCTCCGGCCTGACGGTACGAGCAGCCCGATCTCGTCGTAGTGGTGCAGCGTCCGCACGGTGACACCGGCGAAATCGGCGACCTGTCCCACGGAATAGCTCACGTCCGCGCTCCTTCTTTCTCTGGCGCGCTCCACGATGCGTCCTCACGTGACGTGAGGTGCAAGTCGAATACCGATCACCCTTGCGGGTAGCTCTTCGCAGAATTCGCACACCTGCGCCGCCGCCTCCCTGCACCATCCCGCTCATGGAGCAGCTGCAGCGGGCCACTCGGGCCAACTGGATGTACCCGCCGATCGACGGCTGGACAGTCGATCAAGTGGAGGAGCTGTGCCTGCCCTACGACACCGATTGGGAACTGATCGACGGCAGGATCGTGACCTACGGTGACACCTCCTGGTGGCACAACCACGTGCGCGATGAGTTGTACGTCGCTGTGAGGACGGCGCTGCGCCGCCCCTACACGGTCGACATGAACCGGTGGACGGAGATCAACAACCGCACGGCGGTCTCACCGGACCTCGTGGTGTTCGACCGCCGGGATCTCGACATCGACACCCTCGTCGCCACGCCGCTCGCGACGGTGGCACTCGTGGTCGAGGTCTACTCCCCCCGGTCCCACGCGACTGACCGCCATCTCCGGCCGGGGCTCTTCGCCGAAGCGGGCATCGGCCTCTTCTGGCAGGTGGAACGAGGCAAGGATGCCGTCCCTGAGGTCCACGAGCACCACCTCGACCCGTCAACCGGACGCTATCGCGAGGCAGCCCGCCACACCGGCATGCTCAAGACCGACGTCCCCTTCCCCATCGAGGTCGATCTGCGCAGCCTGATCGACCTCTGACGCCCGGCTCACGCCCCCCGCGGGTAGAACTGCCGCGCCCACCGCCGCAGCTCCCCCACCGGTCCGTCCTCGGGCGTGAGGCACGGCTCCGCCAGGTACCGCTTGCGGTGCCAGATCTCGACGTCCCGCCGTACGTCCTTCGCCAGCCACGCCACCCCGCACCGCGTCGCCAGCCACGCCGCCATCGCCGCCGGCGGCTCCCACGGCAGGGTCACCGCGCTGCACACGAACACCCGGAACTGCGTCCGCCACGCCCCCACCGGCGTCGGGTTCACCCACATCCGCATCGACAGGCCCAGCGGCGCGATCTCCACCTCCGCCAGCACCAGCCCCAGCCCGAACTGCCGCACCGTGTACTCCACCGGTACCCGCCCGACCACCGGCAGGTTCCGCAGCGCTCGCAGCCGTACGCTGCGCACCGGGCCCTCCGTCCGCGCCGACACCAGCACCTGCGTCTCCGCGAACCCGTGCACCGGCCCCATGTGGCCGTAGTCGGAGATGTTCTCCGCCACCTCCTGCGGATGCGTGTCCGCCAGCAGCAGCCGCTGCCCCGGCACGCTGTAATAGCCCGGTTCCGGCAGCTCCGGCGGGTGCCAGTCCGGCTCCGCGCCCCGCTCGTCGTACCAGACGTACACCATGCCGTTCGCCTCGCGCACCGGCAGCAGCGACAGCCGCGCCGCGTCCGGCGGCTCACCGCCGCCCGGCCTGCGCCGGCACGTGCCGTCCGGCCCGTACGCGAACCCGTGGAACGGGCAGACCAGGTACTCCCCGTCCACCCTCCCCCCGAACCCCAGGTGCGCCCCCAGGTGCGGGCAGTACGGGCGCGTCGCCCGCACCCGCCCGCCCCGCGTCCGGTACAGCACCACGTCCTCGCCGGCCAGCCGCCGCGTCGCCACCGTCCCCGCCTTCAGCTCCTTGCTCGACGCCAGGCAGAACCAGCCGCGCGGGTACGGCAGCGGCGCGGGGCGATTGGGGTTCGCGGACGGGATGACCTCCACGGCCAAATACTGCCGTTGCGCATACTCACCCAAACGAGGAGCGATCACCCCCGCCCTCTGAATGATGCATTCCGTTTTCGTGCGCCCCTGCGTGCGCCCCCGAGCCGTCCGGCCCGATCGTCAGCTCGCACCACACCGTCTTCCCGATCCCGTACGGCCGCGGAACCGCGCCCCACGCATCCGCCAGCGCCGCCACCACGCGCAACCCGCGCCCGGCCTCGGCAAGGGGCTTCTGCTCCCTCACGCACGGGAAGCCGTCACCCGCATCCGACACCTCGATGCGCAGTTTCTCGCCACGGACCACGCACAAGGCGTGGATCTGCCGACCGGGCGAGACGCGTGCGTGCCGGCAGGCGTTGGCGACGAGCTCGCTGAGCAGCAGGACAGCGGTCTCGGCGGTCCCGGCCGGCAGCTGCCACGGCCGGGCCCGCTCCCGGAGAAGGGCACGCGCCCGCGCAGCACTACGAGCGTGCCGCGGCAGGCGCCACCAGACGTACTGGGCGGGTGCGTCTACGGAGAGGAGGGTGGGCATGAGGGGTCCTCGGATGGGGGTCTGTTTTCGCAAGTACGCGGCTCAAACCCTCCTGTCCTGCGATCGTCGGACGGGAGTACCGACGTTGGTACGGATCGCGTGCGTACGCACGGGACCTGGGAGGGCAGCACGGTGAGGAACGGAAACCCCGAACCACCAATTGCTTGGCGCTACTGCGGCCACCAGATGAAGCTGTGGCGGACGCTGGCCGGCGTCAGCCGGGAGCAGTTGGCGGACGAGGCGGGATTCAGCGTCGAGTTCATCAAGTCCGTCGAGCAGGGGCGACGCCGGGCAAACCTGCACCTGCTGCAGGTGACGGACGACTTGTGCGGCGCGCGGGGGTTGGTGGTGGCGGCGCATGAGTACCTGGAGCCGAGCCGTCATGCGCCTCAGTACCGTGAATTCTTCGCTGCGGAAGCAGAGGCGCTATCGGTCTCGTCTTACGAGACCTTGTACGTCCCCGGGTTGCTGCAGACAGAGGACTACGCTCGCACCCTCATGGGCCGCGGCGCTTGGCCGCCCGTGGACGAAGAGCTCGTGGAACAACGCGTAGCTCAGCGTCTGCAGCGACAGGCGAAGCTCCGACGCAAGCCGCTTGCCCCATTCCACTACGTGATCTACGAGGCGGCACTCCGGACGAACGTAGGAGGCCCGGCCGTCATGAAGGCACAGTTGGAACACCTGCAGGAAGTCAGCCAACTGCGCAATGTCTGGTTGCAGATTCTGCCTGCGGACAGGCAGACCCCGACCAGCCTCTCCGGACCGTTCACCTTGCTGGTGACACCCACCCATCGGCTCCTCGCCTATGTGGAGGGGCAGAACATCAGCGCGCTGCATTCCGACGCGGGCATTGTCAGCGACTTCAACCACCGCTACGGGCTGATCCGCGCCGAGGCACTGAGCGCCGAGGAAGCTGTGTCATTCATCGAAAAGGTGTTGCAAGAGCTATGAGATGGTTCAAGTCCAGTCACAGCAATGACGACGGCGGGCAATGCGTTGAAGTGGCCATGCCCCACGGCAAGGTGCTGGTCCGGGACTCGAAGCTCGGGTCTCCCCGAATACGGATCGCGCCCGCGAGCTGGGCCCGGTTCACGGCCGAGCTTCGGGCGTCGGGGGTCGAGCGACCCAATAAGGAATGGGCGGTGGATTGAAACCCCACCCACCCTCCCAAGTCCCGCCTAAGCACACGCACATGACTTTGCGCAACCGGGTCGCGACACACCGCACGCGGCCTGTAGCGTGCGCAGCAACAAACAACCCCCGCCGGTGCGCCAACACCGAAACGGGGGTCTGACCACCAAGATCGAAGAGAGCGATCCCGTGGCTGAAGCCAAGACTATCCCTGCCCCTCCCATGGCCGCAGCCGGCTACGGCAAGCGGTCGGCGCCGGACCAGGCGCCCCGTACGCGCGAGATGTTCGCGCACCTTCCCGTACGCGAGGCGTACATCGCCACGTACGTGGACCGGCTCCCGGATGGGGCCGCGATGGACGTGAAGACGCTGGCCAAGGCGTTGCCGTACGGCCAGCAGGCCATCCGCAGCGCCCTGACGAACCTCTCCGAAGCCGGGCACCTGCGGCGCGTACGGGAGACGGTGGGCGAGGGGCGTACGCAGTGGGTGTGGCGTACGCATTTCTCGCGTACCGCGCGCGACGACGCCTGGTGGGACAAGTACTTGAAGGTTGACGCCCCGCCCGAGCCGAAGGCACAAGCGGCGACGGCACCGGCCGAGGAACCCGAGGCGTACGAGACCCTTGCCGCCGTCGGGCGGGCCGACAGCCGGATGGGCCTCTCGCATGCGGAGTGCGTCGCCCTCGCGCCGCTGGCGGCGCTGTGGCTGGCGAGAGGGGTGACGCGGGAGGCGCTGGTACGGGCGCTGACCGCCGGGCTACCGGCGGTGGTACACGCGCCGGGGGCCTTGGCCCGTACCCGCCTGCGGGACAAGCTGCCGCCCGAACCACCGCGCTCGGCGGCCACGGCCGTCGTACGGCTGCTGGAGTGCACGGGGTGCGGGACGCCAGGGCGCCCGGAGGCGCTGGCGGGCGGCCTGTGCCGGGCCTGTCACGGCCGTCCGCCGGAGGAACCGGCCCCGGTCGACGTCGCCGCCCTGGCCGCCGCCGCGAGGGCGGCGAGCCGGGCGGGGCGGGACCGGTTCGTCACGTCGCTCAGCCGGTGAGCGGGCCCGCGACGTCGGCCGGCTGTACGGCCTGAGCGTCCGCGGGCGCGGCCGGTGTGTCCACGGGCTTGCCGAAGTCGGCGAAGTCGAGGGTGGCCACCAGCTTGGTGCCGCCCATGTCGAAGGTGAGACGGGACCGAACGAGGCGTCCGGCCTTGTCGACCCAGGCGTCGGCGGCGACGGGAAGGTCGGCGTTGAGCATGTCCCGCATCGAGTCGACCTTGGCGCGGCGTTCCGCGGCCATGCGCAGGACGAGGGTGTCGTGGTCCAGCCTGCCGCGGTAGTGCACGGTGGGCGTGCCGTTCACCTTCTCCTCGCCCGCGTTGACGGGGCTGCGCATCTGCGCGATCTGGCGCAGGGTGTGCGCGGGGTCGTTCATGGGTGCGCGCAGGAGGGCCTGGGACTCGACCTTGTCCCGCGGAACCGCACGCCAGGCGGTGTCGCCGTCGGTCGCCTCGGGCATCCGGAAGTACACGGTGCCGCCGCTGAAGACCTCGTCGAGGGTGGCGCCGCCGCCACCGCGCTGGGCGCCGTCGAGGGTCGTCGTCAGGTGCCCCTTGCCGCCCGCCAGGTCCATGCCGCCGCGGATGCCGAACGTGAAGCTTCCGCCCTCCCCGCTCATGTCGACGCGCTCGTCGATGCGGACGGTGGACTTCTCGGTGGCGGCCACCGCGGCCCGTACGGCCGCGGCGGGCGCCGCCGAGGAGTCGTTGTCCTTCGCGGACTGCTGGTCCTTCTTCGCCCCGCCCGATGAGCAGGCCGAGGACAGCAGAATGGCGGCGGTACCGACAAGGACGGCGGATCGCCGCATCGTTTCCCCAAGGATTCAGCAGGGGGCCATCCCGACATGCCCCCCATATCGAACGTGGATCCTATCGGGCGGTCACCAGGTGGAGACCCATGCTCAGGCCGGTACAAGCGCCGTGACCTTGCCGATACGACCGCATCGGCAAGGTCACGGCGTCGCGTACACCTGCGTCAGCCGACGCGTTACAGCGCCGGAGGGCTAGAGGGGCCTGATGTTGGCGGCCTGCAGACCCTTGGGCCCCGTCTTCACCTCGAACTCCACATGCTGGCCTTCCTGGAGGGTCTTGAAGCCTTCCACCCGTATCTCACTGAAGTGGGCGAAGAGATCCTCACCGCCGCCGTCCCGGGTGATGTAACCGAACCCCTTCGCGTCGTTGAACCACTTCACAGTGCCGGTGGCCATGTGCCCTCCCGAGGATGTCAGCGCGCCGCGAGGCCGGGCGGCCCGCAGCGTAAATGATCATTTCAGCCGAGGGTGGGCCCGGAACCCTCGGCCTTCGAACCTGGCTTGATCCGATCTCTTCGTACGCTGCTGGTAAACGGATAAAGCAACTGCATCGGGCGCAGTCGCCCCCGTGCACTTCGCGGCCTTACTGTGAGAACGCGTAGGTCCGGACGGGGTCGAGGTGCAGTTCATAGGGCCCGAAGCAGTCGGCCGCGAGGGTCGCGACCGGAGCCCCACAGGGGCAGGCCCGGTTGAGCCCCTCGTCGCCTGCCGGTCCGCAGCGCCCGTTGCTGTTTGGGCAGTTGGGCAGCGGCTGGAGGCCGGCTGCGTCGTCGGGGTGTACCAGCACGGTCCGGCGGCTGCCCGCCGAGATGACGAAGCCCCCTTCCCGGCAGACCACAGGGCCACGCGACTGAGCCGGCTGCAGGGCCTCCTGATCGTCCTGCACGACATAGGGAGGTCCCCAGGGCTCGGGATCGATCGCGTAGCAACCCCGCGGCACGGTGGAAGGCGCCCGGCGCGTCTCCTTGTCCCGGTCACGGTCGCGGTCGTCGTCGGAGACGTCAGGGATGGCGGCAAGCTCAGCCAGCTCCGGCGTGATCGCGGCGCCGCACTTGGAACAGAAGAAGACGGCCATCCCTTTGTTGTAGTTGACTCGGCCTCGGCCGTCATGCGTTCGCTTCTCGACAAACTACGACGCGATCGTCTCGGTGGCGTACGCCACGAGTATCAGCCTGCTGGCTGACTATTGCGAACGAGATTCCCGGCTAGGGCAGCACCAGCCGGGCGGAGGTCGTTCCGTTTATCCCGCCTTCGCCAGCGTTCGTTGTGCGCGATCGCCTACTCCATCAGTGCTGCGCCTTCGAGGTGGCGGTCGCCGAACTCACGGCAGACAGCCAGCGCCTGGGTGAGGACATCTATGGCCTCCTCGAACCGGCACACCCCCCACAAGGCGTTGCCGAGGTTGTACAGCGACCATCCCTCGCCGTGGCGGTCGCCGAACTCACGGCGGATGGTCAGCGCCTGGGTGTGGGCATCTATGGCCTCCTCGAACCGGCACACGGCCTGCAGGGCGTTACCGAGGTTGTTCAGCGTTGTGCCTTCGCCGTGGCGGTCGCCGAACTCACGGAATCTGACCAGTGCCTGGGTGTGGGCATCGATAGCCTCCTCGGATCGGCGCACCGCCTCTAGGGCATTGCCGAGGTTGGTCAACGCCGCACCTTCGCCGTGGCGGTCGCCAAGCTCACGGCAGACGGCCAGATCCTGGGTGTGGGCATCGATAGCCTCCTCAAACCGGCGCACCCCCTGCAGGGCGCTGCCGAGGTTGGTCAACGCCGCACCTTCGCCGTGGCGGTCGCCAAGCTCACGGCAGACGGCCAGATCCTGGGTGTGGGCATCGATGGCCTCCTCAAACCGGCGCACCGCCCGCAGGGCGACACCCAGGTAGTCCAGCGATAGGCCCTCGCCGCGGCGATAGCCGAGCTCACGGAAGACGGCCAGAGCCGTGGTGGCGAGAGTGATCCTGTCGTCGAAGTAGCGGCGGTATTCGAGATATCGGGCGAGGAAGATGGCGAGGAAGGCGGTGGTGGCGCGGTGGCCGAGGGCTGGAGCGGCAGTGGCGGTGGCGATCAGGTTGGCGTGTTCGGCATCCAGCCATTGAAGGGCATGGCCGCGGTCCGGGAAGTGAGGGGAGCGGGGGCCGGGGAGGGTGTCCAGGTGGGTGTTGGCGGCTTGGGCGGTGTCCTCGTAGTGGGTGAACAGGCGAGCGCGGGCACTGTCGCGGTGGTCGGTGTCGGTGCGGCCGCGTTCGTCGGCGTAGAGGCGGACCAGGTCGTGCATCCGCCAGCGGCCCCAGGTCTGGGCCGGTTCGAGGAGGTGGGCTTCGGCAAGGTGCTGCAGCAGTTCCTCGGCCTGGTCGGGGCCGGTGCCGGCCAGGTGGGCGACCGCCTCCGTGGACACATCGGGCCCGGGGTTGAGGGGCAGCAGCCGAAACAGCCGGGCCTGGTCGGAGGTGAGGGCCTCGTAGGACAGGTCGAAGGCGGCGCGTACCGCGCGATCGGAACGGGCGAGTTTGTCCAGCCGGGTGTGTTCGGCCTGGAGCGCGGCGGCCAGGGACGCGGCGGGCCGCGTGGGGGCGGCGGCCAGGGTGGCAGCGGCGATGCGCAGCGCGAGCGGCAGGCCCGCGCACAGCCGGGCGATCGCGGTGGCCGCCTGCGGGTCGTCGGTGATGCGGGTGTCATCGGCACCGCGGGCGTGGCGCAGAGCCTCGTCGAGTACGGCGGTGGAGGCGGTTTCGTCAAGGATGTCGAGGTCGTGGAGGCGGGCGTCGAGGCCGTCAAGGGTGTGGCGGGAGGTGACCAGGGCGGCGGTGGTGCCGTCCGTGGGCAGCAGCGGGCCGGCCTGCCCGGCGGTGGAGGCGTTGTCGACGACCACGAGGATGCGCCGGCCCTCGCGCGCGTAGGCAGCCAGCACGCTGCGGTACAGCCGTTGCCGATCCTCGAGTCCGTTGGGGATGTCCTCGCCCGGAATGGCCAGGGCGCGCAGCAGGCCCTCCAGGGCCCGCACGGGGAAAGGCGGCGTTCGGGGTCGTAGCCCGCGAGGTCGGTGAACAGCACCCCGCCGGGGAACCAGTCCGGCTGTTCGAGGGCCCGGATGGCGGTCTGGACGGCGAGTTCGGTCTTGCCGATACCGGCCAGCCCCGACACCGCGCTCACCAGGAGCGCCCGCTGCCCGCCCGCGCCACCGGCGTCGGGCGCCAGGTCTTCCAGGAGTCGCTCGACGTGCTTGTCGCGGCCGGTGAAGGCAGAGGCCGGGGCGGGCAGCCCGGACAGCGCCGGGGTGATCTGCGGCGGCAGCTGCATGGTGATGTTCCGGCCCTGGACGACCGTGCGAAAGAAGAACC
Organism: Streptomyces luteosporeus; assembly: GCF_039532865.1. Taxonomy (NCBI): domain Bacteria; kingdom Bacillati; phylum Actinomycetota; class Actinomycetes; order Kitasatosporales; family Streptomycetaceae; genus Streptomyces; species Streptomyces luteosporeus. Next base: position 76,953 of record NZ_BAAASL010000026.1, read on the forward strand.
CACCGTTGATCGTGTTGTCGACTCTGCCGCCCGCACGAGCATCCTTGGGCACGCCGGTCACCGCTCCGGGGTGGCTGGGCTGCCCCCGGGAGCGCCCGCGGAGGGCGGAATGGGCGGGCTGGTGAAGGTCAGGTTGGAGAAGTCCCGGCCCTGCACCACCGGCCCGTACTGGGTGCCGCCGCTGACGGTGTTCACCACCGCCCCGTCCCCGGTGGTCACCCGTGCGGCCTGCTCCTGCCAGGCCGCAAGCCCGGTACGGAAGTCCTCGTCCAGCGCGGCCCGCACGGCCAAGGCCGTGCTCAGTACCTGCGCCCGGCCCTGGTCGCCAGGATCTCCGGCAAGGCGCACCAGTTCCGCCTCCCCGGAACTGACCGCCGGGGCCTGCCCGCCGCCCTCGCGGCGGAACGGACGCCGCACCAGCGCACCCAGCCCCGCCCACGCCTGCCGGCCGAGCTCACCGCCGGCCCCGCCGGCCAGCGCCGCCAGCAATCCCACCGAGACCGGATCCATGCCCCACCATCCTCGCCTGGCGCAATCGTGTGCTTGCAGTCAGCGACGAACGGACGTGCTGGACGGTTCCCGGCCTGGCCCCCCGCCGGAGCACCGGTCACCAGGACAAGGCGCTCTCCGCGTCCGTCTGCCAGTAGGTGACCCAGGCCGTGTCGTCGATCCACGTCTTCTGCGGGAGGCGGACGGTGACGGTGCTCGTGCTCCCGCCGCTGCCGTCGCCGGTGTCGAGGGAGATGCGGGCGGTCTTGGCGAAATAGCCCCAGTTGGCGCTGTCATCCGCCGTGGACGTCTTGATGCCCGCGTAAGCGGACTGCCCCGGCTGCAGGGTGACGACCGCCTGCGGTGCGGAGGCTTCGAGGGAGCCGAGGACGTACTGGCTGTCGTCGAAGCCGACGAACGGCGCGCGGACGGCGTTGCAGGGCGCGGAGCCGGTGTTGGTCGCGACGAGCAGCGCGTGGTTGATCGGGCGGCTGACGTTCTGGACCTTGAAGGACAGATCCTTCAGGCCACAGGTGGCGGTGACCGCACCGTGCCTCACCTGCGGGACGGGGGCGGCGGCCTGGGCCGCCTGCGGGGCGGTCATGGCACCTGCGAAGAGCGCGGCGGCGGCCGCGAAGGCGGTGGCGGCAACGGAGGAGGTACGGATACGCATGAGTGCTTCCTCTGGGGTCGATGGCCGTTGGCCGGTGGTCGGTGCCGTCAGCTTTCGAGATGACCGATTCCGGCTTCAACCCCCGCCGTGTCATACGGGACATTCGAACACTTCCACCTAGGCTGACCTGCGGGGATTCCGGCCCTTGGAACGCGGGACCGGAACGGTCGACGTCGTACGAGGGGGTTGCCGGGCGGTGACCGGACAGACGGAGGAGCTGGCGCGCGCGCTCAGCGAACTGAAGGACCGGGCGGGCCTGAGCTACGGGACACTGGCGAAACGGCTGCATATGAGCACGTCGACGCTGCACCGGTACTGCAACGGGGCGGCTGTGCCGGCCGAGTACGCGGCGGTGGAACGGTTCGCGAGAGCGTGCGGGGCGGAGCGGGAGCAGCTGCTGGCACTCCACCGGCTGTGGATCCTCGCCGATGCGGAACGCGAGGCGGCGCGCAAGTCGCCGGCGCCTCCGGCAGACCCCAAACCGGAGCCCGACCCGGAGCCCGAACCGGAACCCGTGGCCCCGGCGAGTTCCGGCCAACGCCGCGTCCGCATGGTGCTCATAGCCGCGATGGTGATCGGGGTCGCGACCGTGGGGACGGCCTTTGCCGGCAGCTACTTCACCGCCGACCGCGGCACGGCGGCTCCTCGCGCGGGCAGCAGTCCGAACCCATGGAACGTGGAACCGAACGGGGACTCCTACCCGAGTGCGAACGCCTCCCGCTCCCCCGGGCTGCCGTTCCCCCAGTGGGACCCGACCGGTCCGCCGCCCCTGCCCGCGTCGCCCGGCGGCACCCAATCCCCCGCCTCCCCGGGCCCGCCCCCGCTGGCGGCGGACGTCCGCGCGTACTCGTTGGATGACCGCTGCGGCTCCATGTACGTCACGGGGCGCACCCCCGGCGAAGTACCGGCACCCCCGGAGGGGAACGACGCCCGCGGCTGGGTGACGGGCATGCGCGCCGTGGCGGGCGGGCGGATGCAGATCCAGGTGACCGTACAGGGGAAGGGGCGGGAAGCCGTCGTCCTGCACGGCCTGAGCGTCCACGTCGTCGACCACACCGACCCGCTGGAATGGACCGGCTACTCCATGGGCGAAGGCTGCGGCGGCGGACTGACACCACGCACCTTCGACATCGACCTGGACACCGATCGTCCGGTCGCCCAACCGAAACCCGGCGTGCAGGGCAACATCGAACTCCCGGCGGCCCACTTCCCGTTCCGGGTCTCGTCGGCCGACCCGGAAGTCCTCGACGTGGTGGCCCACACGGACAAGCGGGCGGTTGCCTGGTACCTCGACCTGGAGTGGAGCAGCGGCGCCCGCCACGGGACCTTCCGGATCGACGACAACGGCCGGCCGTTCCGTACGAGTGCGGTGAAGTCGCGGCCGCAGTACATGTACAACGCGGCGAAGAAGGCGTGGGAGCCGCTCGACGACTACGCGCGGCACTAGGGGTTTGCCGGGTCGATCGCGTAAGTCGCTGAGCTGCCACTTCTTCTCGAAGGAGGCCCCGTACGGCCCTGGGCAGCTCCGCCTCAGCCAACCTGCCCCGTCGGCCGCACCGTGATGTGGTTGATGTCCACGCCCACGGGCTGGTTGATGGCGAACACAATCGTGTCCGCGATCTGCTCGGCGGTCATCGTGGCGGCGGCCTCGGGGGTGCCGCCGCGGGCGTGCCAGAAGGGGGTGTCCACGACGCCGGGGGCGACAACGGTGACGCCGACTCCGTCCTGGCCGACCAGGAGGCGGGTGTTCTCGGCGAGGGCGTGGGCGGCCCACTTGGTGACGGAGTAGAGGTTGCCGGGGGTGTGGCGGACGCCGGCGACCGAGCCGATGATCACGATTCGGCCCTTGGAGGCCCTCAGGTGGGGCAGGGTCTGCTGGATCAGCAGGGCGGGGCCCAGGACGTTGGTGAGGACCATGGCGCGCATGTCCTCAGGGGCGTGGGTCTCCAGGTTGCCGGGCAGGGAGAAACCAGCGTTGGCTATGACGTTGTCCAGCCGGCCCCAGGTGTCCAGCACGTGGCGGACGGCGGCGGCGACGTCATCCGCTTCGCCGGCGTCGCCGGTGATCGTCAGCAGCCGCTCGCCCGCCCCTGCGGTGGCGGCGAAGGCAGCCAGCTTGCCCGCGTCGCGTCCGGTAACGGCCACGCGGTGGCCCTGCTTGAGCAGGGCGCGGGCGGTGGCGGCACCGATTCCGGTCGAGCCGCCGGTGATCAGCGTGACGGGGTCCATCGGACGGCCTCCTCGGCGACGGGGTCATCGGGGCAAAGCGCCTGCACTATAACCAGCGATCTTCAACGCTGGCTCCTGGCTTTCTCCGACGGTCCCGCTCCGGACTGCCTATCAGGCGTTGTTGAGTCGCTGATAGGGCTGCGGGGGTTAGATCTGACTGACGCCCTGTGGGTGCGACTTGAGCCGCTCCTGACAGTGAGCAACCACCGCTGTGGCCGATGGCGGGACCATCGGCAGGTAGCCAACGAGTGCCGTACCGGATCCGGACGGGCGTGCAGTGGCGCGATCTGCCGGAATGCTACGGGCCGGCCGTGGAAGCGTGGAAGACGGTGCACGAGCGGCATCGCCGCTGGTCACTCCCCCAGCGGGTTCAGGCCGAGGCGCGACCGGCGCCCGGCTGGCTCCGCCACCGCGTCCCAAAGGGGGTTTGGCGGTCGGGAACGCTCGGATCCGGGGCGGAACCGATCGACCTCCTGGCGGAGGCGGTGCAGGGGGTGAGGCGCTCGGCCGCTCACGCCGCGGCTTCACCACAATGCTCGTCACTCCCGGGCAGCGGGCGGACTGCACCCAGTTCGAGCCGGTCATGGAACGGATCCCGGTGCCGCGCCCGGCTGCCGGTCGGTCGCCCTTCCGCGCGGCGGCCACCAGGTACGACAATCGCGCCTGTGTCGACCTCGGCACCGTCACTGCCGCGGTCCTCATGATCTGACTCCGCTCTTGATCGCCAGGACGTGCCCAGTGCGACGGCATACGCCGGCGAACGCGGGTCCTACCGCCTCAAGCGCCACCGCGCCGTCGCCCCTCGCGCCTCGCCCCTCGCAACGACAGGTCAGCCGGCACTATCGTGAGCGCCATGCCCATCAGTGTGCATGTGCAGACCAACATCGGGGACACCGTCGCACTCTCCACGCACACGGCGCTCGACGCGCTGTGCCGTCGGGCCGCAGCACTGGCAATGCCGATGCTCGGCTACGTCGACCCCCATGGCGACACATGGTTCAACCAGTCACAGATGCGACTCGTCATCCCGGAGCTGAAGGCTCTGCTCGACGGCGCATCTGCGGCCGAAGCCGAGGCCGCAAACGAACTGATCACGCTGGCTGCCCAACTGGAACTCAAGCCGCACCGCTACCTCATCTTCAAGGGCGACTGACGGCACGTCTGAAACGTGCCCGACAGGGCACGCGGCGTGGTTGCCCCGCGTGGCGGGCTGGAACGGGACTGCCGCTCCATCGAGGATGGGATCTGCGTGACCATCTGACCGACGGGCGGCGTCACGGCGGCGTGGTGTCGCGGTCTCGTCGAAGGAAGGCCGGTTCATGAAGTTCGCAGTCATCGGCGGGACCGGGCTCATCGGGTCCCGGGTCGTGCAGAACCTCAACGCGGCCGGGCACCGGGCCGTCCCGCACGCGCTGTCCACCGGCGTGGACATCATCACCGGCCAGGGCGTGGAGGCCGCCGTCACCGGCGCCGACGTCGTCGTCAACCTCACGAACTCCCCGACCTTCGACGACGCCTCGCTTTCCTTCTTCCAGACCTCCATGGACAACCTTCTCGCCGCGAGCAAGAAGGGCGGCGTCCGGCACTTCGTCATCCTCTCGATCGTCGGCGCGGACCGCGTGCCCGGCCTCGACTACTACCGTGCGAAGGTCCTCCAGGAGGACATCCTCAAGGCCGGGTCGATCCCCTACTCCATCGTCCGCGCCACGCAATTCATGGAGTTCATGGACGCGACCCTGGCCATGACCACCGACGGCAACACGGTGCGCCTGCCGCGCACCCCCATCCAGCCGATCGCCGCCGCGGACATCGCCGCGGTGGTGACCGAGGTCGCCGCGGGCAGCCCCTTGAACGGCGTCCTCAACGTCGCGGGGCCCGACGTGTACCCCCTCGACGAACTCGGCCGCCTCACGGTGGCCGCCGAGGGCGACGGGCGAACCGTCGTCACGGACGACGGGGCCGGTCTGTTCGCCGCCGTCGACGGCGGCGTCCTCACCGCCGCGCCGACGGGCGGCGGCGCCGCCGCCCGCATTGCGCCGACCCACTATGTGGACTGGCTGCGCTGACGGGGTTGGGGGCGGTGCGGTGCGTGGGGCGCTGCGGCGCCGTCGTGGTTTGTCGCGCAGTTCCCCGCGCCCCTTCGGGGTGGGCCGTGCGTGGGTTGGTGCGGCGCCGTCGTGGTTGGGCGCGCAGTTCCCCGCGCCCCTGGGGGGTGGGCGGTGCGTTGGGCACTGCGGCGCCGTTGTGGCTAGGCGCGCAGTTCCCCGCGCCCCTTCGGGGTGGGCCGTGCGTGGGTTGGTGCGGCGCCGTCGTGGTTGGGCGCGCAGTTCCCCGCGCCCCTTCGGGGCGCTGCGGCACCGGTCCCGCGGCCCTTGGGGTGGCTAGAGGGGGAGCTTGAAGCCCTCGTGGGTGGGGGTGAAGCCCAGGGCGGAGTAGAAGCGGTGTGCGTCCTCCCGTCGCTTGTTGCTGGTCAGCTGGACCAGCGCGCACCCGCGGGCGCGGGCACGCTCCGTCGCCAGCTCCATCAGGACCCGGCCCAGGCCGCCACCGCGCCGGTCCGCCCGGATCCGTACCGCCTCAATCAGGGCCCGCTCGGCCCCGCCCTTACCGAGCCCCGGGATGTACGTCGCCTGCAGGCACCCCAGCACCGTGCCGTCAGGAGCGGCGAGGACGAGCATCTCGTTGCGCGGGTCCGCGTCGATCGCCGCGAACGCGCGCTCGTACTCCTCCGTGACCGTGATCGTCGCCGGGTCGACCACCGTCTCCTCGTCGGCAAGCAACGCGAGGACGGCCGGCAGGTCGGCGCGTGTGGCGGGGCGCAGGATCGGCATGGTCATGGCCAGACCCTAGCGGCAGTTGATCTCCGCTCTTACTCCCACGGCTCGTTGAACGCACGGCCCGGCACCGGCTTGGCTATGAGGGCGATCGAAATGAAGAAGTTCACCTGGCCGATGGCGATCATGAGCGTTGCCAGCGCCTTCTCGTCGTAGTGCTCCGCCACCGCGGCGTACAGCTCGTCGGAGACCCGCTCGCCCTGCGCGGACGGCTGCAGCACGGCCTCCACCAGGGCCAGCGCGGCGCGCTCCGGAGCGGTGAAGTACGGCGAGTCCTGCCAGGAGGACACCGAGGTGATCCGCTCCTCCGACTCCCCCATCTTGCGCAGGAACCCGGTGTGCAGAACGGTCAGGTAGGTGTTGGCGACGATCTGCCCGGCGCGCAGCTGCACCAGGCTGATCGTGCTCCGCGGCACCGACTGGTTGCCGGTGGCCTTGAACAGGGCCGCGGACACCTCCGCGAGCTCGGGCACGAGCTTCACCGGATCGGACATCCGCGGCCCCACCTGCACCTCAGCAGTGATCGAACGCGCAGCCGTCGTCGTCATCGTCATCGTCGTCTCCCCTTCGGGCGTCTCGGCGTGATCGTGTTGCTCTCACTGCTTTGACGGATGGCGACGCACGAGTGTGACAAGGGCCAGCGAGAACTTTCAGGGGTTGTCGGTGAAGGACACGTCACAGTCCGCGCACTCGCAGTACGCGGACCCGTCTTCCTGCGGAAAGACGGTGATGTTGTCGCTCCCACAGTTGGGGCAGTTCATGGCTGGCGATCCTCCGCTTCTCGACTCCTCGTCCCCCGCTCCTTTCTATGCCCAGGCGCGGGGGCGCATGCGCGTCGCGCGGTAGCACGGTGCGGGTGCGCGTCCGCGCGCGGCTCACGATGCGCGCGGGATCCGCGGGATCGCTTCGCGGAGGGCGGTGGGGAGGTCGATGACGGGGAGGCCAAGCGCCTGGTACCAGCGCCATGTCTGTTCGATGGTGGCGCCGATGTGGCGGGAGGTCTCCACCAGGCGAACGAGCGGGGCGGGGTATGTAACGCTGTTGAGGTCCACCAGGTCCATTCCGCCGATCAGCACAAGGGCGGCTTCCCACGACATGCCGTCCGGCAACCGATGACACGAAAGCTCCACCCCGTAACGGCCCAGCAGACGGACCAGTTCTTCCGGAGCGGTCGTGATGACACGCGACATCAGCAGGACGCGAGCAAAGGGCATGGTGTCCTCAGTGGTCAGGTCGCCCCAGAAGTCGTCGTTGAAGAGCAGGACCCGGTCCAGGACCGTCAGCCGACGTGGAATCGACAGGGGGATGTCGAACCCGTATTCCTCCAGCCGCTCAATGGCGGCTCGTACCCCGGCCGGACCCGCCTGGAACACATGTGAGTAACGGATCGGCTTGCCAGGACGCAGGAACGGATGGGCGCTTTTCCCGACGTCGTAAAGCAGCTCCAAATCGCCGGTGCGAGCGTCCTCGGGGAAACGGGACGGGGTCTTGAATCCCAGCCCAGTCAGTCGTTCACGGACGACCGAGAGCTCCATTCCGAGGTCATCGGCCACAGCGATCACATGGCCGGGCGGCACCTCTTCCGCGCGGTCCAGCCATGGCGGTCCGGCCTCCCCCAGTCCCTCGCCGAGAAACCGCAACAGATCCTCGTCGGGCCGATCGGGCAGACAACCCGGATCAACCTGAAACCCGTAGCGTCGGAACCGATCGCAGATTTCGGGAACGCTGAGGCCCAGGGCCAGGGAAGCAGCTGCGATCAGCCCAGGTGGGCTCGGTCTGGTGTCGGGCAGATAACCCATACGCTCCACGGCCTCACGAGAGAACAGAGGATGGTCAACGGCTTCGTTGTACAACCGCAGAATGTCGTCCGGAACGTGTGTGCCCACACAGCGCCACGCCGCGACCGCCTCCTCCGCACTTACCCCGAGTCTCCTCACCACATCCATTACACGCTCAGCCGTTACCTCGTACCCCGGCCCCACACGGCTGCCGGTGCGGTCGAACAAGACCATGAGGGCCGGCCAGCCGCCGGAGGCCACGGCCGCGACCACCTCAGGAGTCCGTTCGTGGATACCGAAGTCGATTACCCGCTCCAAGACCTCCACGGGCGATGCGCCGGTTGCCGCGGCGAGCCGCGCCATGCCGGTTCCGACGATGGCGCCGGGGCGCCAAGTCCACAGGAAGTGCCTGTCGGACTCCGCGGCCAGCATTTCCATGTCGGACGGCAACGCCAATCGCACGTCGCGGACCTCTGCGAGCTCGGGACATACCGCGGTGAGCTCTTCGAGGACGGCTTCGGCCCGGTGAGCCAACAGCCGCCACAACACGATGTGGTCAGGTGGGAAGCCGGATACCCAGAACCGTGACTCCCGGTCCGTAAGCTCCTCGGCGATAATCGACAAGTCGGCGGGGAAGCACCCTTGCTGTTCCAACGAGAGGGTGCACCCATCGAGGTGGAACGTCCGACCAGCATGCATCGCCGCGACCGTCAACAGGTCCCCGAGTGCTCCGTTGGCGCTCGCTGCGTGAACGATCCACTCGTAACTGGGCAGTGGCGCATCAATGCGCACCAAGTCGTGGGCGGCACTGCTGAGGATCTCCTGCAGCGTGCCGGAGACGTCGTCCAGGACGTTCGCCCTGTCCGCCGAGAGCCGGGCCGGAGTCAGGGGGCCGGAAAGGTTGACCACGACTCCCCTGGGCCGGCTGTCCAGTGTCGCCAGCACGCCACGCCGCACCGTCGGCTGGACGACCAGGCCGTCGACAAGAAGCGCCCCGCCCTCCTCGCACCAGATCACCTGGGCCCCGGCCGGCGGGTCGGCCCATGGGACCAGGGCACCATGAGCGTTGATGCCGAAGTTCTCGCCCTTCGGGCCTTCTCGGGGGCGTAACACGCCCGGTTCCCAATCGGTCGTACGGCCCCCGTGCCGGACCGCCGTCAGGAACTCCGCAATTCCCAACAGCCGTTCCAATACGTCCGCGCAGGACCAACCTGCCCGTGGCTCCCGCAAGTACAGCCGTACCCGCGTGCCCGCGTCCGTCTCCTCCCCCCGTTCCTTCACCTCCACGATCCGGAACAGGTGGCCCGGGCCGAAGACCCGGACCTCCAGCACCGGCCCCAAGTCACCCTTCGCGTCCATGCGGCACGTCCGTACCCGCATTTCGTCCGCCAGCATGAAGTAGCTCAGTACGCCGATGCCGAAGCGGCTGTTCGGGTAGAACTCCACCGGCGGGTCGGCCTTCCCCCAATCCGCTCGCTCCAGCTTGAAGTCCAGCTGGTCCACGAAACGCGAGCCCGCCTTGCAGAAGACGCCGCGGAGTTCGGATTCGCCCATGCCGATGCCGTTGTCGTGGCACTCGACGTATTCGCGGCCGTCCTCGTCCGTGGCCTGGTCGAAGGTGATGCGGCCCTCGTACGCGTACGTCGCCGCCCTCGTCCGGTCCAGGTATTCGGTCCGGGCTCGTCTGTAGCGGCAGGCGTCCAGGGCGTTCTGGTAGAGCTCGCGGATCGCCAGGTCGCGGTCCTTGTAGAGCTGGACGCCCAGGAGGAGGTCGCGGACGCGGCGTTCGTCCAGGCGGAAGCCCGCCCAGCCTTTGACGACGTCATCGGCCGGGGTGACCTCGTCGGAGGAGAGGCGGGCGGGGAGGGTGGGGAAGGGGTGGGTGATTCGTTCGTGGGCCGTGCGGCGTACCGCCGCCAGTAGCTCGTCCGTGCGCGTCACGTACTCGCGCAGGCCCTCGATCACCGCCGCGTGGTGGCACTCCGCCCGGAGTACCGGCAGGTCGCGGGAGCCGCCCCAGGCGGAGCGGGCGAGGGTGCGGTGGAGTTGGTCCAGGTCTACGGGGTCGGGGATGCCCACGTGTTCGACCACGATCTGGGGGAGGGCCGTGATGTCGCGGCTCATGCCGTAGGCGAGGGCCAGGAGGAGGACCAGGCGCTGGTCGCGGATGCGCTGCGGGCCACCGCGCCGGAGGCGTACCGCGTCGTCGGCGGGCAGGTCGTCGAGGAACTCTCGGTTGCACACGTCCGCCCCGCGGCGCAGGCCGTGCAGGACGCGGCAGACGCGGCGTACGTCCAGGATCTCGCCCATCGCGTCGGCCGGGTCGCCGATGTCCTCCAGGAGCCGGCGGACCTGCTGCGGGCCCGCGAACTCCTCCCTCTGCACCAACCAGCGGTGGAACAGCCAGCTGGTGAGGGTTCGCACTGTCTCCTCGGAGCTCTGCCTGGCCCGGCTCATGAGGAAGTCGTGGCTCTCGGCGAACGCGGTGAACGACGGGTCGGCGGCGTTGCGCATCGCCGCTGTCAGCTGCAGGTAGTGCGTGCGGTAGAGGAATGGGGTCAGGGTGAGGAGTGCGGCCTCCGCCGGGTGGACGTCGAGGTCGCCGTCCGCGGCGAGCAGATCCTCCACGCATTCCGCGAACCGGTGGACGACGCCCTCGTCCCGTATCCATGGGTCATCCGGTACGTTCACCGCGTCCCGTAGGTCGGCCAGTGCCGTCACCACGTCGACGACCAGTTGCCGCAGCGGCTCGGCGTCGCGATCGGGTGGGACGTGGCGCCAGACGCTCGACTCTGCTGCCAGTTCCACCCACGGGTCGCGCGGGGGCGGGGGGTCGTGGGGTAGGGGCACGTACACGTTCACCGTGTGGCCCTGCGCAATCACTCCGGCCTGCGAATTCGTCACCGTGCTGCGCGTGTTGTGGCCCTGCATCCCGGCCCGCCTCCCCTCCGCAACGCTTGCTACAGACTAGGAGCAGCCCGCCGCAGCGAAGAGCGCTTCCGCCTCCGTGATCGCCGTCTGCAGGGCGTCCGGGTCCGGCTTCAGGCCGGCCAGGGCGCGGTCGACCTCGCGGAGGCCGGCCCGCTGGAGCAAGGTCTTCTCGTTGGTCACCCACTCGCCGCGTGCCGCCAGCACCGCGTGGGCGGTCTGCATCGCCGCGGTGGAGAGGGCTCCCGCCACCTCGGTGAGCCTGCCGTGCGGGGCGTGGTTGGCGCGGGCGTACGTGAGGGTGAGGTGCGCGTTGCCGCGCCAGAAGGCGGGGGCGGACTCGCGCAGTGCCTGTGGGTACGGCGGGCGCGGGAGCGTACCGTGCAGGACGCGGTTGATCGCGAGCTCCGCGACCACGAGGTAGCTGGGGATGCCGGCCAGGTGGAACATCAGCGGTTCCCAGTGGAAGCGGCCCTGCTCCGCCTCGGCGAGTTCGTGTTCGACGACGTCGAGGTCGCGGTAGTGGACGTCCACCCGACGTCCTTCGACCGTCAGCCACGCCCCACCGTTGAACACCCCGCCGCCCCACTCGCCGATCCCGGAGACCTCGCCCGGCCAGCCGAGGGCGCGCAGGTCGGCGGGGTCGAAGGCGCCGCGGTAGTAGACGGCGGTGTCCCAGTCGCTGTCGGGCGTGTGCGTGCCCTGCGCGCGCGAGCCGCCCAGTGTGACGGCCTCCACGGTCGGCAGCGCGGAGAGGCGTTCCGTGAGGCGGCCCAGGAATGCTTCGTCCTGATCGTTGCAATCGTCGCGGGGCCTCTCAGGCATTCGTCTTCACCTCTCCTGTCGCGCTCGGTTGCACGCCATACTTCTTCTCACACCGGCGAGTTGTTGCCATCATCCGCCACGACGACGGGGGCGCGACCTGATGATGCCTTTGCTGCCCGCTGATCCACGGGAGGTCGGGCCGTACCGTCTGCTCGCGCGTCTGGGCAGCGGGGGCATGGGCCGGGTGTTCCTGGGGCGCTCGCGCGGAGGGCGGGCGGTCGCGGTGAAGGTGGTGCGGCCGGAGCTCGCCGAGAATGCGGTCTTCCGCCGCCGGTTCGCCCAGGAGGTCGCGGCGGCCCGCCGGGTCAACGGCTTCTACACGGCGCAGGTCGTCGAAGCGGACACCGACGCCGATCCGCCGTGGCTGGTGACGTCCTACATCCCCGGCCCCTCCCTGCAGGAGGCGGTCGAGCGGTGCGGCCCGATGCCGGCGGCTGCCGTGGCGGCGCTGGGGGCGGGGCTGGCCGAGGGGCTCGGGGCCGTTCATGCCTGCGGCGTGGTGCACCGCGACCTCAAGCCCGGCAACGTCGTCCTCGCCGACGACGGACCCCGCCTGATCGACTTCGGCATCGCCCGGGCGCTGGATGCCACCTCCCACCTGACGCAATCGGGCGTCATCGGCACCGCGGCCTTCATGTCGCCGGAACAGATGCTGGGGCGGGAGGCGACACCGGCGAGCGACGTCTTCTGCCTCGCCGGTGTGCTGGTGTACGCGGCCACCGGGCGCAGCCCCTTCGGGGTGGGGCCGGCGGCGGCCGTGGCGTACCGCGTCGTCCACGACGAGCCGGACCTCTCCGGCGTGCCGGCGGGTCTCGTCCCGCTGATCCGTGCCGCTCTGGGCAAGGACCCGGGCGATCGGCCGGGCCTGTCCGCCCTCCTGGACCACTGCGCCGCGCAGGCCGGCGGTGCTGCCGTGTGGCCTGGCGACGTCACGAGTTTCATCGCCGAGCAGGTCGCGGAGACGAAGTACCTGACTACGCAGCCCGTCCCTGCGGAGCCTGCGGCGCCTGCCCCTCCTTCGGCGCCTGCGCCGTCTGCGCCGCCCCTTGCGGTCGTGCCTGCGCGCTTCGGCATTGTCGCGGGCCGTGACACGCTCTTCATGCCGGCGCTTCCCGGCCGGAACGGGACGGGTCGGGCGGTCACCGTGGTGCTTCGGTGCAAGGTGCCGGGAGAACCCGTGGCCCATGGTGAGCCGTTGTTGCGGGTTTCCACGGCTCACGGTGAATTCCTGATCACCTCGCCGGTCCGTGGTGTGCTCCACGCCATGGACCATGCGGTGGGCTCCGCGTTATCCGTCGGGGCGAGGTTCGCCGACTTCGGATCGCGCACCGTCCCTTCCTAGGCGCGCGGCGCAATGTCGATCTGCGGCTGCCGCCGCGGGGGTCCGGGCGCAGCACGGCACTTCGTCTGCGGGCGCATTGTGGCTTGTCGCGCCCGCGCGGCGGAGCCGCAGATCGACACTGCCCCGCGCCCCTACGGGGCGCCGTGGTGTCGCCTGACGAAGATCCGGCGGCGGCCTGCGGCCGACACGCACGGCGCTTCGTCTGCGGGCGCGTCGTGGCTTGTCGCGCAGTTCCCCGCGCCCCTGACGGGGCGCTGCACGATCCACGGGACATGCCCCGCGCCCCTTACGGGGCCCTGGGGTTTGCCGGGGCTCCGGGGAGGAAGACGAACCGGAGTCAAGGACGCCGACGCGAATCCTGGAGGCATCGTATGAGTGCCGAGAAGAAGGCGCGGAACCTGGCCGACAAGGCCAAGGGCAAGGCCAAGGAGGCGGCCGGATCGCTCACGGGCAATGACGCCAAGCGGGCGCGCGGGAAGGCCGAGCAGAGCAAGGCGGACGCCAAGCAGGCCGGCGAGCACGCCAAGGACGCCTTCCGGCATTAGTGCCGTCGTTCCCTGCAGAACGGCTCCTGCCGGCCGGGGACCCCGGGCCCCCGGCCGGCAGGCGTTTCATTGGAGGGCCTGTTCCGCCAGTGCCGTGCCCTCGATCCTGGCGCGGATCTTGGCGAAGGCCGTTTCCCGGGACGTCGAGGTGTCGTCGGCGAACGGGGCGAAGCCGCAGTCGTCGCAGGTGCCCAGGCGGTCGGCCGGGAGGTGGCGGGCGGCCGCGAGGACGCGGTCGCGGACCTCCTCGGGGGTTTCGACGCGCGGGTCGACCGGGTCCGTCACGCCCACGAACAGCCGGACCCCGTCCGGCAGATGGTCGGCCAGGACCTGCAGGACTTTGTCCGGATCCGGTTCACTCGCCAGTTGGACGAAGAAGGCGCCGGCCTTCAGCTGGAGGAGCTTGGGCACGAGGGCCGCGTAGTCGACGTCCAGGCTGTGGGTGGAGTCCTGGTCGCCGCCGGGGCAGGTGTGAACGGCGATCCTGGCGCGTTCGGCGTCCGAGAAGCGTTCCAGGACGCGGTTGTTCAGGGCGATGAAGGCGTCCAGGACGCCGCCCGAGGGGTCGAGCTTCAGGGACAGGCGGCCCTCGGTGAAGTCGAGCTGGACCGCGTGGGCGCCGGCGTCGAGGCAGGCGCGGATGTCCGCCTCGGCCTCGTCGGCCAGGTCGTCGAGGAAGGCTTCCCTCGGGTAGCCGTCGATGCCGGTGGGCGGGTAGAGCAGGCTGAGCGCCGAGGGGGCGATCACCGCCTGCTTCACGGGTACGGTCGCGTGGGCCTGCGCCGCCCGCAGGTACGTGGCGGCCCGGACGCCGTAGCGGAAGGGGCCCGAGGTCAGGGCGGGGAGCCGGCGGGTGTGGCCGTCCGCGAAGGGGATGACCACGCCGTCGGGCGACAGGCCGGGCAGGCCCGCCAGGGGGTAGGTCGCGAAGCTCGGCTTGGACTGTTCGCCGTCGGTGACCACCGCGGAGCCGAGGTCCTCCAGACGGCGGATCGTGTCGCGGACCGCACGGTCCCGGGCGGCGGCGAGACCGTCTTCGTCGATCTTGCCGGAGGCGTGAGCCGCCATGGCGTCGAGCAGCTCGGGGGGTCGGGGGATGCTGCCGATGGGTTCGGTGGGAATCCTCACGCGGGGAGCGTAGGGAAGGGGCCGGGGCCCCTCAATCGGTTGCACGGCACTGTCAGCACGTGCGAACGCAACCGGCCAGGCGCCGCCGTGCGCGACCCGGGGCGCGTGCTCAGCGCACGACGCCTTCCCACGGGTCGCCCTCGTCGGCCATCACGTACGCCCCCGCCTCCAGCCGCTCGATCAGGCCGCGCGCCCAGCGGGCGCCGCCGGCGGCGATGTCCTCCCACAGGACGCCGATCTCGGCGATGTGCCGCCAGTCCTCGCCCTCCCCCGGCGTCCAGCGGCGGCGGATGTCCTCCCGCCACGCCTCCAGGGCCGCCACGCGCTGCCGCAGCAGGGCGACGGCCTCGGCGCGCGGCAGGTCGACCAGGAAGCCGACGCAGGCGGTCAGCACGTCGACCCGCTGGTCGTGGGAGGCCAGGGCGGTGCGCAGGAGGGAGAAGTACTCCGCCTCGCCCGCCGCCGTCAGCTCGTACTCCGTACGGGGCGGGCCGCCGGCCTCGCTGGGGGCCGTGTCGTGGGCGACGAGCAGGCCCTGCTTGGCCATGGTCTTCAGGGCGTGGTAGATCGAGCCGGGCTTGGCGTTGGACCACTCCTGGGCGCCCCACATCTCCAGGTCGCCCCGCACCTGGTAGCCGTGGGCGCGGCCGTGCTGCCGCACCGAGCCCAGGACCAGCAGCCGGATCGCCGACATCTTTCGTACCGCTCTCGTACTGCCTCGTACCGCTTCGCGCGGCCGCTTGCCGCGGCCGCTCGGGTTCTGACCCGGACCAGCCTAGGCGGTCCCGCCCCGGCCCTCCGCCTCGATCGCCACCAGTTCGAAGGCCGTCTTCCCGTCGAGCGACTCGCGGATGACGTCCGCGTGGCCGGCGTGCCGGGCGATCTCCTCGATCAGGTGCAGCACCACCCAGCGCACGGAGACCCGCTCGCCCGGCGGGAACCAGGGGGCCTCCGGAAGAGCGAACGTTTCCTCCAGGCTCTGCACCGAGTGCACGAAGCGCTCGGTCTCCGCCGCGACGCCGGCCCAGTGGGCCAGCAGCCCGGTGACCGACTCGCCCTCCAGGAGGCGGAAGGAATCTCCCCAGTTCGATTCGTCGCGCGCAATGGCCGGCGGCAGGCCCTCGGCGCGGCGCACCCACGTCTGCTCGGTCTCGATCACGTGCTTGAGGAGGCCGGACAGCGACAGCTCGCTGGCGCTGGGCCTCGTGGCCGCCTGCTCCTCCGTGAGGCCCAGGACGGCGCGGCGGAGGCCGCCGCGCTGGGCGTCGAGGAAGGCGAGCAGGGTGCTGCGCTCGTCGGCCGGGTCCTTCTCGATCACATGCGTGGGCATGGGTGAGGTCGCCTTTCGTCCACCGCGGCTGCTGCTTGCTGACAGATCAACAGTAGGGCGCGACTAGGTCAGACGCGGTCCGATATGCGGCCTGCAGGTCCGGCATGTCACACCCGGCGAGTCTCAGAACGGGAATCTGCTGCGGCCGTGCTGGATCGAGACCCACTTCGTCGTGGTGAACGCCTCCACCATCGACTCCCCGTTCAGCCGCCCCACGCCCGAGTGCTTCTCGCCCCCGAACGGCACGATCGGCTCGTCGTGGACGGTCGCGTCGTTCACGTGCACCATGCCGGTCTCGATGCGCATGGCCACGCGCACGCCCCGCTCCACGTCGCCCGTGTGGACGGCGCCGCTCAGCCCGTACGGGGTGGCGTTGGCGATGCGTACGGCCTCCTCCTCGCCGTCGAAGGGGACGATCACCGCGACCGGGCCGAAGATCTCCTGTCCGTGGACGGGCGAATCGGGCGGCAGCCCGGTCAGGACGGTCGGGGCGACGAGGTTGCCGTCCGTCACCCCGCGCAGCAGGGCCGTGGCGCCGTCCGCGACCGACTGCTCCACCAGGCTGGTGATCGCCTCCGCCTGTCCCGAGTTGATGAGCGGGCCGATGTGCGTAGCCGGGTCGCACGGGTCGCCGACTTTCAGGGTGCGCACCTTGGCGACGAACTTCCGCGTGAACTCCTCCTCCACCGTCCGGTCGACGAGGATGCGGTTGGCGGCCATGCACACCTGGCCCTGGTGGATGAAACGGCTGAAAACGGCGGCGTCCACCGCGTAGTCGACGTCCGCGTCGTCGAGGACGATCAGCGCGCTGTTGCCGCCGAGCTCCAGGACGGTGCGCTTGAAGTGGGACGCGGCGACGGTGGCCACGTGCCGGCCGACCTTGTCGGAGCCTGTGAAGGAGATGACCTTCGGCACCGGGTGCTCGATGAGCGCGTCACCGATCTCGGCGATGTCGGTGACGACGACGTTGAGGACGCCCCCGGGCAGGCCGGCGTCCTCCAGCAGCCGGGCGACCAGGGTGCCGCCGCACACCGGGGTGTTCTGGTGCGGCTTGAGGACGACCGCGTTGCCCAGCGCGAGCGCGGGCGCGACCGACTTCAAGGACAGCAGGAACGGGAAGTTGAAGGGGCTGATCACCCCGACGACGCCCACCGGTATCCGGTAGAGGCGGTTCTCCTTGGTGTCGTCCGGGGAGGGCAGGATGCGGCCCTCGGGCCGCAGGGCCAGCTGGATCGCCTCCCGCAGGAACTCGCGGGCCAGGTGCAGCTCGAAGGCGGCCTTCGTGGCCGTGCCGCCGCACTCGGCGGTGATGGCGGCGGCCAGCTCCTCCTCGTGGTCGTCGATCAGACGCAGGGCGCGCTCGAAGACCAGGCGGCGCTTGTACGGATTGGTGGCGGCCCAGGCCGGCTGGGCGCGCTCGGCGGCCCGGTAGGCCAGGTCGACCTCGGCGACGCTCGCCACGGTGATGGAGGCGAGCTTCTCACCGTCGTACGGGTTGAAGTCGACGATGTCCCACGAGCCGGTGCCGGCCCGCCACTCGCCGTCTATGTACTGGGCCGCTAACGCGTCGAAACTGGATCCGTAGGACATGCGCCATCCCGTCTGCGAGGCTCTGCGTACCTGTGCGTACCTGTGCGTACCGAGGGGTGTACCGCTGTGCGTACCGACGTTCGTACCGGCATGAGTGCCGGCGTTCGTGCCGGCGTTCGTTCCTCCGACCGGACGTCATCGTACGCGCGTGCCAGTCACGTCACAGGCGTTGCAGCAGAGCGGAGATGTGGTCGCGCGTCCTCGCCGGGGACAGGCTGTCGGCGTGCAGGCGCTCCATCACCCGCGCGTACTGGGCCACGTCCTCGGGCTTGTCCAGGTAGAGCGCGCTGGTCAGCTGCTCCAGGTAGACGAGGTCGACCAGGTCGGACTCGGGGAAGCGCAGCAGCGTGAAGGCACCGCCCTCGCCGGCATGCCCGCCGTGGGCGAAGGGCATCACCTGCAGGGTCACATTGGGCTGCTCGGAGATGTCGATGAGGTGCTGCAGCTGATTGCGCATGACCGTTTCATCACCGTACGGGCGGTGCAGCGCCGCCTCGTCGAGGACGGCGTGGAAACGCGGCGCCCGCTCCGAGAACAGCAGCTTCTGGCGCTCCATGCGCAGCGAGACCCGGCGCTCGGTCTCGGCGGCGTCCGCGCCCGGCTGGCCGCGCACGACGACGGCGTGGGCGTAGCCCTCCGTCTGCAGCAGGCCGTGCACGAACTGCACCTCGTAGATCGCTATTTCGGAGGCCGCACCCTCCAGGCCCACGTACGTCTGGAACCACCCCGGCAGCACATCGCTGTAGCTGTGCCACCAGCCGGCGACGTTGGCCTCCCGGGCCAGACCCAGCAGCGCCTCGCGCTCGGCGGGGTCACCGACCCCGTACAGCGTGAGCAGGTCCTCCACGTCCCGCGCCTTGAAGCTCACCCGGCCCAGCTCCATGCGACTGATCTTCGACTCGGACGCCCTGATCGAGTAGCCGGCCGCCTCGCGCGTGATGCCGCGCGCCTCGCGCAGCCGCCTCAGCTGGGAGCCCAGCAGGATGCGTCGCACCACCGAACCGCTCGACTCGCTCGTGGCCATCTGTGGGACCCTTCCTCTCGCCGGGACGGCCGCCGGTCCTGCCCGGCCCCGCTCCCGGTCGCGGTCTACGGCCTTTCCGGGGCGACCCCCGCAGCCCCCGGCGCCGAAGTCTGCCATCTCCGGGCTCCGTTGCGTGCAGGTGCGGTTACGCAGACCGGCCACGGGCAGGAGCTCTACGACGGGGGGCGTAGGGAGAATTGGCACCGAACCCCCTGTGCGCCCCCAAATCCGCCTCGTGCACGTGCATCTGCCCTTGCATCCGCCGGGCGCATTGGCAACCATGGAGCTCGCACACGTGCACGTCACGTCCTCGATTGCCAGGAGTGCCTCGGATGGGTACCGAAGGATCGACTGTGCTCTCACCCTTATGGCGAGGGCTTCCTCCGATCGACCCGTCCACCGACTCCACCTCGGCCTCCTGTACGCTCCCGCCCTGCTTCGAAGCGGTCGGCAGCGCCCGGCAGTTCACGCGGGCCACGCTCGACCAGTGGGAGCTGGGGACGCTCTTCGACGAGGTGGCGCTCGTCGTGTCCGAGCTGGTGACCAATTCGATGCGCTACGCCCTGCCGGCGGACCGGATGGCCCGGTTCGAAGGAATGGCGGAGATGGCCGACCTGGGGTGGGGTCGGGGGGCCGAACCCCTGGTGCGGCTGCATCTGATGCGGTGGACGTCACGGCTGGTGTGCGCGGTGCGCGATCCGAGCGAAACGGGACCGGGGCCGGCCGCGGGCGAGGCCGATGCCGGTGCCGAGCGCGGACGCGGGCTGTTCCTCGTGGAGTCGTTCAGCGACGCGTGGGGCTGGCACCCGCTCGCCGGGGCGACCCACGGCAAGGTCGTCTGGGCTCTGTTCCGGCTGCCACGCGGGCGCGACTAGATCACGGGGTTAGTCGCGCAGCAGGTAGTCGAATTCGCCGTCCTTGATGCCGAGCACCATGGCTTCGATCTCGGCGGGTGTGTACACGAGCGCCGGACCGTCCGGGTGGCGGGAGTTGCGCACGGCAATCCCGCCACCCGGCAACTTCGCGAACTCCACGCACGAACCCTGGGAGTTGGAGTAGCGGCTCTTTCGCCACACGACATCTTGGATGTCCGAGGCGGCCATTCCGTTGTACGCCTGGGCCACTGGAGACTCCCGGATCGTTGCTGGGGCCATCCTCGTATCCAGAACAACGATTCGAGGACGTCAACTCCTCCGGATCATAGCCCCGTTCATGTGCCCCTGCATGAGCCGATGCACGTGCACTGACGGTGTCCCTCCCACTACTTCACGACTCCTTCGCGGAAGCCGAACCTCCGAGTGATCCGGCTCCGGAATGCCGGGGGTGTCAGTCCGGCAGGAGCAGGGTCGCGTCCACGTAGCACCAGGCCCAGGTTTCGCCCGGCTCCGCCGAGCGGGCCACGTCGTGGCCGGGGGTCGTGCGCGCGTGGGCGCTCGCGTGCTGGTGGGGGGAGCTGTCGCAGCAGCCGATGTGGCCGCACACCAGGCACTCGCGCAGGTGGACCCACGTGCTGCCGATGCGCAGGCACTCCTCGCACCCCTCCGGGGTGCGCGGTTTCACGTCGCGGACCTCGCCGAGGTGGGTGCAGGGCCTGCCCTCGGCGACCCGCCAGGTGCTCGGGTCGGTCATATCTTCGAGCTTAGGCCGTTGTCAGACCCCCCTGCCAGACTCAGCTGCGTGAGCCGGGGCGGAGGCGGGCGACGGGGGTGTCCTTCTCCGTCCGGTTCACACGGCAAGGTCCACACGGCCCGATTCACGCGGCCCGGCGCACACGGACCGGTTCACGCGACCGGCCCTCACACACCCGGCCCCTTTCCGCGGGCAGTGCGGCGCGGCGCCTTGCACGATGGCCTTGGATCATTGGCGTCGAGCAGGGCAGGACCAGATCTGATGACCCTCAGTCTCGAACAGCTCACGCGCTGCACCGTGGCCGTCGACCTCGGAGCGTCCAGGACCCGCGTCTACCTCAGGGACAGCGGCCTGGTCGTGGACGAGCCGAGTCTCGCCGCGGTCAATTGCCGCACCGGGTCCCTGATCGCCGTGGGCACGCTGGCCGGCGGGATGGCCGGGCGGACGCCGGGGCACATCCGGGTGGTGCGGCCCATTTCCGGCGGCACCGTCGTGGACATCGACATGGCGCAGCGCATGCTGCGCTTTCTGGTCAACGACAAGATCCGCCGTGCTTGGCGCCGCAAGCCGATGCTGCGGGCCGCGGTGTGCCTGCCGCACGACGCGGAGCCGATCGCGCAGCGGGCGGCCGTGGAGGTGCTCACGGCGCTGGGGGCGCGGCGGGTGGAGCTGGTGGACGCGCTGATCGCCGCGGCCGTCGGCTGCGGGCTGCCGGTGGAGCAGCCCGAGGCGACGATGATCGTGATGTGCGGGGCCGCGTCCACGCAGATCGCGGTGTTGTCGCTGGGCTCCATCGTGGCGGCGGAGAAGGTGCAGGTCGGCGGGGACGCCATCGACTACGCGGTCATCCAGCACCTGCGCAGCGAGCACGAGCTGATGCTGCCGTCGCAGGGGCTGCACCCGCTGCACCTGGCGTTGTTCGATCCGGCGCGGATGGGTACGGAGGCGGAGGTGCGCGGCCGCGACGTGGCCACGGGCCTGTCCCGTACGGTGCTGGTCAACACCGCTCACGTGCGGGAGGCCGTGCACACGCCGCTGACGGCGGTGATCGACGCGATCGGCCGGGTGCTGCGGGAGTGCCCGCCGGACCTGGTGGCCGACCTCGCCGAGCGCGGGGTGATGCTCGCGGGCGGCAGTGCGATGCTGCCGGGGCTGGACATGATGATCGAGCAGGCCACCGGCATGGTGGTGCGCATCGCCGACAAGCCGGACGTGTGTGCGGTGATGGGGCTGGGCGCGATGATCGAGGGGAAGGTGCGGCCGATGCACCTGGATCCGCTGGCCGGATAACGACGCTTTCCCCGCCCTTTCCCGTTCTTGGGAACTTCTTTAACGTCCGCGACGGTTCTCCCTGTGCACCCCTATTCGCACAAGGAGAAGGACGCACATGGCGCTCTGGGACCGGTTCAAGGACTCGGCCACGACGATGCAGGGCCAGCTGCTGGCGAAGAAGAACGAGCTCAAGAGCGGCGCATTCCGTGACGCGAGCATGGCGATGTGCGCGCTGGTGGCGGCCGCCGACGGTTCGATCGACGCCTCGGAGCGGCAGCGCGTCGCCTCGCTGATCGCCACCAACGACGTCCTGCGCAACTTCCCCGCCGACGACCTGCAGGCCCGTTTCAACGACTACTGCCAGAAGCTGACGACCGATTTCGACTTCGGCAAGGTCAGCGTCATGCAGGTCATCGGCAAGGTGCACAAGAAGCCGACCGAGGCGCGCGCGGTGATCCAGATAGGCATCGTGATCGGCGGCGCCGACGGCAACTTCGACAAGGACGAGCAGGCCGTCGTCCGCGAGGCGTGCTTCGCGCTGGGCATCAACCCCGCCGAGTTCGACCTGTAAGAGCCTCCTGGGGCCTGCCGAAGGCCCCCTGCGCCCGCGTGCCGGCCCCGGGCCCCCCTTTCTCACGTCCCGGGGCCGGCCGGTCCCCCGTGGGCCTCCTCACGCCGGCAGGACGGCCGACGCGCGCTCCGCCGAGCTGTCGCCGACGCCCTTCTCCGTCCAGGTGCCCAGCGCGATCTCGGCGGTGATGCCCGGCCCGAAGCCGGCGATGATGCCGCGGGCCCCGTCGTGGGCCCCGCCGTCCACGAAGAGCCGCTCCAGGGCGTCGAAGATGACGGCACTGGCGATGTTGCCGCGCTCGGTGAGCGTCTCCCGGCTGTAGCGGAAGGTCTCCAGCGGCAACCCCAGGTAGTGGCCGAGGTCGTCGAGGATGCGCGGGCCGCCCGCGTGGACGATGTAGAAGTCGAGCTCGGAGACGTCCCACTGGTGCGGTTCGGCCATGTCGCGCATCGCCGGTGCCAGCATCGCCATCGTGCCCGGCACCCGCTTGTCCAGCAGGAAGTGGAAGCCGGTGTCCCGCACCGCGTAGGAGATCCACTCCTCGGTGTCCGGCACCAGGTGCGAGCCGTTGCGCTCGATCCGTACGCCCGTACCGCCCTCCCCGCGCATCACGGCGGCCGCCAGGGCGTCGCCGAAGAGGCCGTTGGAGAGCAGGTTGCCCACGCCCAGGTCCGTGGGCTGGTAGAGCAGCGAGCAGAACTCGCACGCCACGATCAGCACATTGGACCGCGGGTAGGCCTGGCAGAAGTCGTGTGCCCGGTTGATGGCGGCGCCGCCCGCGGCACAGCCCAGCTGGGCGATGGGAAGCTGCCGGGTCTCGTGGCGGAAGCCCATCGTATTGATCATCCATGCCGTCAGCGACGGCATCATGAAGCCTGTACAGGACACATACACGATCAAATCGATGTCGCGGGGGGTGAGCTCCGCGTGGTCCAGCGCCCTGTTCACCACGTCGGGCACCCGGGCCTTGGCCTCGCGCTCGTACCGGGCGTTGCGCACGGTGAAGCCCGGGTGCTTGAGCGTGTCTTCGATCGGCTGTACGAGGTGTCGTTTCTGCACGCCGGTGTTGCCGATCAGCCGGAGGGCGAGCTCCAGCTGAGGATGGTCGGCGTGGAGCGTCCGTGCGAGCTCCAGCGTCTGTTCCCGGGTGATCACGTGCTCGGGAACGGCAATGGCCGGTCTGCACAGCGTCGCCATGACGGCCTCCCAGTCGCGTCGGTTCCGATGCCCAGGGCCGCCAAAACGGCGTGCCAGCATATGTCCAGTGCATGCCGCAAAGCGCGGCGCGCCACACATATGCCCGGAAAGTTCACCCGAAGAGCGCACTTATCTACGCAAACAGAACATTCGTTCGTCGAACGCACAGCACGCTCATAGGAAATGCAGAGGATCAGTCCTTGATCTCGCAGATCGCGGCGCCGGACGCGACCGAGGCACCGACCTCGGCGGCCAGATCCTTGACCGTACCGGCCCGGTGGGCGGTGATCGGCTGCTCCATCTTCATGGCCTCCAGAACCACCACCAGATCACCCTCCTGGACGACCTGACCGTCCTCGACGGCGACCTTGACGATGGTGCCTTGCATGGGGGAGGCGAGGGTGTCGCCGGTCAGGGCGGAGCCGGACTTCTTCGCCGCACGGCGCTTGGGTTTGGCGCCGCCTGCGGCGGCGGTGCGGGCGAGGGTCATGCCCAGGGAGGCGGGCAGGGAGACTTCCAGGCGCTTGCCGCCGACCTCGACCACGACGGTCTCGCGGCCACCTTCGCCCTCCTCGTCCTCCGCACCGGCTGCTCCCGCATACGGGGGGATTTGGTTGTCGAATTCGGTTTCGATCCAGCGGGTGTGGACGTGGAAGGGGTCGTCGGTGAAGGCGGGGTCGGCGACGACGGCGCGGTGGAAGGGGATGGCGGTGGCCATGCCCTCGACCG
>NZ_BAAASL010000027.1:0-99917 GCF_039532865.1 Streptomyces luteosporeus
GGGGGGGGGGGGGGGGGGGGGGGGGGGGGGGGGGGGGGGGGGGGGGGGGGGGCGGTCCCCGAGGAGGGGGTGGTCGTAGTGGCCGGTGCCCTCTCCCCCGGTCCAGGTGGCGGGGGTGCCGTTCCAGTGGCGTTCGTGTTGCCAGGGGTAGGTGGGGAGGTCGGTGACCTTGCCGGGGCGGGGGAAGTGGGTGCGGGGGTGGGGGCCTGCGCCTGCTGCGAGGAGGTGGGCGCGGGTGGTGTGGAGGGCGTCGGTTGCGGGGGTGTCGCGGGTGAGGGTGGTGGGGAGGGCGATGGGGGTGGGGGTGTTCTCGGTGAGGCGGCGGAGGTAGGGGCGCAGGACGGGGTGGGGTCCGATGTCGATGAGGACGTCGTGGTGGTGGTCGAGCAGGTGGTGGACGGCGGGGGCGAAGAGGACGGGGTGGCGGATGTTGTGCCACCAGTAGCCGGCGTCGAGTTCGGTGCCGTGGACGGGCCGGCCGGTGACGGTGGAGATCATCGGGATGCGGGTGGGGCGGGGTGTGAGGCCTTCGAGGGCGGTGCGCAGGGGTTTTTCGATGGGGTCCATGGCGCGGCTGTGGAAGGCGTGGTCGAGGGGGAGCAGGGTGCAGTCGGTGCCTTGTGCGGAGAGGTGTTCCACGAGTCGGGTGATGTGTTCGTGGGGGCCGGTGAGGGTGACGTCGCGGTGGGTGTTGTGACAGGCGAGTTCGAGGTGGGGGTGGCCGGCGACGAGGTCGGTGGCCTGCCGGGGTGAGAGGGGGACGGCGGCCATGGTGCCGCTGCCGGCGGTGGGGGCCTGGGCGGTGGCGCGGGCGGCGACGACGCGGGCGGCGTCGGTGAGGGTGAGTGCTCCTGCGGTGTGGGCGGCGGCGATTTCGCCGACGCTGTGGCCGGTGACGGCGTCGGGGTGGATGCCGTGGTGGTGCAGCCAGGTGACGAGTGCGGCCTGGACGGTGAACAGCAGGGGCTGGGCGGTCTCGGTGCGGTCGAGGGGGGCGCGGGTGGTGAGGGCTTCGAGGGCGGACCAGCCGAGGTGGGGGGCGAGTGCTTCGTCGATCTCCTCGACGGCCCGGTGGAAGAGGGGGTCGGTGGCGAGGAGGTCGGCGGCCATGCCGGTCCATTGGGCGCCGTTGCCGGAGAAGGCGAAGACGATGCGGCCGTGGGCGACGCGTGCGGCGCGTGCTCCGGCGGGGGTGGTGGGGGTGCGGGTGAGCTGGGTGAGGCGTTGGGCGGCCTGTGCGGGGGTGGTGGCGAGGACGGCTGCCCGGTGGGGGTGCTGTGCGCGCCTGAGGCAGGCGGTGTGGGCGAGGTCGTAGTAGGTGTGCGCGGTGCTGCTCTGAAGGTGTGCGGCGTGGCGGTGCAGTGCTTGGTCGAGGGCGGCCGGGGTGCGGGCGGAGACGAGGAAGGGCAGTTCGGGCTCGGGTCCCCGGAGGCGTACGGGGCCGGGTTCGGGGCCGGATCCGGGTTCGGGGCCGGGTCCGGGTTCGGGGCCGGGGCCGGGTTCGGCTTCAGGTACGGGCGGTGCCGGCGGTGGGGTGAGGATGGCGTGGGCGTTGGTGCCGCCGAAGCCGAAGGAGTTGACGCCGACGGCGCTGCGCGGGGTGAGGTGCAGGGGCAGGGGGTGCAGGACGGGGGCGAGGCGCAGGGCGGTGAAGTCGATGCGGGGGTTGGGCGGGGTGGCGTGCAGGGTGGGCGGGGCGGTGCCGTGGCGCAGGACGAGCAGGGCCTTGAGGAGGCCGGCGATGCCGGAGGCGGGTTCGAGGTGGCCGAGGTTGGATTTCACGGAGCCGACGGGCAGGTCGCCGGAGCGGGTGCGGTGCACGGCCAGGGCGTGTCCGACGGCCTGGCATTCGGCGGGGTCGCCGGCGGGGGTGCCGGTGCCGTGGGCTTCGAGGTAGGCGATGTCGTCGGGGTCGGTGCCGGTGCGGGCGTACAGGTCGCGCAGGAGGGCTTCCTGGGCCTCGGGGCGGGGCAGGGCGATGCCGGGGGTGCGGCCGTCGCAGTTGGTGGCGGTGCCGGTGATGACGGCGTGGATGCGGTCGCCGTCGGCGAGGGCGGTGGCCAGGGGTTTGAGCAGGAGCATGCCGCCGCCTTCGGCGCGTACGTAGCCGTCGGCGTGGGCGGAGAAGGAGCGGCAGCGGCCGGTCGGGGAGAGCATGGCGGCCT
Organism: Streptomyces luteosporeus; assembly: GCF_039532865.1. Taxonomy (NCBI): domain Bacteria; kingdom Bacillati; phylum Actinomycetota; class Actinomycetes; order Kitasatosporales; family Streptomycetaceae; genus Streptomyces; species Streptomyces luteosporeus. Next base: position 2,166 of record NZ_BAAASL010000027.1, read on the forward strand.
GGGAGAAGCCGATGTAGTGGTAGGGGCTCAGGAGCAGGTTGGCGCCGCCGGCGAGGGCGGTGGTGCAGCGGCCGGTGAGCAGGTCCCGGCAGGCCTGGTCGAGGGCGACGAGGGAGGAGGAGCAGGCGGTGTCGACGGCGATGCTGGGGCCGCGCAGGTCGAGGGCGTGGGAGATGCGGTTGGCGGCGAGGGAGGAGGCGGCGCCGAGGAGGGTGTAGGCGTTGACCCTGTCGGTCATGAGCATTTGCAGGGCGCCGTAGGAGTGGTCGGAGATGCCGATGTGGACGGCGGTGTCGGTGCCGGCGAGGGTGTCGGGGGCGATGGCGGCGTCGTCGAGGGCTTCGGCGGCGAGTTCGAGCAGGAGCCGGTGCTGGGGGTCCATCTGTGCGGCTTCCTTCGGCGAGATGCCGAAGTGGGCGGCGTCGAATCCGGCGATGTCGGTGAGGAAGCCGCCGGCGTGCGTGTAGCTCTTGCCGGGGCGGGGGCGGGAGGTGTCGACGAACCGTTCCGTCAGGAAGCGGTCGGGGGGTACGTCGCCGATGAGGTCGGCTCCGTCGTGGAGGGCTTGCCAGAAGGTGGTGAGGTCGGTGATGCCGCCGGGGAGGCGGCAGGAGACGCCCACGATGGCTATGGCCCGGTCGGCCGGGCTGGTTGTGTACCCGTCACGGCTCATGCGACATGGATGGGCGCGTCGCAGGCCCATGAAACGACTTGTCACTCCATGGGATTGCTTGCGGGGATTCGTCCGTGCGACGGCCGGATGCATGCGCGGTGAGCGGTCCGGCGGGCGGTGAAGGTTTGGTGCTTCGTACGTGGTGCGCGGGGCGGTGGCTGGTTCAGAATCAACGCGCGAATCCACGCGAATCTACGCGCGTTGACCACGCCACGCTGCTTCGCGTCGACCACTACTTGGGGAGAACAGCACACATGCCGCTCAACCGCAGGGACTTTCTGGGGCGTACGGCCGTCACGGGCGCCGGAGTGGCGCTCGCCGGGGCGTCGGGGGTGGCCCAGGCGGCTCCGGCCGCCGCCGGGGACCGGGGCCACGGCCGGCCGAAGAAGCGGTACGCGTTCACGGTGATGGGCACCACCGACCTGCACGGCAACGTCTTCAACTGGGACTACTTCACCGACGCGGAATTCGACGACAAGGCGCACAACGACGTGGGCCTGGCGAAGATTTCCACGCTCGTGAACCAGGTGCGGGGCGAGAAGGGCCGCGCCAACACCCTGCTGATCGATGCGGGTGACACGATCCAGGGCACGCAGCTGTCGTACTACTACGCCCGGGTCGATCCGATCACCGGTGCGCACGGTCCGGTGCACCCGATGGCGCGGGCGATGAACGCGATGGGGTACGACGCGGCGGCGCTGGGCAATCACGAATTCAATTACGGCATTCCGACGCTGCGGAAGTTCGAGGAGCAGTGCCGTTTCCCACTGCTCGGTGCGAACGCACTGGACGCGAAGACGCTGAAGCCGGCGTTCCGTCCGTACGTGATGAAGCGGGTGTGCACGCCGCACGGGCGGGACGTGAAGGTGGCGGTCCTGGGGCTGACGAATCCGGGCATCGCGATCTGGGACAAGGCGAACGTGCAGGGGAAGATGGTCTTCCCGGGCCTGGAGGAGCAGGCGGCGAAGTGGGTGCCGAAGCTGCGGTCCATGGGTGCGGACGTGGTGATCGTGGCGGCGCACTCGGGTGCGAGCGGCACGTCCTCGTACGGTGATGCGCTGCCGTACGTGGAGAACGCGGCGGCACTGGTGGCCGAGCAGGTGCCGGGGATCGACGCGATCCTGGTGGGGCACGCCCACACGGAGATCCCGGAGTACCGGGTAACAAACAAGAAGACCGGCAAGCAGGTCGTGCTCTCCGAGCCGCTGAAGTGGGGGCAGCGGCTGACGCTGTTCGACTTCTCCGTGGTGTGGGAGCGGGGCTCCTGGCAGGTGGAGTCGGTGTCGGCGAAGGTGCTGAACTCGAACACGGTCGCCGAGGACCCGAAGATCACGAAGCTGCTGGGTGCGGAGCACCGCAAGGTGGTGGCCTACGTCAATGAGGTGATCGGCACGTCGACGGCGGCGATGAGCGCGGCGGAGGCGGCGTACAAGGACACGCCGATCATCGATTTCATCAACCACGTGCAGGTGGAGACGGTGCGGGCGGCGCTGGCGGGTACGCAGTACGCCGCGCTGCCGGTCCTCTCGCAGGCGTCGTGCTTCTCGCGGACGGCGGGGGTGCCGTCGGGGAAGGTGTCGATCCGGCAGGTGGCGGGTCTGTACCCGTTCGAGAACACGCTGGAGGCGCGGGTGATGACCGGCGCACAGCTGCGGGACTACCTGGAGTTCTCGGCGCGGTACTACGTGCGGACGCCGTCCGGTGGGCCGGTGGACCCGGCGAAGCTGACGAATGCGGACGGCGTTCCGGACTACAACTACGACGTGGTGGGCGGCCTGTCGTACGAGATCGACATCGCGAAGGCGCCGGGGGCGCGGATCGTCAATCTCTCCTTCGACGGCAAGCCGCTCGACGACTCGGCGCAGTTCGTGCTGGCGGTGAACAATTACCGGGCCAGCGGTGGGGGCAATTTCCCGCACGTGGCGGGGGCGAAGCAGGTGTGGGCGAATTCGGAGGAGATCCGTAACACGATCATCGGCTGGGTGAAGGCGAAGGGCTCGATCGAGGTGGAGCGTTTCGCGTCAGTGGACTGGAAGCTGACGCGGGATGGTGTGCCGGTTTTCTGAGCCGGGGCCGCCGATGGCGTTCTGGGGTCGCGGCGCGGGCCGCGGCTCCAGGCCGAAGGTGGTGAAGGCGGTCCGGTCGGGCAGGGCGTAGACCGTCTTGCCGGCGAGGGCGTTGAGGATGACGGCGCTGCGCCAGGCGGCGAGGCCGAGGTCGGGGGTGCCGATGCCGTGGGTGTGGGACTCGGCGTTCTGGACGTGGATGGCGCCCTTGACGGAGGGGTCGAGGACGAGCCGGTGGTGTTCGTCGATGCGGGGGCGGCCGTTGGAGTCGCGGCGGATGTAGGGGTCGAGGGCGGCGAGGAGGGTGTCGACGCGGCGTTCGCGGTAGCCGGTGGCGAGGACGACGGCGTCGGTGGTCAGGCGGGAGCGGCTGCCCTGCTGGATGTGTTCGAGGTGGAGTTCGACGCGGGTGGTGCCGACGCGGCCGGCGGTGCGGACGAAGACGCCGGGGGTGAGGGTCACGTCGGGCCAGCCGCCGTGGAGGCTGCGGCGGTAGAGCTCGTCGTGGATGGCGGTGATGGTGTTGTTGTCGATGCCCTGGTGGAGCTGCCACTGCCGGGGCAGGACCTGGTCGCGCACGGGCTCGGGGAGCGTGCGGAAGTAGTGGGTGTAGTCGGGGGTGAAGTGCTCCAGGCCGAGCTTGCTGTACTCCATGGGCGCGAAGGCGGGGGTGCGGGCGAGCCAGTGGAGCTTCTCGCGGCCGGCGGGGCGGTTGCGCAGGAGGTCCAGGAGGACTTCGGCGCCGGACTGGCCGGAGCCGATGACGGTGATGTGCTCGGCGGCGAGCAGGGCGTCGCGGTGGTCGAGGTAGTCGGCGGAGTGCAGGACGGGGACGCCGGGGGCCTCGGCGAGGGGGCGCAGGGGTTCGGGGACGTAGGGGGCGGTGCCGACGCCGAGGACGAGGTTGCGGGCGTAGGCGCGGCCGAGGGCGTCGGCTTCGCCCTCGGGGTCGAGCTGGGTGTAGTCGATTTCGAACAGGACGCGTTCGGGGTTCCAGCGGACGGCGTCGATGTGGTGGTTGAAGTGCAGGCCGGTCAGCTGCCGGCTGACCCAGCGGCAGTAGGCGTCGTATTCGGCGCGGTGGATGTGCTGGCGCTCGGCGAAGTAGAAGGGGAAGAGGCGGTCTCGGCTTTTGAGGTAGTTGAGGAATGACCAGGGGCTGGTGGGGTCGACGAGGGTGACGAGGTCGGCGAGCCAGGGGACCTGGAGGGTGGTGTCGTCGATGAGCAGGCCGGGATGCCAGTGGAAGGCGGGGTTCTGGTCGTAGAAGGCGATGCGCAGGTCGGCCAGGGGCTGGGCGAGGGCGGCGAGGGAGAGGTTGAAGGGGCCGATGCCGACGCCGACGAGGTCGAGGGGTTGGTCGGGGGCGGAGGTGGGGGGCTGCGGGGTCATCGGGTGGTGTGGCCTTCCACGAGTGTCAGCAGGTGTCGGAGGTCGTCGGGGCGGGTGTGGGGGTTGAGCAGGGTGGCCTTGAGCCAGAGGCCCTGGGGGGTGGTGGCGCGGCCGAGGACGGCGTGGCCGGTGTGCAGCAGGCGGCGACGGATGCGGGCGGTGGTGTGGGGATCGGCACCGATGGGGCGGAAGAGAACGGTGCTGATGGTGGGGCGTGAGTGGAGTTCGAGGGCGGGGTGGGCCTCGACGAGGTCGGCGAGGTGCTGGGCGCTGGCGCAGACGTGTTCGACGAGGGCCGCGATGCCGCGGCGTCCGAGGGCGCGCAGGGTGACGGCGATCTTGACGATGTCGGGGCGGCGGGTGGTGCGCAGGGAGCGGTGCAGCAGGTCGGGCAGGCCGGCCTCGGTGTCGTCGGCGGGGTTGAGGTAGTCGGCGCGGTGCGCCAGGGGGCGCAGGTCGGCCGCGTCGGGGACGGCGAGCAGCCCGGCGGCGACGGGCTGCCAGCCGAGTTTGTGCAGGTCGAGGGCGACGGTGTGGGCGCGCTCGAGTCCGGTGAGGGCCGGTTTGAGGGTGTCGCTGAAGAGCAGGGGCCCGCCGTAGGCGGCGTCGACGTGCAGGCGGGCGCCGTGGGCGTCGCACAGGTCGGCGAGGGCGGGCAGGGGGTCGATGCGGCCGGCGTCGGTGGTGCCGGCGGTGGCGACGACGAGGGTGCGGCCGGGGTGGCGGCGGGCGAGGGCGGCGCGCAGGTCGTCGGGGTGCAGGACGCCGCTCGGCGTGGGCAGGACCTCGGGTGCGGGCAGGCCCAGCAGCCAGGCGGAGCGGTGGATGCTGTGGTGCGCGTTGGCCCCGCAGAGGACCCGCAGCGGCCCGGGCGGCGCGGCCCGGTGCCCCGGGGCGGTACGGGCGGCGGGGAGGGTGGCGCCCTCGTCCGCGGTGACCGGCGCCGCAGTGACCGGCGCCGCGGGGCCGTGCGCCACGGGGCCGTGCGCCGCCTCCCGGGCCAGGAGCAGCGCCAGCTGGTTGGACTCGGTGCCGCCGGTGGTGACGAGGGCGTCGGGTGCGGGGCGGTCGGGGTAGGCGAGGGCGGCGAGGGCGCGGGTGGTGAGGGCTTCGAGGGCGGTGGCGGAGGGCGACTGGTCCCAGGAGTCGAGGGAGGGGTTGAGGGCGCTGACGGCGAGGTCGGCGGCTGCGGCGAGGGCGAGGGGCGGGCTGTGCAGGTGGGCGGCGCAGCGGGGGTCGGCGGGGTCGGCGGCGCCTTCGGCGAGGGCTTGCAGGAGAGTGTGGAGGGCTTCGTCGGCGCCGGTGCCGTCCTCGGGGAGGACGGGGGTGGCGGTGGCGCGGATGCGGGCGGCGACGGCGTGGGGGCCGCCGGTGGGCAGCGGGCCGCCGCGGGCGGTGGCGCCGCGGGCGAGGGCGTTCAGGGCGATGTCGACGAGGGGGCGCAGGGCGTGGGTGCCTTGGGTGCCGCCCGCGAGGGGGGGTGCGGGGGTGAGGCGGGCCGGGGGCGGCGCGGGCATGGGGGTGCCCCTTCGGTCGGTGGTGCGGTGGTGCGTCGGACGGGTGGGGTGGGGGTCGTCCGGGCGGGGTGGTGGTGCGGGTGCGGCCCTTTCGGTCGGGGCGGCCGCACCAGCCGTTGAAGGTACCTGTGCGTGTACGTTCGGTGACATGGGGTGGGGGAGGTTTCGCCCGATGGTGGGTATTGGGGCGCCGATGCCTTGTGGTGGGGGCGGGTTGACCCCTTCGGTCGGGGTGGGTGGCGCGGGGCGGGGTGGGCGGCCCGGTATTGTGCACACCATGGCCATGACTTTTGCTCTCGACGTGGGGCCGCTGAAGCCCGACCTCGCACCGCTCGTTCTGGGTCTGGTGCTCTTCTTCCTCGTGTTCGCCGTGATGGCGAAGGTGATCCTGCCCCGGATCAACAAGGTGCTGGTCGAGCGCGAGCAGGCCACCGAGGGCCGGATGGACGAGGCGGAGGAGACGCGTGCCGAGGCGGCGCGGGTCCACGCCGAGTACCAGGAGCTGCTGGCCGAGGCCCGGCACGAGGCGGCGCGGCTGCGTCAGGAGTCGGTGGAGCAGGGTACGGCGATCATCGCCGAGCTGCGGGCCGAGGGTCAGCGGCAGCGGGACGAGATCATCGCCGCCGGTCACGCGGTGATCGACGCGGAGCGTGCGGTGGCCGAGGCGGAGCTGCGCGAGCAGGTCGGCGCGCTGGCGACGGAGCTGGCGGGCCGGATCGTCGGCGAGTCGATGGTGGAGTACGCGCAGCGCAGCGGCATCGTCGACCGTTACCTGGAGGAGCTGCGCACGGCGAAGGTGTCGGACGCGGCGGCGGGCGAAGCCCGCGACTGATCAGCCGGCGAAGCCATAGGCCCGGGCTCCCCGCACCCGTCAGGGTGCGGGGAGCCTTGTCTTTTGCGGGGTCGGTCAGGAGCGGGCGATGGTCTCGTGGTGGCGGATGACCTCGGCGATGATGAAGTTGAGGAACTTCTCCGCGAAGGCGGGGTCGAGCTTCGCGTTCTCCGCCAGCTGCCGCAGGCGCGCGATCTGGCGCGCCTCGCGGGACGGGTCGGCGGGCGGCATCTTGTGGGCCGCCTTGAGGTGCCCCACCTGCTGGGTGCACTTGAAGCGCTCGGCGAGCATGTGGATCACTGCGGCGTCGATGTTGTCGATGCTGTCCCGCAGCCGGACGAGTTCGGCCAGGACGGCCTCGTCGAGGGTGCCGGCGTCGGCGGCGGGGGCACGGTTGTTCTTGTCTTCCACGTCACCGACCCTATGCGGAAGTCGGCGGGGTGATGACCGGCGGGTGCTCCGGAGAGGGGACGCGGGCGCCGTGCCGGGCGCGGAAGCGGACGGGCGGGGTGCCGATGCGGCGGGTGAACAGGCGGCTGAAGTAGGCGGGGTCGGTGTAGCCGACGCGGCGGGCGACGGCGGCGACGGGCAGTTCGGTGGCGGCGAGGAGTTCCTTGGCGCGGCCGATCCGGATGCCGAGGAGGTAGTCCTTGGGGCTGCAGCCGGCGCCGCGTCGTACGGCCGAGCGCAGCTCGGCGGGGGTCATGCCGTGGCGGGCGGCGTGCTGGGCGACGGACAGGGGCAGGAAGGCGTCGCGGGCGAGGGCCTGCAGCAGGGGGTCGGCCGCGCGGGGGGCGTCGGCGCGGGCGCGGCACAGGGCGACGAGGAGTTCGTGGACGGCGGCGGAGGTCTCGACTTCGAGCAGGGGGTTGCCGGGGCGGGCGGCGCGGGCGATGCGGGTGACGGCGGCGCGGGCGGCGGTGGTGTCGGTGAGCGGTACGAGGGGGCGGTCGGGGTCGATGCAGCCGAGTTCGGTGTAGGCGTCGGCGGCGGGGCCGGTGAAGTCGACGTAGGCCTCGTCCCAGCCGGCGCCGCGGGCCGCACCGTAGTGGTGGGGGGTGCCGGGCAGCAGCCACAGCAGGCAGGGGGCGGTGACGGGGCGGGTGCGGCCGTCGGGGGTGCGCAGCCAGCCGCTGCCGGCGCTGATGACGACGGCGGTGTGGTGGTCGGGGGTGCGGGGGCCGACGGGGGGCAGGGCGCCGTGCTGGAGGCCGACGCCGAGGCAGACCAGGCCGAGGCGGTGGTGGACGGGGCGGGGGCTGAAGGAGCGCGCCCAGGAGTGGTACATGCCGCCCTCCGCCCGGTCGCCGGCGTCCCATCAGCGTCGATCTTCGTCCATGGTCCGCTCCCCCGCCAGAGGGCGACGGCGGCGGTCTTCACCGGGCCGGAAGCCGAGCCCCGTCCCGCTGGTCACCGGCCGATGACGGTGACCAACGGGACGGAACCCCGTTGCCTGTCTATTGCCCGACGGCGGCGGCGGTGAAGCCATTTTTTTGTGCGGGTACGAGGCGGGGTGTGGCACCGTGGGTTCATGATCGCGAAACTGCAGTGCCTCGTCGTCGACTGCCCCGATCCGCTGGCCCTCGCGGAGTTCTACGCGGCGATCCTCGGGTGGCGCGTCGAGGCCGACGAGGAGCCGGACTGGGTGTGGCTGACCGAGCCGGGCACCGGGCGGCGCATCGCCTTCCAGGGGGTGAAGGGCGAGTACGTTCCTGCGCGCTGGCCGCATCCGGAGCATCCGCAGCAGATGCACCTGGACTTCGATGTGCCGTCCCGGGAGGACGTGGAGCGGGCGCGGGAGCAGGTCGTCGCGCTGGGGGCGGTGTTCCTGCACGACAGCGGCGGAAAGGAGCGGGGGTTCGTGGTCTTCTCGGACCCCGCGGGGCATCCGTTCTGCCTGTGCTACGGGCAAGAGGGCTAGGGCGCGCCCCGTAGGGGCGCGGGGAACTGCGCGATCGGCCACCGACGGCCCGCAGCCGACGTGCCACCCCGGGGCCCGGGCGCAGCACGGCTCTCCGTCTGCGGGCGCGTCGTGGCTTGTCGCGCAGTTCCCCGCGCCCCTACGGGGCGCCGGACACCGTCCCCATCCGGTGGCCGAAGGGCACCGTGCCTACGCCGGCAGGCGTTCCGCTGCCGCGCGGAGTGCGGGGCCCGCGTTGCCGGTGAGGGGGGCGCCGTGGCCGAAACAGGCCGTTTGAACGTCGAGTGCGCACTGACGGTGGAAGGAGGCAACGGCCTGCCGCCGGTCGGTGTTGAAGACGCCCAGCATCACGTCCGGGTGCCGGGCGATCGTGTCGCCGGTGAAGAGCACCCGTGAGGGCGTCAGGTGCAGGGCGATGCTGCCCGGGGTGTGGCCCGGTACGGCGATAACTCGGACGGTCTCCTCGCCCCATTGCAGGGTGTCGCCGTCGGTGAGTTCCCGGTCGACGGGGCACGGCGGGACGGGCGGGACGTCGCGCAGGTTCGCGTGGACGGACTCGTACAGGGGGACCTCCCAGTCCTCCAGCACCGGCGGGGGGCCCGGTCGTTCGCCGCGGATGAAGGGGGCGTCGCCGGCGCCCGCCAGGACGCGGGCGCCGGTAGCCGCGGCGAGGTCGGCCGCGGAGCCGGCGTGGTCCATGTGGAAGTGGGTCAGCACGATGTCGCGGACGTCCTGCGGGCGCGCGCCCAGCCGGGCCAGCTCGTCGAGGAGCGGCTCGGCGTGACCGGGCAGGCCCGTGTCCACCAGGGACCAGCCGTCGCGGGAGCGCACCGCGTAGGACTGGCCGGCGGCGAAGGTGAACATCCATATGTCGGGCGTCACTTGGGTGGTGGTGATCTTCATGGGGGCACGCTAACCAGTCGCACTCCCCCGCCCCACCACTTTGCGCCTTGGGCGGATTGAGCCGAAGGCGAAGCGGGCGACGGAGCCGGCAGCCTCACGAGCCGTCGCCGCGGTCCACCGGGAAGAGGGCGGTGACCTGCCAGCCGCCCTCGGGGGCGGGGCCGGCGGTCAGGCGGCCGCCCATGGCCTTGGCGCGTTCGGCCAGGCCCACGAGGCCGAAGCCGCCGCCGCGGGCCTTCTCGGCGAGCTGGGCGGCGTGCTTGCCGTCGTCGGCGATGCGCAGTTCGACGCCGGCGGGCACGCCGCGTACGCCGATGCGCACGGCGGTGGCGTCGGCGGCGTGCTTGCGGATGTTGGTGAGGGACTCGCGCACGACGCGGTGGACGCCGGCGGCGACTTCGCCGGGGATCCAGGTCTCCATGCCCTTTTCGATGTAGAGGGCGACGGGTGGGCCCGTGCGGGCGAATTCCTCGGTCAGGGCGCGGACCTCGGGCAGGCCGGCGACGGGTTCGGTCTCGGGCTCGCCGCTCTCGCGCAGGACGCGCACCAGGCGGCGCATGGCGCCCAGGGCCTCGGTGGCGGAGGTCTCGATGCGCTGGAAGGTGGCGGCGGCGTCGGCGCCGCTGAGTGCGGTGAAGCGGGCGGCCTGGGCCTGTACGGCGATGCCGGTGATGTGGTGGGCGACCAGGTCGTGCAGTTCGCGGGCGAGTTCGAGGCGTTCGGCGGAGCGGACGGCGGCCATGTCGCGCAGGCGCTGGGTGGCGTGGCCGCGCAGGAGCAGGGAGTAGGTGCCGACGACGACGAGCAGGACGCAGAACAGGGCGGTGAACCAGCCGGGGTTCAGATCGCGCAGGGGGACGGCGACGATGGCGACGGCGAGGGCCGGTCCGAGGAGGGCGGCGGTGCGGTCGGGCGAGCGGGTGACGACGGCGCTGAAGAGCACCAGCAGGGCGATGTCCTCGCCCATGCCCCACACGGTGGTGGGGTGCTGCCCGGTCATCAGGACGCCGGAGGCCGTCCAGGAGACGGCGACGGCCGCGGCGGCGCGGGCGGGCAGCGGGATCCAGGTGTAGGGGACGGCGCACAGGCACACCAGGACGCCGGTGGCCAGGACGACGGCGTGCGGCCGGCTGGGCTGGGTGGCCAGGGCGATGCCCTCGAAGGCGACGAGGAACAGCAGGGCCGCCGCGAGCACCGCCTTGGCGGCCGCCGCGCGGTGCGGGTGGCGGGCGGCCCAGCCGGTCCATCTGCTCACGTGCTGCCCGTGGCCAGCCCGCTCTCCCAGGCCCAGGCGGCGATCTCGACGCGGTTGCGGGCGTCGAGCTTGAGCTGCACGTTGGCCAGGTGGGTCTTGACCGTGGACAGGGAGACGTACAGTTCGGCGGCGATCTCGGCGTTGGTGGCGCCGCGGGCCAGGCAGCGCACGACGTCGGCCTCGCGGTCGGTGAGCGGCTCGGTGGGCTGCTTGAGGGGGGCTCCTGCGGCTGCGTCGGCGGAGGCGGCGGCGGGTGCCATGTCGCGCAGGAGGCGGACGGTGATCGCCGGGGAGATCAGGGAGTCGCCGACGGCGGCGGCCTGCACGGCCTCGACGAGCATGGCGGGGCTGGCGTCCTTCAGCAGGAAGCCGGAGGCGCCGTTGCGCAGCGCGGTGTGCACGTACTCGTCGAGGTCGAAGGTGGTGACGATGACGATGCGGGGGCGCTGGGCGCGCTCGGGCCGGGTGGCGGCCAGGGCGGACAGGCGGCGGGTGACCTCCAGGCCGTCGAGCTTGGGCATGCGGATGTCGAGGAGCAGGACGTCGGGGTCGTAACGTTCGACGGCCTCCAGGGCGGCCTCGCCGTCGACGGCGTCGGCGACGACCTCGATGTCGGGTTGGCTCTCCAGGATCATCCGGAACCCGGTGCGGACCATTTCCTGGTCGTCGGCGATGACCACGCTGATCGGCATGCTGTGCCCTAGTTCCTCGAACGCTTCTGTGGGGTGTCGGATGCGGCCGGGCTCCTCCCATGTCACCGGTGGTGCCCGGGTGCCGCAACCGCAGCGGCGTACGGCCGAGGGGGCGGTCAGCCGGCGGTGCGGCCGCCGCGCCGCAGCGCCACCCGTACGCCGTAGGCGCCGCCGGCGGCGAGCACGGCGATGCCGCCGACGACGACGGGGGTGCCGACCTCGCCCGCGTCGTGGCTGGCCTTGATCACCTGGCCGGCCTCGACCACGCGCTTGACGGGGTTGCCGGAGGAGTCGTGGGGCGGCTTGCCGTGGTGGCCGGTGCTCCGGTGGCCGCCGGCGGCGGGCGTGTGCGGGGTGACGGTGACGGTGGTGGCGCCGCCCGTGGTGCCGGCGGGGAGGGTGTGGTGGTCCTTGGTGGTGCGGGCCCGGGTGCCGGAGGCGGTGGCGGCCGGGCGGGCGGCCTCGCCGGCGTCGAGGGTGTGCCGCAGGGCTCCGGAGGCGAAGTCGTAGTAGGTGGGCAGCCGGCTGCCGTCGAGGCGGGCGCTGAGGGTGGGGCGGGTGGTGTTGCCGCCGAGGATGCGCAGGTGGAGGCGGTCGAGGTCGGCGGCGGGGCGGCCGGTGTCGATGGTGCTGTGCTGGGTGCCGCGGGTGACGGTCACGCTGGTGCCGCCGCTGCCGGAGGTGAGCCGGGCGCGGCTGCCGTCGGGCAGCAGGACCTGCTGGACGGTGGTGGTGCCGGGGCCGCCGGGGCGGGTGTCGCGGTCGGTCTGCTGGGCCGCGAAGGCGGTCGCCGTCGGGTACACCACGGCGGCGACGGCGGCGGTGAGGACTGCGGCGGCTGCGACGCGGGGCGCGGCGGACGACGTGACGGACACGGAAGTGGTGCCTTTCCGTAACGGGCGGCTTCGGGGTGCTCCGCCGGTCCGGCGGGGCCACCCCCTTACGTTACGGACGTATCGGCGCCGCACACCTCGACTGTCCGACCATTCCCGTGTCGGCCGAAAGGATGACGAGGGGGCCCGGGGTCATACCGCAGAGGGGTTCCGGGGGTGCTTGCGGGCCCATACCGGCCGGCGGGGCCGGTACGGGCGCGCGGGGCGAACGGGGTACGGCGGGGGCTCAGCCGCCCAGGCTCGCCGCGGCGGAGGCGATGTCGGAGGCGAAGGTGCTGACCTCGGTGTAGACGCCGGGGTAGCCGGGGCGTGCGCAGCCCTGGCCCCAGCTGGTGATGCCGACCTGGATCCAGTTGCCGGAGTCGTCCTTGCGGAACATGGGGCCGCCGGAGTCGCCCTGGCAGGTGTCCACGCCGCCGGTGTCGAGGAGGCCGGCGCAGATCTCCTCGCCGGGTATGAGGTTGCCGTAGGCGCCCTGGCAGGTGGCGTCGTCGACGAAGGGCACGTCGGCCTTCTGCAGGTAGCGCTGCTGGCCGCCGCCCTCGCTGGTGGCGCCCCAGCCGGCGACGGTGAAGGTGCCGTTGTTGTACGAGGGGTTGTCGGCGGTCTTGAGGGTGGGCAGGTTGATCGGCCTGGCGAGTTTGATCAGCGCCCAGTCCTTGCCGGAGCCGTTGTAGCCGGGGGCCTGCAGGACGCGGGTGGACTTGACCTTGATCGCCTGGGAGGAGTTGAGGTCGACGACGCCGGCGGTGGCGGTGATGGAGGTGTTGGCGCCGCTGCCGCTGACGCAGTGGGCGGCGGTGAGGACGATCTGGTGGGTGTACAGGGCGCCGCCGCAGCCCATGGACAGCCGCACCATCCACGGGAACTCGCCCTGGGCGGCCGGCACGCCGCCGACGACGCTCGGGCCGGGAGTGGGGCCGGGGGTGGGGCCGGGGTCCTGGGCCGCGGCGCCGCCGACCTGGAGGGAGAGGGCGGCGAGGGCGACGGTGCCGATGGCGGTGATTCTCCTGAGCGCCTGGGGGTGGTTGCGCAACGGACTTCCTTTCGTGGGAGGTTGTGCGCATCGCACGCGTGGTGGGAGGTGCATGCTTGTTGGGCTCATGACAATGCGCGAGGCGATTATCCGGCCGCACGACACCCGCGCCCCAGCCCCCTTTTCGGACAGTCGCCCGGACGTTCGTTCGGCCGGTGGTCCGGTCGCGTGCAGGCACCCTGGCGGGCCGCGCGCACGCCCCTAGAGTGGAAGGGCACGGGCCGCCGGCCCGCTCCTGTCGTGCCCTTCCCCGAAGGGTGGTGCCGCGTGGCCCCGGACGTCGCGATCGAGCACGGCTTCCCGCACCTGGAGACCGTGCGGGCGGCGATCCACGCCCTGTACAAACGGCTGTCCTACGACGGGGTGCGCTCCTTCGAGGTCAGCGTCCCGCCGGCCGACGTGGCCTTCCCCGACACCGACGACCTCTACCTCGGCGTCCAGCGCGTCGCCCGCGAGATGGTGCGGCACCTGCGGCTGCCGGACGCCCGCATGATCGTCGCCTTCCGCGACATGCGGCACGCCGGCAACGTCGAACTCGCCGCCGGGCCCGAGTACTTCATCGAGCTCAACTCCCGCTTCAAGACCCACCGCAGGGACATCGGGGCCGCCCTCTCCCACGAGGTCATGCACGTCTACCTGCACCGGCTCGGGCTGGAGTTCGCCGGCACCCGGGACAACGAGATCCTCACCGACACCGCCGCGGCGTACCTCGGGGCCGGCTGGCTGCTGCTCGACGCCTACCGGGAGTCGGAGGTCTCGACGCAGAAGCTGGGGTACCTCACGCCCGAGGAGTTCGGGTACGTGCTGGCCAAACGGGCGCAGGCGTTCGGCGAGGACCCCTCGCCGTGGTTCACCAGCGCGCAGGCGTACGACGCGTACGTCCGCGGGCGCGAGCGCGCCCGGCAGGACGCCCGCCGGCCGCCGCTGGCCGCCGCCGGACGGCTGGGGCGCCACCGCTACGCCCGCGACCGGCGGGCGGGGGCGGCGGGGGCGGGCTACGCGTTCGAGGGCGCGCGGGTGACGTTCGCGTGCCCGGAGTGCGACCAGCAGCTGCGGGTGCCGGTGCGGGGGCGCTTCCGCGCGCGGTGCGGGCTGTGCCGGGCGGTGCTGGACTGCGACACGTAGCCGCCTACGGCGGGCTCGTCCCCCGTCCCGGGTGCCCGCCCCGGGCCCCGGACCGGGCTGCGCCCGGCGGCCTCGGCGCCGGCCGGGCCGGAAGGTGCGCCCCCGGGGGCCCACGAGGGCGAGGGCGCTCACTCCCCCCGCAGCCACCACCGTCGCAGCACTTTTTCCGCCGGTTTGCCGTGGGGCGTGTAGGCCAGTTTTTTGGCCGTCTCGCCGCTGTCGGGCCAGTCGTCCCACATCCACCAGCATACGCCCGCCCACCACGGCTTGCCGTCGAACGTCGCCAGGAGGGCCTCGTAGCCGGCCGCCTGTTCCGCATCGCCGTCGCGCTTGCTGACGGTCCAGGAGTAGGGGGCCGTGGTGGAGCCGCGCTGGCTGACGTAGCCGGCCTCGGTGAAGAGGATCTTGCGCTTGGTGCGGGCGGAGAACGCGGCCAGTTCGTCCACGATCGGCTGCCACGCCTGCCGCAGCCGCGCCGTGTCCGTCGTCGGTTTGTCGCCCAGGGGCCAGTACGCGTCGATGCCGACGAGGTCGAGGTCCTTCCAGAAGGCGACCTTGCGGTACTCGTCGTAGTTGGCGGCGTAGGTCAGCGTGCCCTTGTAGCGCTCGCGCACGGCGGCCACGACGCGGCTCCAGTGCGCGCCGTCGCCGGAGGTGCCCGCCAGTTCCGTGCCCACCGCGAACTGCTCGACGCCCGCGTCGGCGGCCAGCCCCGCGTAGTGGGTGATGAAGCGCTCGTACGCCGCGAACCAGGCGTCAGCGTCGCCGGGGTGGATCTCCGCGCGGTCGCCGCCCTTGGTGAGGTCGACGTGCGGCTTGAGCATGGTCTTCAGGCCGGCCTCGTGGGCGAGGCGGATGATGTGGCGCAGGCTGGCGTCGCTGGCGGTCTCGTCCGTGGTGCGCATGGCCGCGTCGGTCACGGTGTCCTGGTACCAGGTGGGGGTGAAGGTGACCCACCGGGCGCCGGTGTCCGCTATCTGGCGAAGATACGTTCCGGCTTGCGGGCCGGCGTAGTCGTCGGTGTTCCACGAGGGGAGCGTGATGCCGCGCAAGCCGCTCACCTTCCTGCTCGACGAGGGATCGGGACTGTCGTCGGGTGCGTCGTCGCCGGAGCCGGAGCATCCGGCGACGAAGAGGACGGCCACCGCCGCGAGTGCGGCGGCCGTCCTCCTCATCACGTTCACTTCGACCGGACTCCTTGAGTCACTGGGCTCGGGTCACTGGGCGAGGTCCGTCGGCCCGACGAAGGTGTAGCCGAGGGCCTTGATGCCGTCGACGGTCTGCTTCAGCGGGTCGACGGCGTAGTACGGGTGGTAGAAGAAGCTCGCCACGCCGTCGCGGACGGCCAGGTTGGCCTTGGCCGAGGCGATGAGGTCGGCGGGCAGGCGGGCCGGGTGGTTGTTGTAGGGCAGGGGCTCGTAGTTGCCGATGTTCTCCGGCAGCACGGTCGTACCGTAGACGTCCTTGACGCTGTACGGGAAGAACTGGCCGATGTAGCGCGAGGCGTTCACCGTGCCGCCGCCGAGCGTTCCGGCGAAGTACAGCGAACGCTCCAGGCGGTAGGTGTAGTTCAGCCCGAGGGTCTTGTAGTCGGTGGCGGAGGCCGCGTAGTGCGGCGTGGTCCAGATGGCCGGCTTGGGCAGCCCGGCGGCGGTGAAGCCGGCGAGCGCGGAGGTCACCCGGCCCTGGGCCCAGGCGGCGCTGTCCTCGGCGACGGGTCCGTCGTAGACGACGTTGTCGGAGGCGTCGACGTGGGCGCGGAAGAACTCGAAGTCGTCGCCCGTGACCCCGGTGTAGGGGTTGTTGACGTTGCTGTACTGGTGCGTGTAGCCGTGGTTCATCAGCACCGCGCCGTGGGAGAGCATGTACTTCAGCGCGGAGACGACCTGCGGGGCCTGGGCGAGGGTGACGGTCTCGGCCTTGCCGCCGTTGTAGACGCCCTTGGGGTCGGTGTAGACCGGGATGACGTTGATGCCGTACGGGATCTTCTGGCCGTACAGGTAGTCGGCCATGGCCCGCAGTTCGGTCGGGTCCGACTTGGGGCTGATGTCCTCCAGCCGGACGAAGGCCCGGTGGCGTTCGGCGGTGGCGGGGGCGAGGGCGTCGAAGAGGAGGTCCTCGAAGACGATCACGCGGTCCGACTCGGAGACGTAGGTGAAGGGGATCTCACCGAGGTAGGTGAGGTTGCCCGAGCGGATGGCCCACGGCGAGGTGGTGCCGCTGTTGGCGTCGGTGGCGGTGGCCAGCTGGGTGACCGCGGGGTAGCCGGTGCCGGTGACGATGGCGGGGTGCAGCACGCCGCCGTCGAAGCCGGCCGGGATCTTCCGGGTCAGCTGCTGGTTCTTGTACGTGACCTCGGTGATGTTCCCGACGGTGCCGTTGGTCTCGTAGTACGAGTTGGTCGGGTCCCAGCCGTACTTCTGCTTGAACGCCTCGATGCCGATGGCGTTGGCCATGTTCCAGATGTTGTCGCCGATCCAGTCGACCGGCTTGGACGTGTTCTTGACGTCCTGGTAGAAGGCGGCGGGCACGGCGTCGGGGATCGTGCCGCCGTAGTACGTCGAGCCGACGTAGACGGTGGCACTGTAGTTCTCGACCATGCCCGCGGTGTAGGCGGAGACGGGCTTGGCGGTGACGGTGCCGAAGTGGCCGGCGAGGTTGGCGATCGCCATGGCGTACAGCTCGCCGAGGTAGCCGTACGGGCCGGTCGTGTCGTAGAGCACGAGGGCCGAGGTGCCCGGGGCGGCGGCCAGGGTCTGCAGCGGGGCCGAGGCGGTGGTCGCCTTGGTGGCCGGGGCCGGGCTGATCGTGAGCGAGTGGGACGCGCGCTTGCGGTCGTTGGCCAGCTGGGTGGAGACCCAGGACTTCAGGTCGCCGGTGCCGGTCGGCGAGACGGAGGCGGGGCCGGTGCCCTGCAGGCCGTGCGGCGGCCGGGGCTTGCCGCCGCCCTGGCCTATCGCCGCCTCCGCGCCCGTGGAAAGAGTCGCGCCGCCCAGCAGGGCGGCGATGACGGCCAGGACGATCGAGACCCGGGAAACCCCTGATCTCGGCCGCATGTTCTTCATTTTGGTTCCCCCCAGAATGTCGCGCGGTTGTTCGCGCAGTTGCCGATTCCTCCACCAATGGCAGGCCGATGGTGTGGAGGTGCCGACAGTTGGCTGATTCTTGTGGGGTGGCGGATGGGTGTCAATAGACAACTTTGGTCCACAGCGGGCAATTAGCGACAAGCCCATTGGACTGGACCGGAGATCACTCCCGTAACACCACAGCCACCATCAGGCATAACTACCGGTTGGTCCACAGAATTCAGTGTTCCGATTCAACAACTCCCACCATCAACCTCTAAACACACCGGCTGATCTGATACTTTCCCTGCGCACGCCTCAGGTGAGGGATTGAGGCGCAATCCGGGGGGAACTCATGTACGGAAAACCCGCTCTGGGGACAGTCCTGCCCTTGGCCGGGCTGACGGCGGCCCCAGAAGTCCTGCCGGGCATACCCTTTGCGAAGGGCCTGCAGGAAGCGGCCGGAGCCGGCTTTCTTCTCTACTGCGCGATAGCCGCCGTTCTTCTTTCGGCGAAGCTGTGGTTCGTCCTCCGGGGTTCCGGCGGACATTCATGATCAACGAAATTCTGCTGTGGGCGAGCATCGCCATCATCGTGATGGCCGGCTGCTACAACACCACCCTTTTCGTCCTCTCCAGACTCCGCGTCCGCCGCGACCGCGGCCCGCGCGCCGAGCGCCTGTACGTCTTCCTCCTCGCCTGCCTGAACGAGGAGAAGGTGCTCGCGGAGAGCCTCGCCCGCATCACCGCCCTGCCGGCCGGGAATTTCCTGGCCCTCGTCATCGACGACGCCTCCGACGACCGCACCGCCGACATCGTCCGCGCGGTGGAATCCGACCGCGTACGCCTGCTGCAGCGCACGCTGCCGAACGCGCGCAAGGGCAAGGGCGCGGCCCTGAACGCCGGCATCCGCCACCTTCGGGAGTCCGGCATCCTCGACGGGCGCGACCCCGCCGACGTCATCGTCTGCGTCGTCGACGCCGACGGCCGCCTCGATCCGCACATCGTCCAGGCGGTCGATCCCTACTTCGACGACCCGCGCACCGGCGCCACCCAGGTCGGCGTGCGCATGTACAACCGCCACAAGGGCCTGCTCGCCCGGCTCCAGGACATGGAGTTCGTCATCTACGGCGACGTCTTCCAGTCCGCCCGGCGCTACTTCGGCAGCGTCGGCATGGGCGGCAACGGGCAGTTCATGCGGCTCGCCGCGCTCGACACCCTGAGCGCGGCGAGCGGCGGGCGCGGGCCGTGGAGCGACTCCCTGACCGAGGACCTCGACCTGGGCGTCCGGCTCATCGCCCGCGGCTGGATCAACCACCACTGCACCACCGCCGCCGTCTCCCAGCAGGCCGTTCTCGACGTGCGCCGGCTGGTGCGCCAGCGCTCCCGCTGGTTCCAGGGCCACCTGCAGTCGGCCAACCTCGTGCCGCTCATCCTGCGCGAGGTGCCCGTACGGGCCGCCGTCGACCTGCTCTACCACCTCTCCAGCCCCGTGCTGATCCTGCTCACCTCACTGCTGCCGCTGTCCTTCCTCATCGCCGTGGCCGGTGCCGTCATCGGATCCGTGCAGGCCGGGCACCCGCTGCTGTCGCCCATGTGGGTCGTCGGCCCGTACGTGCTGTCGTTCACGGCGGCGTACGCCTACGGCTGGGTGTACCACCGGCGGGAGAAGGGCATCGGGCTCGTCCGTGCCGTCCTGTACTCCCACCTGTTCGTCTTCTACGGCTACATATGGTTCGCCGCCGGGTGGTGGGGCCTGTGGCGCATGCTCACGGGCAAGCAGACCTGGCTGAAGACCGCGCGCACCTGAGCGCCGCCGCACCCTGCGGCGCCGCCGACTTGCGCGGCACTCCCCCACCGAGACTCCTCCACCAAGTTCGAGCACGCACCTTTCTAGGGAGACCCATGTCCCCGAACGTCATCACCACACCCGTGCGCGCCATGCTCGTCCTGGGCACCCGCCCCGAGGCGATCAAGCTGGCCCCGGTGGCCCGCGCCATGGCCGCCTCGCCCCTGTTCGAACCGCTGGTCGTCACCACCGGCCAGCACCGCGAAATGCTCCACCAGATGCTGCAGATGCTGCAGATCCCGGCCACGGTGGAGCTCGACGTGATGCGCGAGCGCCAGGAGCTGTCGACGCTGACGGCACGGCTGGTGGACGGCCTCGGCGAGGTCGTCCGCGCCGAGCGGCCCGACCTCGTCGTCGTCCAGGGCGACACCACCTCCGCCCTCACCGGGGCCCTCGCCGCCTTCTACGAGCACGTGCCCGTCGCCCACGTCGAGGCCGGCCTGCGCACCGGGGTGCTGGACAACCCCTTCCCCGAGGAGCTCAACCGGCGGCTCATCGGCCGCATCGCCCGCTGGCACTTCGCCCCCACGCCCCGGGCCGCCGGCCACCTGACGGCCGAGGGCGTCCCCGAGGCCGAGGTCTTCGTCACCGGCAACACCGTCATCGACAACCTGCTGTGGATCCTTCAGCAGGGCACCGGGCGCAGTGCCTTCCGCAGCGACCTGCGGCGCGTCCTGGTCACCTTGCACCGCCGGGAGAACCAGGGCGAGAAGATGCGGGCCATGGGCAAGGCGCTGCGCAGGCTCGCCGACCGCGGCGACGTGGAGATCGTGCTGCCGCTGCACAAGAGCCCGGCCGTGCGCGAGGCCCTGCTGCCGGAGCTGACCGGTCACCCGCACGTGCGCATCGTCGAGCCGCTGGACTACGTGGACTTCTCCGCCACGCTCGCCGGCTGCGACCTGGTCCTCACCGACTCCGGCGGCATCCAGGAGGAGGCGCCGAGCCTGGGCAAGCCCGCGCTGGTGCTGCGCACCACCACCGAGCGGCCGGAGGCGGTGGAGGCGGGGGCCGCCCGGCTGGTGGGCACCGAGCCGCAGGTCATCCTGGAGGCGGCGATGCACCTGCTGGACGACGCGCAGACCTACGGGCGGATGGCGACGGCGGGCAACCCGTTCGGGGACGGACGGGCCACCGAGCGCATCGTGGCCCAGCTCGCCGAGGACTTCGGGGCGGACGCCGAAGCGCCTGCCGCGCCCGAGCCGCTGGTCGCCACGCAGCCCGACTGAGCGGGGCCATACTCGACGGCATGACCAGACGCCGGCTCCTCGTTCTCGTCCTGTTGGTGGTCGCCGCGGTGGCGGGTATCGCCATAGCCGTGAGCACCATCTGGGAGAACAGCGGGGAGCCGGAGCGGCCGTGGGCCGAGGGCTCGGTGCACGGCCCCTGGCGGTCGGTCTTCGACGGGCACGGGGAGAACATCGGCCGGCACGACGGCCTGGCCCTGTCCCCCAAGCCGTCGCGGGAGCCCGGCGAGACCCACGCCGGGCTCATCGTCTCCGTCCGCCGCTACGGGGACGTCGACTTCCGGGCGAAGATGCGCACGCTCGCCCAGCTGCGCACCCCCAGGCCGAACCCGTGGGAGGTGCCGTGGCTGGTGTGGGCGTACAGCGACCCCGAGCACTTCTACTACGTGACCCTCAAGCCGAACGGCTGGGAGCTCGGCAAGCGGGATCCGGCGTACCCGGGCGGGCAGCGGTTCCTCGCGACCGGCTCGGAGCACTTCCCCGTGGGCCGGGCCTCCGACGTGCGCGTCGCGCAGCGCGGCGGGCGGATGGAGGTCAGCGTGGACGGCAAGGGGCTGGTGGCGTACGAGGACCACGAGCGGCCGTACACGGGCGGCAGCGTGGGGGTGTACACCGAGGACGCCCGGGTGCTGTTCACCGGCATCTCGGCGCAGGAGCCGGAGCAGGAGTGACGGCGCCCGCCCCTCGGGCCGGGGACGGGCGGGCGCCGGGCTTGTCGGGACCGGTGGCTGTCAGACGGCCAGGGCCCGGTCGGTCGGCCGGATCGGGGCGGGCAGGGTGCTGGTGCCGGTCAGGTAGCGGTCGACGCCGCGGGCGGCGGAGCGGCCCTCGGCGATGGCCCAGACGATGAGCGACTGGCCGCGTCCGGCGTCACCGGCGACGAAGACGCCGGGCACGTTGGTGGCGAAGTCGGCGTCGCGGGCGATGTTGCCGCGCTCGTCCAGCGCCAGGCCGAACTGCTCGACGAGACCGTTCTGCCGGTCGGTGCCGGTGAAACCCATCGCGAGGGTGACGAGCTGGGCGGGGATGCGCCGCTCGGTACCGGGCTTCTGCTCCAGCTTGCCGCCGGTGAACTCGACCTCCACCAGGTGCAGCCACTGGACGTTGCCGTCCTCGTCGCCTTCGAAGTGGGTGGTGGAGACGGAGTAGACGCGCTCGCCGCCCTCCTCGTGGGCCGAGGTGACCTTGTAGAGCATGGGGAAGGTGGGCCAGGGCTGGCCCGCGCTGCGCTCCTGGCCGGGCCGGGGCATGATCTCCAGCTGGGTGACGGAGGCCGCACCCTGCCGGTGGGCGGTGCCGACGCAGTCGGCGCCGGTGTCGCCGCCGCCGATGACGACGACGTGCTTGCCCTCGGCGCTGATCGGGGAGACCGTCAGGTCGCCCTCCTGCACCTTGTTGGCGAGCGGCAGGTACTCCATCGCGAAGTGGATGCCCTTGAGCTCGCGGCCGGGCACGGGCAGGTCGCGGGAGGTGGTGGCGCCGGCGGCGACGACGACGGCGTCGTAGCGCTTGCGGAGCGTGGCGGCGTCGATGTCCCGGCCGATCTCGATCTCGGTGCGGAACTTGGTGCCCTCGGCGCGCATCTGCTCGATGCGGCGGTTGATGTGCCGCTTCTCCATCTTGAACTCGGGGATGCCGTAGCGCAGCAGGCCGCCGATGCGGTCGGCGCGCTCGTAGACGGCGACCGTGTGGCCGGCGCGGGTCAGCTGCTGGGCGGCGGCCAGGCCGGCGGGGCCGGAGCCGATGACGGCGACGGTCTTGCCGGAGAGGCGCTCGGGCGGCTGGGGGGTGACATGGCCGGCGTCCCAGGCCTTGTCGATGATGGTGACCTCGACGTTCTTGATGGTCACGGGCTGCTGGTTGATGCCGAGCACGCAGGCCGCCTCGCAGGGGGCGGGGCACAGCCGGCCGGTGAACTCGGGGAAGTTGTTGGTGGCGTGCAGGCGTTCGCCGGCGGCCCGCCAGTCGTCGCGGTAGGCGTAGTCGTTCCACTCGGGGATCAGGTTTCCGAGCGGGCAGCCGTTGTGGCAGAAGGGGATGCCGCAGTCCATGCAGCGGCCGGCCTGCTTGCTGATGACGGGCAGGAGCGAGCCGGGGACGTACACCTCGTTCCAGTCGCGGACGCGCTCGGCGACCGGGCGGGTGCGGGCGAGGACGCGGTCGGTGGTCAGAAAGCCCTTCGGGTCAGCCATGGGTCGCCGCCTCCATCATCTTCTCGTGGGTCTCGGTCTCGGTCAGACCGGCTCGCTCGGCGGCGTCCTTGGCGGCGAGCACTGCCTTGTAGGTGGGGGGCACGACCTTGCGGAAGCGGGTCGCTGCCGTGGTCCAGTCGGCGAGGAGGGCGGCCGCGACGGTGGAGCCGGTCTCCTCCTGGTGGCGGCGCACGACGTCGTGCAGCCACGTCCGGTCGGTGTCGTCGAGTTCCTCGACGGCCGCGGCCAGTTCCTTGTTGACGTGTCCGGGGGCGAGGTCGAGGACGTAGGCGACGCCGCCGGACATGCCGGCCGCGAAGTTGCGGCCGGTGGGGCCGAGGACGACGGCGCGGCCGCCGGTCATGTACTCGCAGCCGTGGTCGCCGACGCCTTCGGAGACGACGGTGGCGCCGGAGTTGCGGACGCAGAAGCGCTCGCCGACGCTGCCGCGCAGGAACAGCTCGCCGCCGGTGGCGCCGTAGGCGAGGGTGTTGCCGGCGATGGTGGAGTACTCGGCGAGGTGGTCGGCGCCGCGGTCGGGGCGGACGACGATGCGGCCGCCGGAGAGGCCCTTGCCGACGTAGTCGTTGGCGTCGCCCTCCAGGCGCAGGGTGATGCCGCGGGGCAGGAAGGCGCCGAAGGACTGGCCGGCGGAGCCGGTGAAGGTGATGTCGATGGTGTCGTCGGGCAGGCCCGCGCCGCCGTAGCGCTTGGTCACCTCGTGGCCGAGCATGGTGCCCACCGTGCGGTTGATGTTGCGGATGGGCAGCCGGGCGCGGACGGGCTGGGGGGCCTCGGTGCCGACGACGTCCAGGGCGTCGGCGGCGAGCTTGATGAGCTGGTTGTCCAGGGCCTTGGCCAGGCCGTGGTCCTGCTCGGCGATGCGGTGGCGGGCGGCGCCGGCGGGCAGGTCGGGCACGTGCAGCAGCGGCTCCAGGTCCAGGCCCTGGGTCTTCCAGTGCCGTACGGCGCGGGTGACGTCGAGGAGCTCGGCGTGGCCGACGGCCTCCTGAAGGGTGCGGAAGCCCAGTTCGGCGAGGAGTTCGCGGACCTCCTCGGCGATGAACTCGAAGAAGTTGACGACGAATTCGGCCTTGCCGTTGAAGCGTTCGCGCAGCACCGGGTTCTGGGTGGCGATGCCGACCGGGCAGGTGTCCAGGTGGCACACGCGCATCATGACGCAGCCCGAGACGACCAGGGGGGCGGTGGCGAAGCCGAACTCCTCGGCGCCGAGGAGGGCGGCGATCACCACGTCGCGGCCGGTCTTGAGCTGGCCGTCGGTCTGCACGACGATGCGGTCGCGCAGACCGTTGAGCAGCAGGGTCTGCTGGGTCTCGGCCAGGCCGAGCTCCCAGGGGCCGCCGGCGTGCTTGAGGGAGGTCAGCGGCGAGGCGCCGGTGCCGCCGTCGTGACCGGAGATGAGGACGACGTCGGCGTGGGCCTTGGAGACGCCGGCCGCGACCGTGCCGACGCCGACCTCGGAGACCAGCTTGACGTGGATGCGGGCGGCCGGGTTGGCGTTCTTCAGGTCGTGGATGAGCTGGGCGAGGTCCTCGATGGAGTAGATGTCGTGGTGCGGCGGCGGGGAGATCAGGCCCACGCCGGGCGTGGAGTGCCGGGTCCTCGCCACCCACGGGTAGACCTTGTGGCCGGGCAGCTGGCCGCCCTCGCCGGGCTTGGCGCCCTGGGCCATCTTGATCTGGATGTCGTCGGCGTTGACGAGGTACTCGCTGGTGACGCCGAAGCGCCCGGAGGCCACCTGCTTGATCGCCGAGCGCCGGGCCGGGTCGTACAGGCGCTCGGGGTCCTCGCCGCCCTCGCCGGTGTTGGACTTCGCGCCCAGCCGGTTCATGGCGATGGCGAGGGTCTCGTGGGCCTCCTGGGAGATGGAGCCGTACGACATGGCGCCGGTGGAGAAGCGCCTGACGATCTCGCTGACGGGCTCGACCTCGTCGAGGGGGACGGGAGTCCGGTCGCTCTTGAACGAGAACAGGCCGCGCAGGGTCATCAGCCGCTCGGACTGCTCGTTCACGCGCTGCGTGTACTGCTTGAAGATGTCGTAGCGGCGCTCGCGCGTGGAGTGCTGCAGGCGGAAGACCGTCTCGGGGTCGAACAGGTGCGGTTCGCCCTCGCGGCGCCACTGGTACTCGCCGCCGATCTCCAGCCGTCGGTGGCTGGCGGGGATGCCGGTGGCGGGGTACGCCTTGGCGTGCCGCTCGGCGACCTCGCGGGCGACGACGTCCAGGCCGACGCCGCCGATCTTGGTGGCGGTGCCGTGGAAGTAGGTGTCGGTGAAGGCCTCGTCCAGGCCGACGGCCTCGAAGACCTGGGCGCCGCGGTAGGAGGCCACGGTGGAGATGCCCATCTTCGACATCACCTTCAGCACGCCCTTGCCGAGCGCCTTGATGAGGTTGCCGATGGCCTCCTCGGGGGTGATGCCGGACAGGAAGGTCTGCGCGCGCAGCAGGTCCTCGACGGACTCCATCGCCAGGTACGGGTTGACGGCCGCCGCGCCGTAGCCGATGAGCAGCGCGACGTGGTGGACCTCGCGGACGTCACCGGCCTCGACCAGCAGGCCCACCTGGGTGCGCTGCTTGGTGCGGATGAGGTGGTGGTGGATGGCGGAGGTCATCAGCAGGGACGGCACCGGCGCGTGCTCGGCGTCGGAGTGCCGGTCGGAGAGCACGATGAGCCGGGCGCCGTCGGCGATGGCGGCGTCCGCCTCGGCGCACATCGCCTCCAGGCGGGCGGCGAGGGCCTCGCCGCCGCCGGCGACGCGGTAGAGGCCGGAGAGGGTGACGGCCTTGAAGCCGGGCAGGTCGCCGTCGGCGTTGATGTGGATGAGCTTGGCGAGCTCGTCGTTGTCGATGACGGGGAAGGGCAGGGTGACGCTGCGGCAGGAGGCCGCGGTCGGCTCCAGCAGGTTGCGCTGGGGGCCGAGGGAGGAGATCAGCGAGGTGACGAGCTCCTCGCGGATGGCGTCCAGCGGCGGGTTGGTGACCTGCGCGAAGAGCTGGGTGAAGTAGTCGAAGAGCAGGCGCGGCCGGGCGGAGAGCGCGGCGATGGGCGAGTCGGTGCCCATCGAACCGATCGGCTCGGCGCCGGTCCTGGCCATGGGGGCGAGGATGACGCGCAGCTCCTCCTCGGTGTAGCCGAAGGTCTGCTGGCGGCGGGTGACCGAGGCGTGGGTGTGCACGATGTGCTCGCGCTCGGGGAGGTCGGCGAGCTCGACGAGCCCGGCCTGCAGCCACTCCTGGTAGGGCTGTTCGGCGGCGAGGGCGGCCTTGATCTCGTCGTCCTCGATGATGCGCCGGGCCTCGGTGTCGACGAGGAACATGCGGCCGGGCTGCAGCCGGCCCTTGCGCACGACCTTGGCGGGGTCGAGGTCGAGGACGCCGACCTCGGAGGAGAGCACGACCAGGCCGTCGTCGGTGACCCAGTAGCGGCCGGGGCGCAGGCCGTTGCGGTCGAGGACGGCGCCGACGAGGGTGCCGTCGGTGAAGGTGACGCAGGCCGGGCCGTCCCAGGGCTCCATCAGGGTGGAGTGGTACTGGTAGAAGGCGCGGCGGGCGGGGTCCATGGAGGGGTGGTTCTCCCACGCCTCGGGGATCATCATCAGCACGCTGTGCGGCAGCGAGCGGCCGCCGAGGTGGAGCAGCTCCAGGACCTCGTCGAAGGAGGCGGAGTCGGAGGCGTCGGGCGTGCAGACGGGGAAGAGCCGCTCCAGGCCCTTGTCCTGGCCGAACAGGCCGCTGGCCAGCTGGGATTCGCGGGCGTGCATCCAGTTGCGGTTGCCCTTGACCGTGTTGATCTCGCCGTTGTGGGCGACGAAGCGGTAGGGGTGGGCGAGCGGCCAGCTGGGGAAGGTGTTGGTGGAGAAGCGGGAGTGGACCAGCGCGATGGCGGTGGCGAACCGCCGGTCGGACAGGTCCGGGAAGAACGGCTCCAGCTGCCCGGTGGTGAGCATGCCCTTGTAGACGAGGGTGCGGGCGGAGAGCGAGGGGAAGTAGGTGTCCGCCTCGCGCTCGGCGCGCTTGCGCAGGGCGAAGGCCTTGCGGTCGAGGGCGATTCCCTCGCTGACCCCGTCGGTGACGAACAGCTGCCGGAAGTCGGGCATGGTGGCCCGGGCGGCGGCACCGAGGAGCTCGGGAGCGACGGGAACGGGGCGCCAGCCGAGGACGGTCAGCCCCTCCTCGGCGGCGATCGTCTCGATGTGCGAGACGGCTTCGGCCGCCTGCCGGTCGTCGGCGGGCAGGAAGGCGATGCCGACGGCGTACGCGCCGGGGGCCGGGAGGGTGAAGCCCTCGACACTGCCGCGCAGGAAGGCGTCCGGGACCTGCGTGAGGATGCCGGCGCCGTCGCCGGAGTCCGGGTCGGATCCGGTGGCGCCGCGGTGCTCCATGTTCCGCAGGACGGTGAGCGCCGCTTCCACGAGCTCGTGGCTCGCGTCGCCGGTGAGGGTCGCGACGAAGCCGACGCCACAGGCGTCGTGTTCGTTGCGGGGGTCGTACATCCCCTGCTGGGCGGGGTGGGATGCGTGGCGCATCGGCGCTCCCGTCGTCGTCTTGGCAGTCATGGCGTGATGCATGTGCCGAGGGACGACGCTGGCCCTCCGCGAAGAAGAATGTGCTGCGCGCTGAGAAATTTGGTGCAGGTTACATGATGGGCCGCTTCCCGAAAAGTGGAAGCAACATTCCAGCATGTGGACAGCTTGCCGGTGGCTGCGGTCGACAGGTGCAGCAACAGGTGCAGCAGGGGCGGGCGCTCCGAGGGCCCCGGGATCGCCGGGCCGGGCACCGCAGGGGAGAGATCGCGCAGCTGCGGCGGCGTTGCCCCGCTGCGCTCACGGATTGTGCCCCGCCGCCGGGCTGCCGAAACAATGACGTAACCGGCAACCACTGATTATGCGGCGGGGCGCATAGGATCACCCGACAGCGGTGCCGAAAGCAATACCGAGGAGATACGTCACACCGGCGGCCGCGCCACCGAGCAGCAGCTGCCGCAGCCCGCTGTACCACCAGGTGCGCGCCGTCACGCGGGCCACCACGGCCCCGCAGGCAAACAGACCCACCAGCGCCAGCAGCACCGCCGGCCACAGCTCGCTGGCGCCCAGCAGGTACGGCAGGACGGGCAGCAGCGCGCCGAGGGCGAACGAGGCGAACGAGGAGACCGCGGCCACGGCGGGCGAGGGCAGGTCGCCGGGGTCGATGCCGAGCTCCTCACGGGCGTGGATCTCCAGCGCCTGCTCCGGGTCCTTCGACAGCTGCCGGGCCACCTCGCGGGCCAGCTTCGGCTCCACGCCACGGGACTCGTACAGCGCCGCGAGCTCCTCCAGCTCGTCGGTGGGGTGCTTGCGCAGCTCGCGCCGCTCGACGTCCAGCTCGGCGAGGACCAGGTCGCGCTGCGAGGCCACGGAGGTGTACTCCCCCGCCGCCATCGAGAACGCGCCGGCCGCCAGACCGGCGAGCCCGGCGATCACGATCGTGCCGGAGGAGGCGCTGCCGCCGGCGACGCCGGTCATCAGGGCGACATTGGAGACGAGCCCGTCCATCGCCCCGAACACGGCGGGCCGCAGCCAGCCGCCGTTCACATCGCGGTGCGTGTGATTGTCGCGGTGGGCTATGTGCGTGGCCGCGGCCGTATCGAGGACAGCCATTGCTCCGGGTGCTCCCTTGATCCAGGGGGCGAGGACCCTGCGCCCCGCCCCTGTTCTGTCGACGGTAGGCACGCGAGGCCGTGATCCGCTAGCAAGGAAGGCCGAACTTACCTCGCTGACCTGCGGATTTGCGGTGGGGGTAAAGAAAAATGCCCCCGCGGCGGAAGGTTCCGCCGCGGGGGCACGGGGCGTGGGGCGTCAGAGCTTCCTGCCCTCGGGCGCAGGCTCGGACGTGGGCTCGGGCTTGGACTCGGCCTCGGACTCGGCCTTGGTGAGGTCGGCCTTGGTGTCGGCCTTGGTGAGGTCGGCCTTGGTGTCGGCCTTGGACTTGGTGTCGGCGGGCGCGGTCTCCGTCGCGGCGTCCTCCTGCGGGCCGTCCTCCGGCGCACCGGGCTCGACGACGGCTTCCCGCCCGGGGACGCGCTTGGTGGAGACGACGATGTAGGCGACGGCGGCGAGGAAGAGCAGGATCGCCGTCCAACCGTTCAGGCGCAGGCCGAGCACGTGGTGGGCGTCGTCGACGCGCAGGTACTCGGTCCAGAAGCGGCCCACGGTGTAGGCGGCGACGTACACCGCGAAGGCCCGGCCGTGCCCCAGCTTGAAGCGGCGGTCGGCCCAGATCACCAGCGCGGCGACGCCGAGGCACCACAGCGACTCGTACAGGAACGTCGGGTGGTACGTGCCGCCCACGCGGCCGATCGCCGGGTCCGGGTCGATCTTCAGCGCCCAGGGCAGGTCGGTGGGCCGGCCGTAGAGCTCCTGGTTGAACCAGTTGCCCCAGCGCCCGATGGCCTGCGCGATCGCGATGCCGGGCGCGACGGCGTCGGCGTACGCGGGCAGCGGGATCCCGCGCCGGCGGCACCCGATCCAGGCGCCCACGGCACCGAGCGCGACGGCGCCCCAGATGCCGAGGCCGCCCTCCCAGACCTTGAAGGCGTCGACCCAGTTCCGACCGGAGCCGAAGTACAGCTCGTAGTCGGTGATCACGTGATAGAGCCGCCCGCCGACGAGCCCGAAGGGCACCGCCCATACGGCGATGTCCGCCACGGTCCCGGCCCGGCCACCGCGCGCGACCCACCGCTTGTTGCCGAGCCAGACGGCGACGAAGACGCCGATGATGATGCAGAAGGCGTAGCCGCGCAGCGGGATCGGCCCGAGGTGGATCACGCCGGTCGAGGGGCTGGGGATGTATGCGAGTTCCATGACAGCTACGAACCTACCGTGTGCGGCGCGCAAGTCCCAGAGTGGGCTTCGGGACCGGTTACTCGTAGTAGCGACGCCCGACCCGACCGAAGCGGGCACAGGATGTCGGGTCCGGTGGGGTGCCCCCTTCATAGCGTGACGGTCGTAAGGAAACGGAAGGAGGGGCCGGGAGTGCTCCAGCAGCTGAACCGGGCCATGGACCACATCGAGGAACACCTCGACGGGCCGCTCGACGTGGCGGATCTCGCACGGATCGCGATGACGTCGGAGTACCACTTCCGGCGGTTGTTCTCGGCGCTGGCGGGGTTGCCGCTGTCCGAGTACGTCCGCCGGCGGCGGCTCACGGTCGCGGGTGCGGAGGTGCTGGCGGGCGAGCGCACGCTGCTCGACGTCGCCGTCCGCTACGGCTACGGCTCCGCCGAGGCCTTCGCCCGCGCGTTCCGTGCGATGCACGGCGTCGGCCCGGGCGAGGCCAGGCGGGGCGGTGCGGCACTGCACTCCCAGCCCCGGATGTCCTTCCGCCTCATCGTCGAAGGGAACAGCAGCATGCGATACCGGATCGTGGAGAAGGACGAGTTCCAGGTGGTCGGCGCGAAGGCACGCCTGCCGCTCGTGCACCTGGGGCCGAACCCGGCGATGGTCGAGGTCCTCCAGGGCATCGACGCGGGGACGCGGCAGCAGTTGCAGGAGCTCGCCGACCGATCACAGGAAGGGCCGCGCGGCATGGTCAGCGTCTGCGACGACCTCGACCCGAGCCGTGCGGAGGGCACGGAGTTCGACTTCTACTTCGGTGCCGTGACGAACACGGCGGACGGCCACGGCATCTCCGGCGCGGCCACCCTCACGGTTTCCGCCGGCACCTGGGCGGTCTTCGAGCACACGGGCCCGTACCCGGAGGCCCTCCAGTACCTGTGGCGCGACGTGTTCACCCAGTGGTTCCCCTCCAACCCCTACATCAGCCGCCCGGGCCCGGAGATCCTGCGCACGGTGATATCCCCGGACGGCAAGGAGGCGGAGGCCGAGCTCTGGATCCCGGTGGAGCGCACGCCGGCGGGGTGACGTCCGCCGGCGGTCATCAGCCCTTCTGCGCCTCCGCCACCATGTCGCGCAGCTTCTGCGGTGTCAGGGGGTTGGCCGGGTCGCCGTAGATGGACTTGCCGTTGAGCAGGACCGTCGGGGTGGCCCGGTACTGGGACTTGGAGAAGGTCTCCTGGGACTTCTTCACCCAGCTGTCGTGCGTGCCGTTCTCCACGCACTGCTGGAACGTGGAGGTGTTCAGGCCCTCGACCTTGCCGGCCAGTTCCAGCAGGCGGGACTTCTTGCCGTAGGCGTCCTGCGTCTCCGGCGGCTGGTTCTTGTAGAGCTCGTCGTGGTAGGCGAGGAACTTGCCGGCGTCCTGGGCGCAGGCGGCGGCGTTGGCGGCGTTGACGGAGCCGGAGCCGCCGAGGTTCTTGTCGATGAGGGTGACGAGGTGGTACTCCGCCTTGAGCTGGCCCTTGTTCTCCAGGTCGTGGACGGTGTCCCGGTAGACGTTCTCGAACTGGCCGCAGCCGGGGCAGCGGAAGTCCTCGTAGACGGTGAGCGTGGCCTTGGCGGCGGGGACGCCGACGGGGATGGCGAGGTTCTCGGTGCCGGTGGCGCCCTGGGGGGCCAGCAGGGGGCCGGCGGTCTGCCGCTTGTTGTCCTTGGCGGAGTGGGAGCCGGCCACGAGGGCCGCGATGCCGCCCCCGGCGGCGAGGACGGCGACCACCACGGCGGCGGCGATCAGGGTCCGCTTGCGCTTCGCGCGGCTCTCCTCGAGCCGGCGCTGTTCCTGCAGCCGCTCGCGGGCGCTGCGCTTTCCGTCGCTGTTCTTCTGGCTCACATCCCCCTACAACGAACCGGGGGCGGCCTCATGGGCCGCCCCCGGTCGCTTTTCCTTCCAAAGAGTTACGCGCGCGTCCGCACGCCCTCGGCCAGGTCGCCCGCGAGCGCGCGGACGGCCGCGAGGCCGCTCTCCAGGTCGGGGGCGTCCAGCAGTCGCTTGACGAACGCGGAGCCGACGATGACGCCGTCGGCGAACTGGGCGACCTCGGCCGCCTGTTCGGCGGTGGAGACGCCCAGGCCCACGCACACCGGCAGTTCGGTGGTGGCGCGGGTGCGGCGCACCAGGTCCTGGGCCTCGCGGCCGACGGACTCGCGGGTGCCGGTGACACCCATGAGGGAGGCGGCGTAGACGAATCCGGAACCGGCGGCGGTGATCTTGGCGAGGCGTTCGTCGCGGCTGCTCGGCGCGACCACGAACACCGTGGCCAGGCCGTGCTCGTCGGCGGCCTTGCGCCAGGCGGTGGACTCCTCGACCGGCAGGTCCGGCAGGATGCAGCCGGCGCCGCCCGCGGCGGCCAGGTCGGCGGCGAAGCGCTCGGGGCCGTAGCGGTCGACCGGGTTCCAGTACGTCATGACCAGGACGGGGGCGCCGGTGAGCTCGTGCGCCTCCTTGACGGTGCGCAGCACGTCGGCGATCTTGACGCCGCCGCGCAGGGCGATGTCGTCGGCAGTCTGGATGACCGGGCCGTCCAGGACGGGGTCGCTGTGCGGCAGACCGACCTCGACCACGTCGCAGCCGCCGTCGAGCATGGTGGTGATGGCCCGTACGCCGTCGGCCACCGTCGGGAAGCCTGCCGGCAGGTAGCCGACGAGTGCGGCGCGGTTCTCCGCCCGGGCCGCCGCCAGGACGTCCCTGAGCAGATCGATGTTGCCTGCCATCACTTCTCCCCCGCCGCGTCGTCGTACAGCCCGAAGTAGCGGGCCGCCGTGTCCATGTCCTTGTCGCCGCGTCCGGAGAGGTTGACCAGCACCAGGCCGTCCTCGCCGAGCTCGCGGCCGACCTCCAGGGCGCCCGCCAGGGCGTGCGCGCTCTCGATGGCCGGGATGATGCCCTCGGTGCGCGAGAGCAGCCGCAGGGCCTGCATGGCCGCCTCGTCGGTGACGGCGCGGTACTCGGCGCGGCCGCTGTCCTTCAGGTACGAGTGCTCGGGGCCGATGCCCGGGTAGTCCAGGCCGGCGGAGATCGAGTACGGCTCGGTGATCTGGCCGTCCTCGTCCTGCAGCACGTACGAGCGGGAGCCGTGCAGGACGCCGGGCGTGCCCTCGGTGAGGGTGGCGGCGTGCTCGCCGCTCTCCACGCCGTGGCCGCCGGGCTCGCAGCCGATCAGGCGCACGCCCTCGTCGGGCAGGAAGGCGTGGAAGAGGCCGATGGCGTTGGAGCCGCCGCCGACGCAGGCGATGGCCGCGTCGGGCAGCCGGCCGGTGCGCTCGAGGACCTGGCGGCGGGCCTCGACGCCGATGACGCGGTGGAAGTCGCGCACCAGGGCGGGGAAGGGGTGCGGGCCGGCCGCGGTCCCGAAGAGGTAGTGGGTGCGGTCGACGTTGGCGACCCAGTCGCGGAACGCCTCGTTGATGGCGTCCTTCAGGGTGCGGCTGCCGGACTTCACGGAGACGACCTCGGCGCCGAGCATGCGCATGCGGGCGACGTTCAGCGCCTGGCGCCGGGTGTCGACCTCGCCCATGTAGACGGTGCACTCCAGGCCGAACAGCGCGCAGGCGGTGGCGGTGGCGACGCCGTGCTGGCCGGCGCCGGTCTCGGCGATGACCCGGGTCTTGCCCATGCGCTTGGTGAGCAGGGCCTGGCCCAGCACGTTGTTGATCTTGTGGGAACCGGTGTGGTTGAGGTCCTCGCGCTTGACGAAGATCCGGGCGCCGCCGGCGTGCTCGGCGAAGCGCGGCACCTCGGTCAGCGGGCTGGGCCGGCCGGCGTAGTTGACCATCAGGTCGCTGAGCTCGGCGGCGAACGCGGGGTCGGCCTTGGCCTTCTCGTACTCCGCGGCGACCTCGTCGACGGCCGCGACGAGGGCCTCGGGGATGAACTTGCCGCCGAAGGCGCCGAAGTAGCCCTCGGCGCTGGGCACCTGGCCGCCCGTGTCGGGGAAGAAGAAGGCCGAGGCGTCCGGGGAATCCGGCGATGCGGAAGATGCAGGTGTCACTGACGTACTCCTGGCAGGTGGGCGTTGGTGAAGGTACGGCTGCGGGCTCGGCTACTGCGAGCGGCCACCGCGCCATCGCCGCCCGTTGATCTGCCCCGGCTCGCAGCCGATGTGGTACCGCACGCGGCGGCCCAGCACCCGCCGCGCGGGCGCACGTGCGCCCCGGGGCCGGCAGCCCCGGGCCAGTCGCGCGTACGCCCGCATTCCGGTCATCGCCGGTTCAGCTCCGCCCGTGCCGCAGCGCCGGGTGGGCGCCGGCGGCGACCAGGTCGGCCACGGCCGCCTTGGGGTCGCGGCCGGTCACCAGCGACTCGCCGACCAGCACCGCGTCGGCGCCCTCGTTGGCGTAGGCGATCAGGTCGTGCGGGCCGCGCACGCCCGATTCGGCGATCTTGACGATGCCGTCGGGGATCTCGGGGGCGACGCGGGCGAAGGTGTCCCGGTCGACCTCCAGGGTCTTGAGGTTGCGGGCGTTGACGCCGATGACCCGCGCGCCGGCGTCGACCGCGCGCCGGACCTCCTCCTCGTCGTGCACCTCGACCAGCGGCGTCAGACCGATGGACTCGGCCCGCTCGATCAGGGAGACCAGGGCCTCCTGCTCCAGGGCGGCGACGATCAGCAGGGCGAGGTCGGCGCCGTGGGCACGGGCCTCCCACAGCTGGTAGGCGGTGACGATGAAGTCCTTGCGCAGCACCGGGATGTCCACCCGGGCGCGCACCGCCTCCAGGTCGGCCAGCGAGCCGCCGAAGCGCCGCTGCTCGGTCAGGACGCTGATCACGGCCGCGCCGCCCGCCTCGTAGTCGGCCGCGAGGCCGGCCGGGTCGGCGATGGCCGCGAGCGCACCCTTGGACGGGCTGGACCGCTTGACCTCGCAGATCACGCTGACGTTCTCGCCGCGCAGGGCGGCCGCCCCGTCCTTGGCCTGCGGGGCCCTGGCCGCTCGCTCCTTGAGCTCATCGAGGCCGACGTGCGCCTGGCGCTCCGCGAGGTCGGCTCGTACCCCGTCGATGATCTCGTCGAGCACACTCACGCGAGCGGCCCCCTTCCGGACTCGGCTGTCTGGGCTGGTGTCGTGATCCTTCGGACGCCACCGGAGATCACCGGGGCATCCTCCTCACTTCACCAGGCACTGCGATGGTACTTGCCGGAAGGCGAAGGTTTCGCATCCGGTTGACGCTTTGCCCACTGCGTGGACGCCCGTTCGGCGCGTCGGGCACATCCGGCGCATCGGCGCGTCCGGCGCTCAGGGTGCGAGCGCCGCGCCGAACGGCAGATTGCGTACGACGGTGAAGACCAGCACCACGCCGGCCACCGCCCACGCGTGCCGCGCCCCCGGCCGCAGCGGCATGCCGCCGCCGCTGCGCGCCGCCCGCACCAGCCAGCGGGCCCACAGCACGGCGAAGACCGCGTAGCCGGCGACGGCCAGGGCGTTCGCCCCGACAGCGGCGGCGAGGTCGCCGTGGACCAGGGCGTGCAGGCCGCGCAGGCCCCCGCAGGCCGGGCAGTACAGGCCCGTCCAGTGCAGCAGCGGGCAAACCGGGTAGCGGCCGGGCACGCCCGGGTCCACCGCACCGACGCCGGCGCAGGCCGCGCCGAGGGCGGCGGCCACCCCCAGCGGCGGTGCCAGCCGGGCGGGCAGCGCGCCGGCCCCCCGCATGCGTGCCGCTGTCCTCACACCGCCGAGTGTCCGCCGCACAGCACGAAGGCGCAGCCCGGGCGCCGCGTACCGACGGTCGGTCGGTACGGGCCGCCCCGGCCGCGCCTTTGCGCCGGGTGGTGACAGGAGTGCGGGCCGCAGGCCCGGCGGCTCAGCCCTGGGACTGGGAGGCGCTCGTGCGCAGCACGGCGCCCTTGGGGTCCTGGCCGAGGCCCATCATGCGCATGATGCCGCCGACGACGGCGCCGAGCAGGGTCAGTGCGATGCCCACCCAGAAGCCGACCGGCTTGGCCATCACCACGAAGGCGGAGGCGACGCAGAAGCCGATGAAGGCGATGATGACGCCGGTCCAGGCGGCAGGGGTGTGCCCGTGGCTGTCGTGGTTGCTACCCGACATGAGTTGACTCCTCGTTGCTGTGGCGCGCCGGCGGGCGCAGTTGATCGCTGGGGTCATTCTCCCCGACCGGGCGAGCGGGATGGAGCTGGGGTGGGCGTGTCACCCTCGCCGGCCCCGCCGGTGGGGTCCTCGCCCCGGTCCAGGGCCTTCCACAGCTCCTCCGGGCGGTCCGGGTCCGGCGCCGCCGCACGGCGGGAGCGGCGGGCCTGCGGGGCGCCCGTGCGCTCGTAGCGGCCGGACATCGCGGGCCAGCCGCGGCCGTACCGCAGCGCCAGCAGCCCCGCCACGAGCAGCAGCACACCGCCCGCGACCGCCACCCACGGCCAGGCCGTATGGGTGACGTCCGCCACGGAGGCCCGGGTCAGCCCCGCGACCTTGGCGGCCTTCTCCTCCAGGGCGCCCGTGTCACCGCGGCCGGCGACCGCGGCGGCGACGACGCCGGCGCCGCTCAGCGCGAGCAGCGCGGCGACGAGGACGCGGGCGAAGCCGCGCACGGCGAAGACGGCCACCAGCGCGGCCAGGCCGACGATCGCCAGGGCGCCCGGCAGGGCGGTGACGTCCTGGCCGCTGGCCTGCTGGGCGACGCCGTCGTTCGCCACGGCGACGGCGGTGCCGCGGACCCAGGGGCGGCCGGCGGCCAGCAGGGTCACGGCGGCGCCGGCGGCGGCGAGGACGAGGGCGGCGGCGACGGTGCGCTTGGCAGTGGCGGGGGACGGTACGGGTGCTGCACTCACGCCTACCACTATCCCTGGTCGGGAGCGGGGGCCGTCGCCCGGGTGCGGGCCGGTGGGCGGTGTGCCCACCCGTTCCGCCCTGCGGAACGCCTGCCCACACCGCCAGCGGCTACATCCGGTTCGCCGTGTGGACTGCCCGCAGGACCGCTGCTGCCTTGTTGCGGCATTCGGCGTCCTCGGCCGCCGGGTCGGAGTCGGCGACGACGCCGGCGCCCGCCTGGACGTAGGCGGTGCCCTCGCGCAGCAGGGCCGTGCGGATGGCGATGGCGGTGTCGGAGTCCCCGGCGAAGTCCAGGTAGCCGACACAGCCCCCGTACAGCCCGCGGCGGGTGGGCTCCAGCTCCTCGATGATCTGCATCGCCCGCGGCTTGGGCGCGCCGGAGAGGGTGCCGGCCGGGAAGCAGGCGGTGAGCACGTCGAAGGCCGTGCGGTCCGGGGCGAGGCGGCCGGTGACGGTGGAGACGATGTGCATCACGTGGCTGTAGCGCTCGATCGACATGAAGTCGACGACCTCCACGCTGCCGGGCTCGCAGACCCGTCCCAGGTCGTTGCGGCCGAGGTCGACGAGCATCAGGTGCTCGGCGCGCTCCTTGGGGTCGGCCAGCAGTTCGTCGGCGAGCGCGGCGTCGGCCTGCGGGGTGGCGCCGCGCGGGCGGGTGCCGGCGATGGGGTGCACCAGCGCCTGGCCGTCCTCGACCTTGACCAGGGCCTCCGGGCTGGAGCCGACGACGTCGAACCCGTCGAACCGCAGCAGGTACATGTACGGGCTGGGGTTGGTGGCCCGCAGCACGCGGTAGACGTCCAGGGCCGAGGCGGTGCAGGGCGTCTCGAAGCGCTGGGAGGGCACGACCTGGAAGGCCTCGCCCGCGCGGATGCGCTCCTTGATGTCCTCGACGGCCGCCATGTAGTCGCTGCCGCCCCAGCGGGCGGTGTACTCGGGCAGCTCGGAGGCCGGCAGGGCGGTGGGGCCGGTCGGGGCGGGCCGGGCCAGGTCGGCCGTCATGGCGTCGAGGCGGGCCACGGCGTCGGCGTACGCCTCGTCCACACCGGTTTCGAGGTCGTTGTGGTTGATCGCGTTGGCGATCAGCAGGACGGTGCCGTTCCAGTGGTCGAGGACGGCGAGGTCGGAGGTGAGCAGCATGGTCAGCTCGGGCAGGCCCAGGGCGTCCTCGCCGTGCTCGCCGATCTTCTCCAGGCGGCGGACGACGTCGTAGCCCAGGTAGCCCACCATGCCGCCGGTGAAGGGCGGCAGCCCGGCACCCTCTATGAGGTCGCGGGGCGTGTGCAGGGTCTCCAGGGTGGCGCGCAGGGCGGCCAGCGGGTCGCCGTCGGTGGGCACGCCGACGGGCGGGGTGCCCAGCCAGTGCGCCCGGCCGTCGCGGACGGTGAGGGTGGCGGCGCTGCGGACGCCGACGAAGGAGTAGCGGGACCAGGTGCGGCCGTTCTCCGCGGACTCCAGCAGGAAGGTGCCCGGGCGTTCGGCGGCGAGCTTGCGGTACAGGCCCACGGGGGTGTCGCCGTCGGCGAGGAGGCGGCGGGTCACCGGGATGACGCGGCGGTCCTTCGCGAGCATGCGGAACGTCTCCGCGTCGGGGAGGACGTTCCCGCCGGCACCGCTCGGCGTGGCAGGGGCAGTTGCGGACGTGGCAGCCATGGCGCGGAGCCTACTGCCCCAGCGGCAGGTCGCCGGCATCGAAACAGGTGCGGGTGCCGGTGTGGCAGGCGGGTCCGACCTGGTCGACCTTCACCAGGATGGTGTCGGCGTCGCAGTCCAGGGCGACCGACTTCACGTGCTGGACGTGGCCGGAGGTGTCGCCCTTGACCCAGTACTCGCGGCGGCTGCGGCTCCAGTAGGTGCAG
Source organism: Streptomyces luteosporeus (assembly GCF_039532865.1). NCBI lineage: Bacteria > Bacillati > Actinomycetota > Actinomycetes > Kitasatosporales > Streptomycetaceae > Streptomyces > Streptomyces luteosporeus. The sequence continues at coordinate 40,349 of NZ_BAAASL010000027.1, forward strand.
CGGCCGGTGGTCAGGGTGCGGTGCAGGGCCTCGTCGTCCATCCAGCCCAGCATGAGCACCTCGCCGGTGTCGTACTGCTGCGCGATGGCGGGGACCAGGCCGTCGGCGCTGCGCTTGAGGCGGGCGGCGAGGGCGGGGTCGAGCGGGGAGGGCTGGGCGTTGCCGGTCATGCCCCCATTGTGCCCGTCCGCGGCGGGCCGATCGGCGTCCGCGATGCGGGCGGGCGGCGCGGGGCCGGTCCGCCTGGCGGTACGGGACGGGTGCGGGGCCCCGCCGGACACGCCCCACCGGACACGCCTGGGAACGAGGTGCCGTGGCCGCGGCGGGGCACCCGCCGTAGGCTGACGCCATGTCGACCCATGCCCAGCGCGAACGTCTTCTTCTCGCCGACCTGTTGGAGACGGTCGGCCCCAACGCGCCCACGCTCTGCACCGGCTGGCGCTCCCAGGACCTCGCGGCGCACGTCGTGGTGCGCGAGCGGCGCTCCGACGCGGCGGCCGGTGTCGTCTTCAAACCACTGGCCGGGCGCCTGGAACGGGTGCAGGCGGAGTTCGCCGCCAAGCCGTACGAGGAGCTGATCCAGCTCATCCGCACCGGCCCGCCCCGGCTGTCGCCGTTCAGCCTCAAGCCGGTGGACGAGGCGGCCAACACCGTCGAGTTCTACATCCACACCGAGGACGTGCGCAGGGCACAGCCCGAGTGGACACCGCGCACGCTGGACCCCGTCTTCGCCGACGCGCTGTGGAGCCGCCTGGAGCGCACCGCGCGGCTGCTGGGCCGCAAGGCGCCGGTGGGCCTGGTGCTGCGGCGGCCGGACGGGCGCACGGCGGTGGCCCAGCGCGGCGCGCCCGTGGTGACGGCCACCGGGGAGCCCGGGGAGCTGCTGGTGTTCGCCTTCGGGCGGATGGACGCGGCGAAGGTGCAGCTGGAGGGCGAGGGAACGGCGATCGCCAAGCTCAAGGCCTCCTCGCTGGGCATCTAGGCAACCGCCGCGGGACACTGGGAGTGATGGACGGAAGAAGGTGTCCCGACCATGGCTCTCCGCAGAGGGGAGGGCTACGCGCGCTCCCTTGAAGGCATCTCCCTCGGGCTCCTGCTGATCCGGATGATGCTGGGCATCATCATGATGGTGCACGGCACGCAGAAACTCTTCGGATGGTTCGAGGGGCCGGGGATCAACGGCACGGCGAAGTTCTTCGCCCAGGTCGGCTACCCCGCACCGAAGACGATGGCGGTGGTGGCGGGGATGAGCGAGGGGCTCGGCGGGGCGGGGATCTTCCTGGGCCTGCTGACCCCGCTGGCCGCGGCGGCCCTGCTCGGCACGATGATCAACGCGCTCGGTGTGACGTGGGACCGCGGCTTCCTGCTGCCGCAGGGGGTCGAATACACGCTGCTGATCGCGCTGACGGCGGCGGGGCTGGCGCTGACGGGGCCGGGCGTGTACGCCGTGGACCGCTTCGTACCGGGGTTGCGGCCGCCGCCGCGGGTGGCCGTGGGGGTGGCGGCGATTGCGCTGGCGTGCGTGGCGGGGGCGGTGTTCCTGCTGCTGCGGCGGTAGGCGCCCTGCGGGCGGCCTTTCCCCCACCCCGCCCCTTCCCGAAACCGGGGGCAAGCCCCCGGACCCCCGGACCGGGCGCAGCTCCGGCCTCGGGGAACATCGGTACAGCGGTTATCGGTGAGAACAATCATGGTCGTCTAGCACAGTGATCCACTTCGCCGCTGGGGTTCGGTGAAACGCCTCCGGGCCTGGTCCGGGGCTGGCTACGGTCCGGCTCGTGCCGGTGGAATTTCTGAGCGATGAGCAGGCCGAGGCGTACGGGACGTTCGCCGAGGAGCCGACGAGGCCCGAGCTGGAGCGGTTCTTCTTCCTGGACGACGTGGACCGGGACCTGATCGCGCTGCGGCGGACGGAGCATCACCGGCTCGGGTTCGCGCTCCAGATGTGCACGGTGCGGTACGTCGGTCTGTTCCTGGAGGACCCGCTGGCGGTGCCGTGGCCGGTGGTCGAGCACTTGGCCGTGCAGCTGGGCATCGAGGACCCGTCGGTGGTCAAGCGGTACACGGAGCGGCGTCAGACGCTGTACGACCACGCGTGGGAGATCCGGGACGCCTACGGCTACCACCCCTACGAGGACGGCGAGTGGGGCCGGCGGTTCCGTACGTTCCTGCACGGGCGGGCGTGGACGCACGCCGAGGGCCCGAAGGGGCTGTTCGACCATGCGGTGGGCTGGTTGCGCCGTCACCGGGTGCTGCTGCCCGGGGTGTCGGTGCTGGCCCGGCAGGTGTCGGAGGCGCGGAAGGTCGCGGAGAAGCGGCTGCACGCCACGGTTGCGGGAGCTGCCCGCCGCGCGGACCCGTCGCTGCCCGGGGATCTGGTGGCGACGCTGAAGACGCCGGAGGGCTCGCGGTTCTCGGAGCTGGAGCGGCTGCGCCGGCCGCCGACGCGGACGACGGGCACGGCGTTCGCCCGTGCGCTGGAGCGGGTGGATGAGATCGGCGCGTATCGGCTCGGCAGGTTGAGGCTGTCGCAGATCCCGCCGAACCGGATGGCGGCGTTGGCCCGGTAGGCGCTGGGGTCGAAGGCGCCGCTGCTGGAGCGGGCGGCGGAGCCGAAGCGCACGGCGATGCTGACCGCGGTGATGCGGCACCTGGAGGCGAAGGCGATCGACGAGGCCCTGGACCTGTTTCAGGTCCTGATGGCCACGCGGCTGCTGAACACGGCGAAGCGGAAGACGGAGAAGGAGCGGCTGTCGACGCTGCCGCAGCTGGAGAAGGCGTCACGGGTTCTCGCGCGGGCGGCGAAGGTGCTGTTCGAGGAGTTAGAGCTGGTCGAGGAGCAGGCGGCGGACCTGGACGTGGCCGCGCTGTGGGCGGCGGTGGAGGAGGTCGCCCCGCGCGCCGCCGTGATGACCGCGGCCGCCACCGTGGGCCGCGCTCGCGAACCGGTACGCCACCGTGCGCCCGTTCCTGTCGCTGTTGGGTGAGTCGAAGGCGCTGGACGCGGCGAGCGCCGGGAAGCGGGTCCTGGCCGGGGTGCGGGGTCTTCCGGCGCTGGCGCGGCGGAAGGTGGGCGTCAAGCCGCTGCTGCCGCGCGAGGTGGACGACAAGCTGGTGCCGCCGGCGTGGCGCAAGGCGGTGTACGCCAACCCGGATCTGCCGCAGGGTGCGGTGGACCGGGACGCGTACGTGGTGTGCGTGCTGGAGCAGCTGCACCGGGCTCTGAACAACCGCGACGTCTTCGCCGCACCGTCGCACCGCTGGTCCAATCCGCGCGCCCGCCTGCTGGACGGGCCGGACTGGGACGCGGTGGAGGAGGACGTCCTGGCGGCCCTGAGCCTGGACATGCCCGTCACCGAGCACCTGGCGGAGCTGGTGCGGGGCCTGGACGCCGGATGGAAGCAACTCGCGACGCGCCTGGAAGAGGCGGGGCCGGCGGCGAAGGTCTCCATCGAGGTCGCCGGCGACGGGCGGGTGAAGCTGAACGTCGACAAGCTCGGCGCCCTTGGCAAGCCGAAGTCCCTGACCTGGCTGCGCCAACGGGTCGGGAAGATGCTCCCGAAGATCGACCTGCCGGACCTTTTGTTCGAGGTGAACGCCTGGACCGGGTTCCTGGACGCCTTCGTGCACCTCGGCGACGGCACGACCCGGATGAAGGACCTGCCCACCTCGGTGGTCGCGCTGCTGGTGTCGGAGGCGTGCAACATCGGCCTGGCCCCGGTGGTCAACCCCGGCTACGAGGCGCTGACTCGGGCGCGGCTCGTGCACGTCGACCAGTACTACCTGCGCGCCGACACCATCGCCGCGGCGAACGCACGGCTCATCGCCGCGCAGGCCGGCATCCCGATCGTGCGTTACTGGGGCGACGGGCTGTTGGCCTCCGTGGACGGGCTGCGCTTCCAGGTGCCGGTGCGCACCATTAACGCCGCTCCGTCGCCGAAGTACTTCGGGTTCAAGCGGGGCATCACCTGGCTCAACGCCGTCAACGACCAGGTCGCGGGCATCGGGCAGATGGTCGTGCCCGGCACCCCGCGGGACTCCCTGCACATCCTGGACGCCCTGCTGAATCTGGACGGCGGGGTGAAGCCGGAGATGGTGGCGACCGACAACGCCTCGTACTCGGACATGGTGTTCGGCCTGTTCAAGATCCTTGGCTACAACTTCAGCCCGCGCTTCCGGGACCTGGACGACCAGCGGTTCTGGCGGGCCACGATGCCCGGCGTCGAGACCAGCAACTACGGTGCGGTGGAGGATCTGGCCCGCAACCGTGTGAACCTGAACAAGGTGATCACGCACTGGCCGGACATGCTGAAGGTTGCCGGTTCCCTGGTCACCAACCAGGTCCGCGCCTACGACCTGCTGCGTATGTTCGGCCGCGACGGGCGCCCGACGCCGCTCGGGGCGGCGTTCGCGGAGTACGGGCGGATCGCGAAGACCGAGCACCTGCTGCGCGTGGTCGACCCGGTCGACGACACCTACCGCCGGCAGATGAACCGGCAGCTCACCGTGCAGGAGTCCCGCCACAAACTGGCCCGGGACGTGTGCCACGGCAAGCGCGGCACCATCCACCAGGCGTACCGCGACGGGATGGAGGACCAGCTCGGCGCGCTCGGCCTGGTCCTCAACGCCATCGTGCTGTGGACGACGCGCTACATCGACGCCGCCGTCGCCCAGCTCCGCGCCGAGGGCCACGAGATCCCGGGTGAGGACATCGCCCGGCTCTCCCCGCTCAAGCACCGCAACCTGAACCTGCTCGGCCGCTACAGCTTCACCGCTCAGGTCCCTGCCGCCGGCGCCCTGCGCCCGCTGCGCGACCCGGACGCACCAGAACTGGACGAGGACGACGACGGTGCCGTGCAGGAGTGACCTGGTCTCAAATGAGGGTCACGGCCTTCGCGATGAGTTTTTGCAGGCTGGGCTCGTTGGCTCCGGCCAGCTCATCGTGCTTCTTGCCGTTCTTGTAGAGCTTGAAGGTCGGCAGGGCTGTGATGCCTACCTCTGCCGCGAGGTCCGCCTGGTCGTCGATGTCAACCTTGTAGAACCCCACACCGTCGTGCGTCGCATCGTCTGAAAACTGTTCGAACTTGGGGCTGATCGCCGTGGACTGGTCGGCCCAGACTGCCCAGAACTGGATGACGCACGGCCCGTCTCCGTTGATGACCTGCCTGAACTCAGCCATGCTCGTGATGGGAAAGACAGCCATACTCAGGCACCTCACTCTGATTGGCGTAAAGTAACGGTACCGCTACACATCGCGATTCTAGCGTGTCGGGGTAGGCGTCTTCGCTTCCCAAGAAGGCGGCTGACGCCCTCGTCGGGGCGCCTCGCGGGCTGTCGGGCACCATTCATTTCTTCAGCAAGCGCGGCCTCCGACCTGCGCACTGAAGTTTCTGCCGAGGGCGCTGGCGTGTGCATCCGTTTCACGGGATGCTTCAGTGCGCAGCTCACGCATATCCACGGGCACACTTCGAGCAGGGGCTGCTCGCCGGTCAGTGACACCCGGCCAGACGGTGGGGAACGGCCGTTGTTCTCAGCAGAGCGAAGATCCTTGTGGCTCATCAGGAGGCAAGGGCGAGTTCGGGACGGGTGTGGTGGCTGATGCCGGCGGCCCGCTGGGCGAGCGCACACGCCGTCGCCCTTGCGGGGAACGGCGCGCGGGAGCAACAGCGCGGCGGCACGCGTGGCGTGCAGCCGCGCTCCGTACCGGCGGCGGGCGCCCGCACACTCACGGCAGGGAGAGCTCGCGGATGACCCTCGAATCCCACGGGCACCACTGGCAGCCCGGGAGAAACGCTCCGCACGCCTCATCCAGGTGGTCTTCGACGTACTCCATGTTCGCGTCACACACCTCGATCCCCTGATCGAAGAACTGAATGCTCGCCGGGTCGAGGTGGAAGTCCCAGTCAGGGTTGTAGGACACCTTTTTCTTGACGATCTTCCCCGCGACGTGCACTCGCTCGGTCTCCTCGCCCGACACGATCTTCCGGGCGTGGGCGATCTTTTCCTCATCGGTGACTTCGAAAACGAACACCTGACCCGGCCGCTGCGTGAAAACGAAGTACGCCATGCTCTCCCCTCGGCTCGTTCCCGTCCACATGTCCCATTCGAGGCTATCGGCCTGTTCGCCCGAGGGGCTATCACTCGATCGGGTTGTCAGAAGGGGTAGCTTGACGTGTGCACCGGCCGGCGGCCCGTTCGCCCCTGGTCGAGGATGTGTCAGGGACCCTCGTGTGATGGAACGTTTTGGCGCGCTCGTGCGGGTGATGACGGCTGCCCAGCCGTGCCTCGGAACGTGCCCCAGTCGTCCTCAGACCGACAGTCACCACTATGTGATGGGAGTTTGATATGGACGCGCTTTCCAGCCTCCTGGACAGCCTCGACGGTGTCTTTGCCGGGCTGGGCCTCGGCGGTTTCCTTGCCGGGCTGGGCCTTGTCTGACGCTAGCTGGCGAACGCCCGCAGCTCTCATCCGGAGCCCCGTCCGTATGCGGCGTCGGATGAGAGCCGCGGCATATCCGGCTGGGCCCACACAGCGCCTACGCCGCGTCGATGGCCGGTCGTGCGCGCGAAGACCTGGGTGAGAACCGCGGCAACGTGGATGAACGCGGATCAGGACCGCGTCGGCACACTGACCCGCCGGACAGAATCTAGCCCGCCAGCCACCGCACGTTCCGCACCAGCACCGCATCCGGGGCACCCAACAGCCGGAACTCCCACCCCGCCTGATCGCAGGCCGCCCCGTCGCCTCGAACCTCGCGTCCCGCGGCCGCCGTCGCCCGGCAGGGCGGCAGCACCCCCCACACCGCGTCCGCTAGACCCTGGAGGCGTAACCCCACAGCTCGGCAGCCGCTCTGGGGGCCTGCTGCAGCCACATCGAACGAGGCACTGAAGCACTCAGCGAAACACTGAAGTACTGAGCGACGCCCGACACGGGCCAGGCGGCGCTGGGGCTGCCGATCCGATGCCGTCACCAAAGGATCGTTTGACGACAGGCAGGAGGGGCGTCCAATGAACCCGCGAAATCACAGGGTTCGCGGCGGCGCGAATCCAATCAGATCCGATGGTGATTGCTGACAGGGTTTGACGACAGATAGGGTCCGACCCTCCGTACGGAAGGGGCCCTCGGTGGCGAACCTGGTCTACAAGCGGGTCTCGACCGACCAGCAGTCCACCGCCCGGCAGAACCTCGTCCTCGACGAGGCCGGCATCGAGGACCCGGTCGTCTTCGAGGAGGACGGCGGCACCTCCAGCCGCCTCCACCCCCTCCAGCGGTCGAAGTTCCGCGCGCTCCTCGACTACGCGCGGCCCGGGGACACCGTGCACATCTCCGAGATGTTCCGCCTCGTCCGCGGCACCGGCCACATCCTCGACGTGCTCGACGTCCTCCACACAGGCCGCCTCGCCCTGCGCATCCACGACGGCGCGTTCTCCGCCATGGACCTCACCGCCCGCCACCCGCGCACCGGCGAACTGCTGTCCACCGTGAAGTTCATGGTGCAGACCCTCGCTGCCGCCGGCGAACTCCAACGCGACCTCCAGCGGGAGCTCACCTACGACGGGCTGCGGGCCGCCGAGGCCAAGGGCAACAAGGGCGGACGCCGGCCCACCGTGGCGGCCGAGAAGACCGCCGCCGTGCGCGCCGCGTACCTGGAGGGCCGCTCCATCGCCGCCCTCGCCCGCGACCACGGCGTCAGCCGCGGCGCCATCCGTACGGCCGTCGCCGACCTCCTGCCCGACCACACCGCCACCAAGGAAGGCGACCCAGCCCCGGAACTGCCGGTCACCCTCGACATGCCGGGCAAGGTCGCCGACTATCTCCGCACCACCGACCTTGACCCCGCCGAGCGTGCCGCGCTCGACCAGGGGACGACCGTACGGCGCGGCCAGGGCTACACCCTGCGCGTCAGTGCCGTCCCCGCCGTGCACCGCCAGCTCCTCGCCCGCTGCCAGCCGCTCGACGGCGCCCAAGGCGTCGCGGTGGTCCCGGCCCAGCGCAAGGCCCGACGCGAGTACGAGAACCGGGTCAACGCACTCGCGCCGACCGGACCATGATCAATCTCACCGGGGTGCCTATGCCGCACACACCGGTGACGTCACGTCACATGGGATTAGGCTCACCAGGCACGATAACCAGACGGCGACAACAGGCCGGGTGTTCAAGGCGGGCTGACCATCAGCAACGTCGAGCTGCGGCCGTCGTCGCACCATCGCCACTGTGTTGGTTGAACTGAGGGGTTGGACATGAGTGACACGGAGTACCTGGTTCAAGCGGAAGCTGTGCTGACAGTCGTCGAACGAACGGTTGACGCGGCCAATGAAGCCGACCATGACATTGACCTGGATCGCAACGGCGACACGCTGACACTGGCGTTCGCAAACGGTTCGAAGATCATCATAAAACTGCAGCCATCGGCGCGAGAGGTGTGGGTTACCACCAAGGCTGGCGGCTTCCACTACCGGTTCGTCGACGGCAAGTGGCGCGATACGCGCACTGGCGCGGATCTTTTCGCCGCGCTGTCGGACTACGCGACTCAGCAGGCAGGCATGCCCCTGACGTTCAGCGCCTGACCTGCGTACCGCCGGGTGCTCTACGTGCACCCGGCGGCCCAGTCAGACAGCTCCGCAACCCTGGTCACCGTAGTGTGACACGGCTTCTTAGCGTCACGGCTGTACCGATGTCCAGGACCGGACGCGGCCAGGACTACGCCCTGCGCGTCAGCGCCATCCCCGCGGTCCCCGGCCCAGCGCAAGGCCCGACGCGAGTACCAGAACCGGGTCAGCACACTCGCGCCGACCGAATCATGATCGTTCTCAGCGCCAACCGCTGTACCGATGTTCCCCGAGGCCGAGGTCGCCGACTTCCTCCGCACCACCGAGCTGGAGCCCGCCGAGCGGGCCGCGCTCGACCAGGGCGTCACCGTACGACGCGGCCAGGGCTACACCCTGCGCGTCACCGCCCCCGCCGTGCACCGCCGGCTCCTCGCCCGCTGCCAGCCGCTCGACGGCGGCCACGGCGTCCCAGCGGTCCCGGCCCAGCGCAAGGCCCGACGCGAGTACGAGACCCGCGTCAGCGCACTCACACCCTGACCAAGATCGTTCTCACCGATAACCGCTGTACCGATGTTCCCCGAGGCCGAGCTCGGTACGCCGTCTGCGGGCGCGTCGTGGCTTGTCGCGCAGTTCCCCGCGCCCCTACGGGGCACCGCCCTAGCGGACGGGGTGGCCGGCCTCGCGCAGGGCGGACTTGACGTCCGGGATGCGCAGGTCGCCGAAGTGGAAGACCGATGCCGCCAGGACCGCGTCCGCGCCCGCCGCCACCGCCGGGGCGAAGTCCGCGAGCTTGCCGGCGCCGCCGCTGGCGATGACGGGGACGGTCACGTGGCGGCGCACCGCCGTGATCATCTGCGTGTCGTAGCCGTCCTTGGTGCCGTCCGCGTCCATGGAGTTCAGCAGGATCTCGCCGGCTCCCAGCTCCGCGGCCCGGTGGGCCCACTCGACGGCGTCGATGCCGGTGCCGCGGCGGCCGCCGTGGGTGGTGACCTCGTAGGAGGAGGCGCCGGGCGCCGTGCGGCGGGCGTCGACGGACAGGACGAGCACCTGGCGGCCGAAGCGTTCGGCGATCTCGCGGATGAGGTCGGGGCGCTCGATGGCCGCCGTGTTGACGCCGACCTTGTCGGCGCCGGCGCGCAGCAGCTTGTCGACGTCGTCGGCGGTGCGCACGCCGCCGCCGACGGTGAGGGGGATGAAGACCTGTTCGGCGGTGCGGCGTACGACGTCGTACGTGGTCTCGCGGTTGCCGGAGGAGGCGGTGATGTCGAGGAAGGTCAGCTCGTCGGCGCCTTCGCGGCCGTAGAGCGCGGCCATCTCGACGGGATCGCCCGCGTCGCGCAGGTTCTGGAAATTGACGCCCTTGACGACCCGGCCGTTGTCGACGTCCAGGCAGGGGATGACTCGGACCGCGAGGGTCACGCCGTGCTCCTAAGCTCCTTCGAAGGCTTCATTGAAGGCTTCTACTTCCACTTCCACCAGTACCCGCGAGTCGACGAAGCCGGAGACCACGACGAGGGTCGAGGCCGGGCGGACGGCGTCGAACAGCTCCTTGTGGGCGCGGCCGACGGCTTCGACGTCGCGCAGGTGGGTGACGTACATGCGGGTGCGCACGACGGCTTCGGGGCCCAGGCCGAATTCCTTCAGCGCGTCCAGCGCGTTGCGGAAGGCGGCGCGCGTCTGCTCGTAGGGGTCGCCCTCGCCCTGCAGGACGCCGTCGACCAGCGGCATGGTGCCGGCGACGTGCACCCGGTCCCCGGCCGCCACGGCGCGTGCGAATCCGATCGTCTCTTCCCAGGGACTGTTCGTCTGTACGCGCCGTGCGGCCGGGGTCTCACTCATGCGGACACTGCCTCCAGGGCCTCTTCCAGGGTGAACGCCTTGGCGTAGAGGGCCTTGCCGACGATGGCGCCTTCGACGCCCTCCGGTACCAGGGTGGCAATTGCCCGCAGGTCGTCAAGGGAGGAAACGCCACCGGAGGCCACGACGGGCTTGTCGGTGACGGCGCAGACGTTCTTCAGCAGCTCCAGGTTGGGGCCGGTGAGGGTGCCGTCCTTGGCGATGTCGGTGACGACGTAGCGGGCGCAGCCCTCGGAGTCGAGGCGGGCGAGGGTCTCGTAGAGGTCGCCGCCGTCGCGGGTCCAGCCGCGGCCGCGCAGGGTGGTGCCGCGGACGTCGAGGCCGACGGCGATGCGGTCGCCGTGCTCGGCGATGACCTTGGCGACCCACTCGGGGCTCTCCAGGGCGGCGGTGCCGAGGTTGACGCGGGTGCAGCCGGTGGCGAGGGCGGCGGCGAGGGAGGCGTCGTCGCGGATGCCGCCGGAGAGTTCGACCTTGATGTCCATGGCGCGGACGACCTCGGCGATCTGCGCGCGGTTGTCGCCGGTGCCGAAGGCGGCGTCGAGGTCGACCAGGTGCAGCCATTCGGCGCCGGCGCGCTGCCAGGCGCGCGCGGCGGCGAGGGGGTCGCCGTAGGAGGTCTCGGAGCCGGATTCGCCGTGCACCAGGCGGACGGCCTGCCCGTCGCGGACGTCGACGGCGGGGAGGAGTTCAAGCGTGGGCATCAGAGCGTCTCGATCCAGTTGGTCAGCAGCTGGGCGCCGGCGTCGCCGGACTTCTCGGGGTGGAACTGGGTGGCCCACAGGGGTCCGTTCTCCACCGCGGCGACGAAGGGCTCGCCGTGGGTGGCCCAGCTGACCTTGGGGGCGTCGATGCGGGGGTTGCCCGTCTCGAAGTCCCAGGTGCGTACGGCGTAGGAGTGCACGAAGTAGTAGCGGGTGCCGGCGTCGAGGCCGGCGAAGAGCCGGGAGCCCTCGGCGGGGGTGACGGTGTTCCAGCCCATGTGGGGCACGACGTCGGCCTTGAGGGGTTCGACGGTGCCGGGCCACTCGTCGAGGCCCTCGGTCTCCACCCCGTGTTCGACGCCGCGTTCGAAGAGGATCTGCATGCCGACGCAGATGCCCATGACCGGGCGGCCGCCGGCGAGCCGTTCATGGCGGCGTCGTAGTCGCGGGTGATCTCGACGTCGGCGCCGACGTGGGCGAGGGCGCGCTCGGCGGAGCGGACGTTGCCGAAGCCGTAGTCGAGGACGACGACCTTCTTGCGGGAGGTGGTGGGGGAGCTCATGACCACAGTCCTTCGATACGCAGCACACCGGCGGTCAGGCACATGGCCGCGCCGATGCCGAGCAGCACGATCACGCCCTTGGGCATGCCCTGCTTGAGGAACGAGATGATGCCGCCGACCAGGAACAGCCCGACGAGGATCAGCGCCGTGGAAGTGCCGTTCACAGCGCGCCCTTCGTCGACGGGATGATCCCCGCGGCCCGCTCGTCGCGCTCGCAGGCGTAGCGCAGGGCCCGGGCCAGCGCCTTGAACTGGCACTCCACGATGTGGTGGGCGTTGCGCCCGTACGGGACGTGGACGTGCAGGGCGATCTGGGCCTGGGCGACGAAGGACTCCAGGACGTGCCGGGTCATCGTCGTGTCGTAGCTGCCGATCATCGGCGCCATGTTCTCGGGCTCGGTGTGCACGAGGTAGGGGCGGCCGGAGAGGTCGACGGTGACCTGGGCGAGGGCCTCGTCCAGAGGCACGGTGCAGTTGCCGAAGCGGTAGATGCCCACCTTGTCGCCGAGGGCCTGGCGGAAGGCGGCGCCGAGCGCGAGGGCGGTGTCCTCGATGGTGTGGTGGGTGTCGATGTGCAGGTCGCCGTCGGTCTTGACGGTGAGGTCGAACAGACCGTGCCGGCCGAGCTGGTCGAGCATGTGGTCGTAGAAGCCGACGCCGGTGGAGACGTCGACCTGTCCGGTGCCGTCGAGGTCTATCTCGACCAGGACGGAGGTTTCCTTGGTGGTGCGCTCGACGCGCCCAACGCGGTTCATCGGTTGTTCTCCTTCATAACTGCGCGCATCGCGTCGAGGAACGCGTCGTTCTCGGCGGGGGTGCCCGCGGTGACCCGCAGCCGGCCCGGTACGCCGTTGTCGCGCACGAGCACGCCGTGGTCGAGCAGCGCCTGCCAGGTGGCATGGGCGTCGTCGAAGACGCCGAACTGGACGAAGTTGGCGTCGGAGTCGGTGACCTCGCAGCCCATGGCGCGCAGCTCGGTCACGAGGCGGTCGCGTTCGGCCTTGAGCTGCTCGACGTAGCCCAGGAGGGTGTCGGTGTGCTCCAGGGCCGCGAGCGCGGTGGCCTGGGTGACGGCGGAGAGGTGGTACGGCAGGCGGACCAGCTGGACGGCGTCGACGACGGCGGGGTCGGCGGCGAGGTAGCCCAGGCGCAGCCCGGCGGCGCCGAACGCCTTGGACATGGTGCGGGAGACGACCAGGTGCGGCCGGCCCGCCAGCAGCGGCAGCAGCGAGGGGTGGTGGCTGAACTCGCCGTACGCCTCGTCGACCACCACCATCGAGGGCTTCGCGGCCTGTGCGGCGTCGTGGAGGCGCAGCACGGTCTGCGCGTCGACGGCGGTGCCCGTGGGGTTGTTGGGCGAGCAGATGAACACCACGTCCGGCTTGTGCTCGGCGATGGTGCACTCCGCGGCCTCGACGTCGATGGTGAAGTCCGCCCGGCGGGGGCCGTGCAGCCAGCCGGTGCCGGTGCCGCGCGAGATGAGGGCGTGCATCGAGTACGAGGGCTCGAAGCCGAGGGCGGTGCGGCCGGGGCCGCCGAAGGTCTGCAGCAGCTGCTGCAGGACCTCGTTGGAGCCGTTGGCGGCCCACACCTGGGCGCGCGTCACCTGGTGGCCGGTGGTGCGGGTGAGGTACGCGGCCAGCTCGGTGCGCAGCTCGACCGCGTCGCGGTCGGGGTAGCGGTTGAGGTGGCGGGCGGCCTCGGCGACGCGCTCGGCGATGCGGGCGACCAGCGGCTCGGGCAGGGGGTAGGGGTTCTCGTTGGTGTTCAGCCGTACGGGCACCTCCAGCTGGGGGGCGCCGTAGGGGGTCTTGCCGCGCAGCTCGTCCCGGAGGGGGAGGTCGTCGATCCGGGTCACTTCTCCTCCGGGACGTTCCATCCGAACCGCGCCTTGATCGCGGCGCCGTGCGCCGGCAGGTCCTCGGCCTCGGCGAGGGTGACCACGTGCCCGGCGACCTCGGCGAGTGCCTCGCGGGTGTAGTCGACGACGTGGATGCCGCGCAGGAAGCTCTGCACGGACAGGCCCGAGGAGTGGCAGGCGCAGCCGCCGGTGGGCAGGACGTGGTTGGAGCCGGCGGCGTAGTCGCCGAGGGAGACCGGGGCCCAGGCGCCGACGAAGACCGCGCCGGCGTTGCGGACGCGGGCGGCGACGGCGGCCGCGTCGGCGGTCTGGATCTCCAGGTGCTCGGCGGCGTAGGCGTCGACGACCGCAAGGCCGCACTCGATGTCGTCGACGAGGACGATGCCGGACTGCCGGCCGCCGAGGGCGGGCAGGATGCGGTCCTCGACGTGGCGGGTGGCGGCGACCTGGGTGGCGAGCTCCTTCTCGACGGCGTCCGCCAGGTCCTCGGAGTCGGTGACCAGCACGGCTGCGGCCAGCGGGTCGTGCTCGGCCTGGCTGATGAGGTCGGCGGCGACGTGGGCGGGGTCGGCGCTCGCGTCGGCCAGGATCGCGATCTCGGTGGGGCCGGCCTCGGCGTCGATGCCGATGCGGCCCTTGAGCAACCGCTTGGCGGCGGCGACCCAGATGTTGCCGGGGCCCGTGACCATGTTGACCGGGCGGCACTCCTCGGTGCCGTAGGCGAACATGGCGACGGCCTGGGCGCCACCGGCCGCGTACACCTCGTCGACGCCCAGCAGGGCGCAGGCGGCGAGGATCGTGGGGTGCGGCAGCCCGCCGAAGCCGGCCTGCGGCGGCGAGGCGACGGCCATGGAGCCGACGCCGGCCTCCTGGGCGGGGACGACGTTCATCACGACGGACGAGGGGTAGACCGAGCGGCCGCCCGGTACGTACAGCCCGACGCGCTCGACGGGGACCCAGCGCTCGGTGACCGTGCCGCCGGGCACGACCTGGACGGTCGTGTCGGTGCGGCGCTGCTCGCGGTGGACGATGCGGGCGCGCCGGATGGACTCCTCGAGGGCGGCGCGCACGGCGGGGTCGAGCTCGTCGAGGGCCTTGGCGATCGCCTCGGCGGGCACCCGCACGCGGTCGATCGTCACTCCGTCGAAGCGCTCCGCGTAGTCGATCAGGGCCGCGGTGCCGCGATGATGCACGTCGTCGCAGATGGGCCGCACCTTTTCCAGGGCGGCCGCGACGTCGAGCTCGGCACGGGGCAGCATGTCGCGGTCGATGCCCCCGGTGGGGAAGGCGTCGCCGCGCAGATCGATTCGGGAGATCACACGCCCAATTGTCGCAGACCCGTCCCGCCCCACGGCTCCCCGTACCACCGACTGATACGCCGACCGGTGGCCGCGGACGTGCCGCCAATGAGTTGATCTTTACCTGACCGCGGACGGACAATCGGCTCTCACCGCGGGTGTCCGGCCGGTCACCCGGCGGGAAGGTGGCCCGTACGGGGGTCCGTGAGAAGGGGGACAGTCGTGTCCGAGCCTGCCGACGGCGCGCCGCCCAGCGGCCTGGAGCTCACCGTGACCGAGCGGGACATGTGGGAGGCGTTCCGCACCGGCACCACCCTCGACCGGCGCAGCCCCGAGCCCGGCCGCAACGACCCCGCGGGCGCCGACACCTGGGGGCCCGAGCGCAGCGTGCGCGCCCGGATCGTGGCACTGCTGCTGCTCAGCGGCCCGCCGCCGCGCCCGGGCCGGGTCGCCGCGCTCAAGCTCAACGGGCTGCAGATCACCGGCACCCTCGACCTGTCGGGGGGAACCGTCTCCCCGTACGTGGAGATGCACAACTGCCGCTTCGAGCAGCAGCTGCTGCTGCCGGAGAGCACCTTCACCACGCTGCGCCTGGTGGGCTGCGCGATACCGCGCGTGGAGGCGGCCCGCATCCGCACCGAGGGCGATCTGCACTTACCCCGCTGCCAGGTCCAGCACGGCATCCGGCTGACCGACGCGCACATCGGCACCGACCTGCTGCTCAACCAGCTGGTGGTGCGCCGGGACCGGCGCGGGCTGTCGATCGCCGCCGACGGGATGACGGTGGGCCAGGACCTGCAGGCGGAGATGATGCGCTCGCACGGCGAGCTGAGCATGCGCGGGGCGACGATAGGGGCCTCGCTGAGCCTGCGCGGCTCCACCTTGAACAACCCCTACGGCCGGCGCGCCCTGAACGCCCCGCAGCTGACCGTGGAGCGCACGGTGTACCTGACGTCGGCGGGCCTGGGCTACGCCCGCTACGCCTCCGGCGCCACTCCCCCGTACGGCATCGCCACCGGCACCCAGGGCTCGGCGCGGATGCGGCGCTTCGAGTGCCTGGGCGGGGCCCGGCTGGACGACGGGCGCTTCGGGGACGCGGTGGACCTGAGCGAGGCCCGCTTCGTGATGGAGGCCGACCAGGAGCTGTCGCTGCGCCGGGTGCAGACGCCCGAGCTGCGCTTCCTGGGCGAGCGGCAGCAGCGCGGGCGGGTGGTGCTCTCCGGGGCGCGCGTGGTCAACCTGGTCGACCGCTACGACAGCTGGCCGGGCCCGGGCGGGCTGGCGATGGCCGGCTTCTCCTACGAGAACCTGATCCCGCTCGGCCCCTTCCCGCTCGCCCGCCGCCTGGACTGGGTGGCGGCGGCCACGCCCGAGTACGCGCCCGAGCCGTACGAGCGCCTGGCGAGTGCCCTGCGCGCCAGCGGCGAGGACGCCGAGGCCCGCCAGGTGCTGCTGGCCAAGCAGCGCAGACGCCGCGAGACGCTGCCGCCGGCCGGCAAGGCGTGGGGGTACCTGCAGGACTGGACGGTGGCCTACGGCTACCGGCCGGGCCGGGCGGCGGTGTGGATGGCGGTGCTGTGGGCGCTGGGCGCCGTGTACTTCTCCATGCACCCGCTGCCGCCGATCAAGGAGGGCGAGGGCCCGGTGTGGAACCCCGAGCTGTACACCCTGGACCTGCTGCTGCCGGTGATCGACCTGGGGCAGGGCGGCGCCTGGCGGCCGGGCGGGGCGACCCAGTGGGTGGTGGCGGTGCTCACCCTGCTGGGCTGGATCCTGGCCACCACCGTCGCGGCGGGCGCCTCGCGGCTGCTGCGGCGCCAGTGACGTGCGGCGGCCGGGCGGAGGCTGCGATACCGGGGCACCACCGTGGCGGGGGCGATTAGGCTTACCGGCCGTGACCACCGCGCGCCTTCCCCTCTTCCCGCTGAACTCGGTGCTGTTCCCGGGCCTCGTGCTCCCGCTGAACGTCTTCGAGCAGCGGTACCGCGCGCTGATGCGCGATCTCGCCGCCCTGCCGGACGACGGCCCGCGCCGCTTCGGGGTGGTGGCCATCCGCGACGGGCACGAGGTGGCGCCCAGCGCCCCCGGCCTGCCCGAGGGCATGAGCCCGGAGCCGGGGCCGGCCTCCGGCTTCGGCCCCGACCCGATGCGCGCCTTCTACGCGGTGGGCTGCGTGGCCGACCTCACCTCCGTGCGGGCGCGCCCGGACGGCACGTACGAGGTGCTGGCCACCGGCACCACCCGCTTCCGGCTGCGCTCGGTGGACGCCTCGGGCGCGTACCTGACGGGCGAGTGCGAGCACATCGAGGAGGAGCAGGGCGAGGGCGCGGGCGTGCTCGCCTCCGGCGTCGTGCGGGCCTTCCGCGCGTACCAGAAGCGGCTGGCGGGGGCGAACGAGTCGTCGCTGGCCCGGCAGTCGGAGCTGCCGGGCGAGCCGAGGGTGCTGTCCTACCTGGTCGCCGCGGCGGCCGTGCTGGACACCCCGGCCAAGCAGCGGCTGCTGCAGGCGCCCGACACCGCCTCCCGGCTGGCGGACGAGCTGCGGCTGCTGCGCGCGGAGACCGCGGTGATCAGCAAGCTGCCCTCGCTGCCGGCCGTCGCGCTGACGCAGCGCCCCACCAGCCCCAACTGAGGGCGCCCGGGGGCACGGGCGTGCGCGAGCGCTGGACAGCGGCCCGGGCCTCGACTAGGACCGGTTGCGGCGGGCCGCCGCCCGGGCGGCCCACCTGCCGGGGAGGGACGATGTCCAAGCGCACCCGCAAGCGCCGCTGGCGGCTGAGGAAGTCCCGCGCCAACCACGGCCGCCGCCCGGCGTAGGCGACGGCCGCTGCGGTACGAGGGCGCTCAGCGCACCGGCGCGTCGACCCGCTCCACGCGCTGGGTGCCCGAGGCGGTGCGGTAGGAGCGCGCCCAGGAGGCGCCGGCCTTCGCGTCGCGCTTGTCGGAGAGCACGTAGTAGTCCATCTGCGCCCGCTCGGCGGTCACGTCCAGCACGCCGTACCCGTGCGAGTCCATGTCCAGCCACTTCACGTGCCGGTTGGAGGCCTTGATGGCGGCCGCCGCGGGGAGCGAGACGGTGTGCGCGGGCACGTGCAGGAGGTCGTCGAGGTTGTCGGAGGTGACCGAGGTGACGACGAACTCGGTGGCGGCCGAGGCCGACAGCGGGTAGGTGGCGGCCTTGACGGGCACGTCGTTGGCCCAGGCCATGTGGATGTCGCCGGTCAGGAAGACGGTGTTGCGGATGGCCCGGTCGGTGAGGTGGGCCAGCAGTTCGCGGCGGTCGTCGGTGTAGCCGTCCCACTGGTCGGTGTTGGCGGCCAGTCCCTCCTTGGGCAGCCCGAGCAGCTGGGCGAGCGGCTCCAGCAGGTAGGAGGGCAGGGAGCCGAAGGCGACGGGCGAGATCATCACCGGGTTGCCCACCAGCCGCCAGGTGGTGTCGGAGGCCGCCAGGCCCTCCTTGAGCCAGTCGAGCTGGGCGCGGCCGGTGATGGTGCGCTCGGGGTCGTCGACCTTGCCGCTGCCGGGCTTGACCTGCTGGGAGCGGAAGGATCTGAGGTCCAGCAGGTGCAGGTCGGCCAGGCGGCCGAAGCGCAGTCTGCGGTAGGTGGTGCCCTCGATGGAGGGGCGCACCGGCATCCACTCGAAGTAGGCCTGCTTGGCGGCGGCCACGCGGGCGGCCCAGTCGCCCTCGGTGCCGGGGGTGTGGTTCTCGGCGCCCCCGCTCCAGGCGTCGTTGGCGAACTCGTGGTCGTCCCAGATGGCGACGATCGGGTGGGCGTGGTGCACGGCCTGCAGGTCGGGGTCGGTGCGGTAGTGGCCGTGGCGGGTGCGGTAGTCGGCGAGGGTGAGGATCTCGTGCGCCGGCTCGTGCTTGCGTACGACGTACTTGGGCGTGGGGTACTGCCCGGTGCCGTACTCGTAGATGTAGTCGCCCAGGTGCAGCACGGCGTCCAGGTCGGCCCGGGCGGCCAGGTGCCGGTAGGCGGCGAAGTAGCCGGACTCCCAGTTGGCGCAGGAGACCACGCCCAGGCGCAGGCCGTCGACGGCGGCGTCGTGGGCGGGGGCGGTACGGGTGCGGGCGGTGGGCGAGGTGACGGTGGCCCCGTCCGCGGCAGCGGTGAAGCGGAACCAGTAGGCGGTGGCCGGGCGCAGGCCGCGCACGTCCGCCTTGACCGTGTGGTCGCTCGCGGCGCTCGCGGTGACGGTGCCGCGCGCGACGACGCGGGTGAAGCCGGCGTCCTCGGCGACCTGCCAGGCGACCTCGACGGCCGGGCCCAGGCCCGAGCCGGGGACGGCCTCGGGACCGGGGGTGACCCGGGTCCACAGCAGGATCCCGTCGGGCAGCGGGTCGCCGGAGGCGACGCCGTGCAGGAAGGCGGGGGCGGTGCGGGTGTCCGCGGCAAAGGCGGCGGACGCGGCGGCCCGGTGGCCGGCGGTGCCGGTGGCGGCCTGTGCGGCGCCCGGCAGCAGGGCGGCCGTCGCGCCTGCGGCGACGGCCGTGACGGCAGTGCGGCGGGATATGTCGTGGGAGGTCACGGGCCGTCACTTTACTGCCGAGTAGGACCGGCGGTAAGGCTCGGGACGGGCCGGTCACCGACTGTTCGCCCGCCCTTCGCCGTTTCTCCCCTTACCGCGGGTTCCCCCCGGCAGTGCGGCTACTTCGCGAGGTTCTCGTCGACCAGGGCGGTGAACGCCGGTGCGGCCTGCGGGGTTTGGCCCTGGGGGCCTGCGAGCACCTTGCCGTTGAGCTTCAGGCCCGGGGTGCCCTTGAGGGGCTTGTCGGCGCCGACGTACTTGTCGAAGTCGGCGGACATGGCCAGCGCCCACTGGTCGTAGGTGCCGTCCTTGACGGCCTTCTCGAAGGCCGCGTTGCCCTTGAGCGCGGGCACCTGCTCGGCGATCTCCAGCAGGCGCTCGTCGTCGGAGAAGGCGTCGTCCTGCTCGTCGGGGTGGTTCTTGGCGGCGTACAGGGCCTCCTTGTACGCCAGGAAGGCGTCGGAGCTCACGTCGAGGGCGGCGCCGAGCGCGCTGAGGGCGTTCTTCGACCCCGAGCCCTTGATCATCGGGTTGCGGTCGAGGAAGGTGCCCACCCTGAACTGCGCCTTGTACTTGCCGTCCTTGATGTCCTTCTGCAGGGTCTGCCCGACGTTCTGCTCGAAGCCGGCGCACATGGGGCAGCGCATGTCCTCGAAGACTTCGAGGGTGTTCTTGGCGTCGGGCTTGCCGATGACGACGGTGGTGCCCTTCTCGCCGGTGGTGTTGGCGGGCTGCTTGAAGGCGTGGTTCTTCGCCTCCGACTCCCACTCGGCGCTGGAGACCTTGGTGTTCTTGCCGCCGTTGGTGAGGTTCGCGACGGCGATGCCGATGCCGGCCGCGGCGCCGAGGACGCCGAGCACGACGCCGCCGACGATCAGTTTGCGGCGGGTGGCGTCCCGCTTGGCCTGCTTCTCGCGCTCGGCGCGCAGCCGCTCGCGCGCGGCCGACTTGTTCGGGGAGGAGTTGCGGGTGCTCATGGTTGTCTGCTCCGTCGGTGCGAAGGTACGGGTGGAGGACCTGGGGTGCCGGGTGCGCTCAGGCGAACGCCGGGCGCACCGGGGGTCCCCGCCTCACGACGGAGTGGACGAGCAGGGGCAGGGCCCGGGCCGGCAGGGTGTCCCGCACGGGGCGGGGGTGCGCGGCGCCGGGGTCGCGGCGGGCCGCGAGGGCGGCGGCCGGCAGCAGCAGGCGCAGGACGGGGGCGGCGAGGGCGCGCAGCAGGCCGGCCAGGGCGGCCTCGCCGCGGCGCAGCCAGGCGGCGGCGAGCAGGCCGGCGGCGAGGTGCGCGGCGAGCAGCAGCCAGGGTGCGGCCGTGCCGGGGAGGGCGGCGCCGGCGGGGGCGGGGGTGCCCAGGTCGCCGCCGCGGCAGACGAGGTCGACGCCCATGGAGTGCAGGGGGCCGGTGACCGGTCCGCCGGCGGGGCCGTAACAGGTGTGCTGGCCGCTGGTGAGGACGGTGTCGGCGGCCAGTTCCAGGGGGACGAGCAGGGCGGCGATGGCCCCGTAGCCGCGTTCGCGGCCGGCCAGGGCCCAGGCAACGACGAAGTACGCGGCCGCGACCACGCTGACGGTGGTCAGCGGCAGCGGCAGCCGGGAGAGCAGGACGTGCGAGGTGACGGAGAGGGTCAGGCACAGCGCGGTGAACACCCCCGCGCGCACCCCCCGCAACACCCCGCCCGTCCCCTCCATGCGGGCGAGTGTGCCACGGCGGCCACGGGCTGTCCCCGGCCGCCGTGTCACGTTCCGGCATCGATGGCCGCGGGGCTGCGCGCGGCCGGGCCGGGGGGCTACTTCTTGATCTGTTCGGCGACCAGGGAGCTGAACTGGGCGGGGTTGTTGGGGGCGCCCTCGCCGTACGGGGTCTTCACCGTCAGCTTCTTGCCGTCGAGCTTGAGCGTGGGGGTGCCGGTGACGTCCTTGTGCTTGTCGAACTCGTCGGAGACGGTCAGCGCCCACTTGTCGTAGGTGCCGTCCTTGACGTCCTTCTCGAAGGCGGCGTTGCCCTTGAGGGCGGGGACCTGCCGGGCGACCTTCAGCAGGACGTCGTCCTTGGAGAAGTCGTCCTTGGTCTCCTCGGGGTGGTTGGCCTTGGCGTACAGGGCCTTGTTGTAGGCGCTGAAGGCCTCGGGGCTCACGTTGAGGGCGGCACCGAGGGCGCTGAGGGCGTTCTTCGAACCGGTGCCGCTGATCTGCGGGTTGCGGTCGAGGAAGGTGCCGATGTGGTACGAGACCTTGTAGGTGCCGCTCTTGACGTCCTTGTCGATGGTGTCGCCGACGTTCTGCTCGAAGGTGGAGCAGATCGGGCAGCGCATGTCCTGGTAGATCTCCAGGGTGTGGGCGGCGTCCTTCTTGCCGATGACGATCTCGGTGCCGTTGTCGCTGGCGGTGTTGGCGGGCTTGACCAGGGTCTTCTTGGCGGCCGCGGCCCATTCGCCGCTGCTGCTGCCGCCGCCGGAGGAGGAGGACTTCGCGACGAAGACGCCGATGCCGGCGGCTATGGCGAGGACGCCGACGACGGCACCGCCGACGAGGAGCTGGCGGCGGGTCCTGTCCTTCTTCGCCTGGCGCTCGCGCTCGGCGCGCAGCCGCTCGCGGGCGGTCTGCTTGTTCTCCCAGCTGTTGCGGTTGCTCATGATGCTGCTTCTCCGTGGTGCGGGTGCGTGGGGTGGTCCGTGCGGTATGGCCCGGGGCGTGGGTCAGCCGAGGGCGAGCAGGGCCGGCGGACCGCGCCGGGGAGCACCGTGCAGGAGGGGCAGGAGCCGGGGCCGCCGCGGGTCGGGGCGGCGGGCGCCGCGTACGGCCGGCCGGGCGCGCAGCCAGGCGGCCGCGGCGTCGGTGACCGCGACGGCCAGCAGCAGCGGGCGGAAGGCCGCGGCCGCCGCGGCGCGCAGCAGCCGGGCGACGGCCGCCTCGCCGCGCCGCAGCCACAGGGCGGCGAGCAGGCCGACGGCGACGTGCCCGGCCAGCACCAGCCAGGGGCCGGTGCCGGGGGCGGCGAGGCCGGCCAGCGGGCCGCCCATGCTGCCGCTGCACAGCCAGGTCAGCGCGCCGGGCCCGGTGTGCCCGGGGCGGCCGTAGCAGGTGTCCTGGCCGGCGGTGAACAGCGCCGCGGAGGCCAGTTGCAGCGGCAGGAGCAGGGCCGCGATGCGCCAGTAGCCGCGCTCGGCGCCCGCCAGGGCGTAGGCGAGCGCGAAGACGCAGGCGAAGGCGCCGGCGAGGGTGGCCGGCGGCAGGGCACGGCCGGACAGCAGCACGTGGGAGGCGGCGGACAGCATGACGCACAGCGCTGTGAACAGCGCCGCACGCAGTGCCCGCGGCCGTGCCGCCGATATGTCCATGGTGCGAGAGTCTGTCATGCCCCGCGGCCGGCCCCAAAGCCCCCGGTTACAGGCCCGGGATCCGGCCGTTGCGGAAGAGGTCCACGAAGATCTGGTGGTCCTCGCGGGCCCGGGCGCCGTAGGTGTGGGCGAAGTCGGTGAGCAGCTCCGCGAAGCCGGCCTCGTCGGCGGCGATGACGGCGTCGATGGCGCGCTCGGTGGAGAAGGGCACCAGCGAGTGGCCGCTGGTGTCGTCGGCGGCGGCGTGCATGGTGGCGGTGGCGCGGCCGAGGTCGGCGACCACGGCGGCCATCTGTACGGGGTCGTCGATGTCGGACCAGTCGAGGTCGACGGCGTAGGGCGAGACCTCGGCGACGAGCTGACCGGTCCGGCGCCCTCCCTCTTCGATCTCTGTCCATCCCAGCCACGGGTCCGCGTGGGCCTGCAGGGCGCGCTGGGAGATCACGGTGCGGTGGCCCTCGTGCTCGAAGTAGGCGCGCACGGCGGGGTCGGTGATGTGCCGGGAGACCGCGGGGGTCTGCGCCTGCTTCATGTAGATGACGACGTCGTTCTCCAGGGCGTCGCTGTTGCCCTCCAGGAGGATGTTGTACGAGGGCAGGCCGGCGCTGCCGATGCCGATGCCGCGGCGGCCGACCACGTCCTTGACGCGGTAGGAGTCGGGGCGGGCCAGGCTGGTGCCGGGGAGGGTCTCCAGGTAGCCGTCGAAGGCGGCGAGGATCTTGTAGCGGGTGGCGGCGTCGAGCGCTATGGAGCCGTCGCCGTCGAGGAAGCGGCGGTCGTGCTCGCGGATCTCGGTCATGGTCGCCAGCAGCCCGGAGCGGGTGCGGGCGCGGGCCTCGCGCAGGGCGGCCAGCAGCGGGCCCTCGGCCGTGTCCAGGGTGAACGGGGGGATCTCGTCGTCCTTGGCGCCGGTGGCCAGGGCGTGGATGCGCTCGCGGTAGGCGGCGGCGTAGATCCGTACGAGCTCGGTGATGGTGTCGTCACTGAGCGCCTTGGCGTGGCCGAGCAGGGCCACCGAGGCGGCGAAGCGCTTGAGGTCCCAGGTGAAGGGGCCGACGTACGCCTCGTCGAAGTCGTTGACGTTGAAGACGAGGCGGCCGCCCGCGTCCATGTAGGTGCCGAAGTTCTCGGCGTGGAGGTCGCCGTGGATCCACACCCGGGAGGTGCGGTCGTCCAGGTAGGGGCCGGCGTCGAGCTCGGGGGCGAGGTCGTTGTAGAAGAGGCAGGCCGTGCCCCGGTAGAAGGCGAAGGCGGAGGCGGCCATCTTCCGGAACTTGACGCGGAAGGCGGCCGGGTCGGCCGCCAGCAGTTCTCCGAACGCGGTGTCGAAGACGGCGAGGATCTCCTCGCCCCGCCGGGCGGCCCGGTCGTGCTCGAGCGCCATCGCTGGTCCTCCTGGTGCGGGTACCCCGGCGGGGGCCGGGGAGGGTCACGGGGCGGACGCATGTGCGCCCGCCGTTCAACGCGTGAGGCTACCGCCGCGTGCCCGCGGCTGTCGGTGGGGGCCGGTAACCTTCGAAGCTGTCCCGCCCGCTGCCTGCTCCCGCCGGAGGTCTTCCACCGTGGCCGACAAGCCGCCCTTCACGCACCTGCACGTCCACACCCAGTACTCCCTGCTGGACGGTGCCGCGCGGCTCAAGGACATGTTCAATGCCTGCAATGAGATGGGCATGACACACATTGCCATGTCCGACCACGGCAACCTCCACGGCGCCTACGACTTCTTCCACTCCGCCCAGAAGGCCGGGATCACCCCGATCATCGGCATCGAGGCCTATGTCGCCCCCGAGTCCCGGCGCAACAAGCGCCGCATCCAGTGGGGCCAGCCGCACCAGAAGCGCGACGACGTCTCCGGTTCGGGCGGTTACACCCACAAGACGATCTGGGCGGCCAACGCCACCGGCCTGCACAACCTCTTCCGGCTGTCCTCGGACGCCTACAAGGAGGGCTGGCTGACGAAGTGGCCCCGCATGGACAAGGAGACCATCAGCCAGTGGTCCGAGGGGCTGATCGCCTCCACCGGCTGCCCCTCCGGCGAGCTCCAGACACGGCTGCGCCTCGGCCAGTTCGACGAGGCCCTGAAGTCCGCCTCCGAGTACCAGGACATCTTCGGCAAGGACCGGTACTTCCTGGAGCTGATGGACCACGGCATCGAGATCGAGCGCCGCGTCCGCGACGACCTGCTGGAGATCGGCAAGAAGCTCGGCATCCCGCCCCTGGTCACCAACGACTCGCACTACACCTACGCGCACGAGGCCGAGGCCCACGACGCCCTGCTGTGCATCCAGACCGGCAAGAACCTCTCCGACCCGGACCGCTTCCGCTTCGACGGCTCGGGCTACTACCTGAAGTCCACGGAGGAGATGTACGCCATCGACTCCTCGGACGCCTGGCAGCAGGGCTGCGCCAACACCCGGCTGATCGCCGACCAGGTCGACACCGAGGGCATGTTCCAGTTCCGGAACCTGATGCCCAAGTTCGACATCCCCGAGGGCTACACCGAGGTCACCTGGTTCCGCGAGGAGACCATGCGGGGCATGCACCGCCGCTTCCCCGGCGGCATCCCCGAGGACCGCATGAAGCAGGTCGAGTACGAGATGGACACGATCATCTCGATGGGCTTCCCGGGCTACTTCCTCGTGGTCGCCGACTTCATCATGTGGGCCAAGAACCAGGGCATCGCCGTCGGCCCCGGCCGTGGCTCCGCGGCCGGCTCGATCGTCGCGTACGCCCTCGGCATCACCGACCTCGACCCCATTCCGCACGGTCTGATCTTCGAGCGGTTCCTCAACCCCGAGCGCATCTCGATGCCCGATGTCGACATCGACTTCGACGAGCGCCGGCGCGCCGAGGTGATCAGGTACGTCACCGAGAAGTACGGCCAGGACAAGGTCGCCATGATCGGCACGTATGGCACGATCAAGGCCAAGAACGCCATCAAGGACTCGGCCCGCGTCCTCGGCTACCCCTACGCCATGGGCGACCGCATCACCAAGGCGATGCCCGCCGACGTCCTCGGCAAGGGCATCCCGCTCTCCGGCATCCTCGACCCCCAGCACCCGCGCTACAGCGAGGCCGCCGAGGTCCGCGCGATGTACGAGAACGAGCCGGACGTCAAGAAGGTCATCGACACCGCGCGCGGCGTGGAGGGCCTGGTGCGGCAGATGGGCGTGCACGCGGCCGGCGTGATCATGTCCAGCGAGACGATCACCGACCACGTCCCCGTCTGGGTGCGGCACACCGACGGCGTGACCATCACGCAGTGGGACTACCCCAGCTGTGAGGCGCTCGGCCTGCTGAAGATGGACTTCCTGGGCCTGCGCAACCTCACGATCATGGACGACGCCGTCAAGATGGTGAAGGCCAACAAGGGGGTCGACATCGACCTGCTGGCCCTGCCGCTCGACGACCCCACGACCTTCGAGCTGCTCCAGCGCGGCGACACCCTCGGCGTCTTCCAGTTCGACGGCGGCCCCATGCGCTCGCTGCTGCGGCTGATGAAGCCCGACAACTTCGAAGACATCTCCGCCGTGTCCGCGCTGTACCGCCCGGGCCCGATGGGCATGAACTCGCACACCAACTACGCCCTGCGCAAGAACGGCCAGCAGGAGATCACCCCGATCCACCCGGAGCTGGAGGAGCCGCTCAAGGAGGTCCTGGACGTCACCTACGGCCTGATCGTCTACCAGGAGCAGGTGCAGAAGGCCGCCCAGATCATCGCCGGGTACTCGCTCGGCGAGGCCGACATCCTCCGCCGCGTCATGGGCAAGAAGAAGCCCGAGGAACTGGCGAAGAACTTCACCATCTTCCAGGCCGGCGCCCAGAAGAACGGCTATTCCGACGAGGCCATCCAGGCGCTGTGGGACGTGCTGGTGCCCTTCGCCGGCTACGCCTTCAACAAGGCCCACTCCGCCGCGTACGGCCTGGTCTCCTACTGGACGGCCTACCTCAAGGCGAACTATCCCGCCGAGTACATGTCGGCCCTGCTCACCTCGGTGCGCGACGACAAGGACAAGTCGGCGGTCTACCTCAACGAGTGCCGGCGCATGGGCATCAAGGTGCTGCCGCCCAACGTCAACGAGTCCGAGGCCAACTTCGCGGCCCAGGGCGACGACGTGATCCTCTTCGGCCTGACCGCCGTGCGCAACGTCGGCACCAACGTCGTCGACTCGATCATCCGCTGCCGCAAGTCCAAGGGGAAGTACGTCTCCTTCCCCGACTTCCTCGACAAGGTCGAGGCCGTCGTCTGCAACAAGCGCACCGTCGAATCGCTGATCAAGGCCGGCGCCTTCGACACCATGGGCCACACCCGCAAGGGCCTGACCGCGCACTACGAACAGATGATCGACAACGTGGTGCAGGTCAAGCGCAAGGAGGCCGAGGGACAGTTCGACCTCTTCGGCGGCATGGGCGACGAGGGCGCCGAGGAGGGCGTGGGCTTCGGGCTGGACGTGGAGTTCTCCGACGTCGAGTGGGAGAAGGCCTACCTGCTCGCCCAGGAGCGGGAAATGCTCGGCCTCTACGTCTCCGACCACCCCCTCTTCGGCATCGAGCACGTCCTCAACGACAAGGCCGACGCCGCCATCGCCCAGCTCACCGGCGGCGAGCACGCCGACGGCGCGATCGTGACCATCGGCGGCATCATCTCCGGCCTGCAGCGCAAGATGACCAAGCAGGGCAACGCCTGGGCCATCGCCACCGTCGAGGACTTGGCGGGCTCCATCGACTGCATGTTCTTCCCCGCCACCTACCAGCTGGTCTCCACCCAGCTCGTCGAGGACGCCGTCGTCTTCGTCAAGGGCCGGCTCGACAAGCGCGAGGACATCCCCCGCCTGGTCGCCATGGAGCTGATGGTCCCCGACCTGTCCAACGCCGGCAGCAACGCGCCGGTGATCATCACCATCCCCACGGTCAAGGTCACCCCGCCGCTGGTGGAGCGGCTCGGCCAGGTGCTCACCCACCACAAGGGCTCCACCGAGGTGCGCATCAAGCTCCAGGGCGCCCGCAAGACCACCCTGCTGCGCCTGGACCGGCACCGGGTCACCCCCGACCCGGCGCTCTTCGGCGACCTCAAGCAGTTGCTCGGCCCGTCCTGCCTGGCCGGCTGAGCCGCACCCGGACACCACGAGGGGCGCGCCCGTACGACACGGGCGCGCCCCTCGGGCGCATCCAAGCGCCCGTCAGTTGTGACCGAACCGCTTCTGCTTGCCCTTCCGGGCCAGGTCCGCGGGGGTGACCTGGGTCGCCCGGTGCTCGGACTGCGACTCGATCGAGGAGCTCCTGGCCTGCTGCGAGCCGCGTTCGGCCGCGCTCGATCGCTGCTGGCTCCGGTCCTGCTTCCTGTTCTTGGCCATGCCGCTCTGCCTCCGGATCACGGGTGACGCCCCCTCGCGCCCACCCTCGCACGCACCGCCGAACGGCGCATTTCGGGCAATAACCGTGAGTGACCGGCGCGTCCGTCACCCCATGCGCGTATCCGCCACGCCGAAGATCCAGTTCGGGCTGATAACCCCCGCGCGGTCGGGCAGACTCCTGGGAAAGCCAGGAGGCCGGGGCACGACGGTGCCGGGGGGCGACCGCACTTCTGAACTCGAATGCCGCAAGGAAAGAGGGTGGAACGTGGACCGCTGCGTCGTCCTGGTGGACGCCGGGTATCTGCTGGGCGCCGCCGCGAGCCTGCTGGCCGGCGAGCCCGCGCGCTCCCGCATCACCGTCGACCACACGACCCTCATCCAGGGCCTGCGCGAGCGCGCCGAGGCCGACACCCAGCGGCCTCTGCTGCGCATCTACTGGTTCGACGGCGCCCCCGACCGCGTCCCCCAACCCGAACACCGCCGGCTGCGGGTGATGTCCCGGGTCACCGTGCGCCTGGGCGCCCTGACCCGCAGCGACGGCCGCTGGGCGCAGAAGGGCGTCGACGCGGCCATGCACGCCGAGCTCACCGAGCTCGCCCGCAACCGCGCCTGCTCCGACATCGTCCTGGTCACCGGCGACGGCGACCTGCTGCCGGGGCTGATGGCCGCCAAGGAACACGGCGTCGCCGTCCACCTGTGGGCCGTCCAGGCCGCCGACGGCGACTACAACCAGTCCGAGGACCTGGTCGCCGAGGCCGACGAGCGGCGGGTGCTCGACCGCACCTGGATCACCCGGGCCGTCCGCCCCAAGGAGCTGACCGGGCCCTGCGCGCCGCCGCCCGCGCCGCGCCCGGAGATCGCGGCGATCCTCGCCGCGCCGCTGCCCGAGACCACCTCCTCCTCGTCCCGGCCGGACGACGCCGCCGAGAACGAGCGCCCGGCCGCCGAGCGCAACGGCTCGCGCCCGGCCACCGCGCCGGCCGCCGCGCGCGGGGTGCCCACGCCGAAGGACCTCGCGGGCCTCGGCCGCGGCCCGGCGAACGGCAACGGCAACGGCAACGGCGGTACGAACGGCAGCACTCCGGTGGTGACCCCCACCGCCACCCTGCGCTGGTCCTCCGACAAGGGGCTCGTCGACCGCGGCGGCAACGGCCCGGCCGAGTCCCCCGAGACCGCCGCCCTGCCGACCCTGGCCCTGCTCACCAGCGCCGAACAACGGTGGGCGGACCGCGAGGAGGACATCACCACCGTCGGCGGCGACCCCTTCGAAGTCGGCCAGGTCTTCGCCCGCCGGTGGGCGGAGCGGCTGACGGACCCGGTGCACCTGCAGCACCTGTCCACCGAGTACCCGCGCATCCCGCACCGCATCGACGGCGAGCTGCTGCGGTACGCGGCGCGGTTCGGGCTGCTGGCGCACAAGGACGACCAGATCGACGAGCGCGACCGCTACGCGATCCGCGCCGGCTTCTGGCGCGAGATCGACACCCGCACCGCCGCGGAGCACGTACCGGCGGGCGACTGAGGGCCGCGCGGACGCGGTACGGGGGCGCCCCGTAGGGGCGCGGGGAACTGCGCGATCGGCCACGGACGGCCCGCAGCCGAGACGCAAACCCCGGCCGCCGGGCGCGGCGCTAACCGCCCCTGCGGCGAGTCGGCGCGGGCGGGGCGCGTACCCTCATTGGTCGTGAGAACGGAGCGAGCCGCAGGCGACCTGGCGTGCACCGTACGCGGCCTCGTCAAGACGTACCCCACCGCGCGCGGCGGCAGCCGCGTACGCGCCACCGACGGCGTCGACCTCGACGTCCGCCGCGGTGAGATCTTCGGGCTGCTGGGCCCCAACGGCGCCGGCAAGACCACGCTCGTCCGCCAGCTGACCGGCCTGCTGCGCCCCGACGAGGGGACGATCGGCCTCCTGGGGCACGACCTGGTGCGCCACCCCGAGCGGGCGGCGCGCCTGATCGGGTACCTGGGGCAGTCCTCCACCGCCCTGGACGAGCTGACCGTCGCGCTGGCCGCCGAGACCACCGGCCGGCTGCGCGGGCTGTCGCTGCGCGCCGCCCGCGCCGAGCGCGACGAGGTCCTCGACGAGCTGGGGCTGGGCGCGATCGCCGCCCGGCCGCTGAAGAAGCTCTCCGGCGGGCAGCGGCGCCTGGCCACTTTCGCCGCGGCCCTGGTGGGCGAGCGCCCGCTGCTCGTCCTGGACGAACCCACCACCGGCATGGACCCGGTCGCCCGCCGCGCGGTGTGGTCGGCCGTGGACCGGCGGCGCGCCGAGCGCGGCACCACGGTGCTGCTGGTGACCCACAACGTGATCGAGGCGGAGACGGTCCTCGACCGGGTCGCCGTGCTGGACGAGGGACGCATCATCGCCTGCGACACCCCGGCCGGGCTCAAGCAGCTGGTCGGTGACGAGGTCCGGGTGGACCTGGTCTGGCGGGCCGAGCCCCCGCTGGAGGTGCCGGAGGTGGCCGCGCTGCGCGAGGCGGCGCAGGAGACCGGCCGCCGCTGGTCGCTGCGGCTGGCCCCGGCGGACGCCCGTGCGGCCGTGGCCGCGGTTACCGGTGGCCCGGCCTTCGCGGCGCTGGACGACTTCACGCTCGCCACGCCGAGCCTGGAGGACGTCTACCTGGCGCTGGGCGGCGACCGTTCGCAGGGGCTGGTGAAGGGATGAAGAGGAGCTGTCGCCGTTGAGTGCCGTGTCCGCCGAGGCGGTGTCCGGTCGGGTCCGGGTCCAAGGCGGGGGCCGGCCGCGGCCCGGCCGGGAGGCGGCGTTCCCGCTGGCGCCCGCCGCGCGCCTGCTGCCGGCGCTGGCCGCGGTCTACCGCGCCCAGCTCTCGCGGGCCCGGGTCGCCCGGATCCCGCTGCTGTTCGTGGCGACCTTCCAGTCGGTCGGCATCATGGTCCTGATGCGCGGGGTCGTCGACGGCGGCGACGCGGCGCGGGCGGTGGTGGCCGGCTCCAGCGTGCTCGTCGTGGCGTTCGTGGCGCTGAACCTGCTCGCCCAGTACTTCGGCCAGCTGCGCGCGAGCGGCGGCCTCGACCACTACGCCACGCTGCCGGTGCCGCCCGCCGCGGTGGTGCTGGGCGCGGCGGGTGCGTACGCGTCGTTCACCGTGCCCGGCACCGTGGTGACGGCGGTGGTGGGCAGCGTGCTGTTCGGGCTGCCGCTGGGGCACCTGTGGGTGCTGGCGGCGGTGATCCCGCTGTCGGGCGCGGCCCTGTCCGGACTGGGCGCGGCCCTGGGCCTGCTGGCGCCGCGCCAGGAGCTGGCGACGCTGTGCGGCCAGCTGGGCATGTCGGCGGCGCTGCTGCTGGGCGTGCTGCCGGCCGCCCACCTGCCGGCCCCGATCGCGTACGCCCGTGACCTGCTGCCGTCGACGTACGGCGTGGAGGCGCTGGCGCACAGCTTCGACGCGCGCCCCGACTGGCTGCTGATCGCGGTCGACCTGGGGGTGTGCGCGGGTGTCGGCGTGCTGTCGCTGGCCGTGGCCACCTGGGCCTACCGGCGGGCGGCGGTGCGGTGACGCGCCGCGAGGACCCTCCTGCCGGTGGAGCCGGCGCCGCGGCCTGGCACGATGGCGGTGTGAGCGCACCACTGACCCCTCCGGGCGACCCCTCCGCCGGTCACGACCGGGCACCGGAGCCCGCCCCCGCCTCCCCGCCGGCCGCGCCGGCCCCGCACGACGACGCCGCCCGCGAGGCCGCCCGGGCCGAGGCCCGGGCCGAGCTGCGGACGGCGGCGGTCGTGCTGGCGGCGGTGACGGTCTGCGGTGTGCTGCTGGGCCTGCTGTGGGTGTGGCTGGCGCCGCGCGTGCCGCTGATCTCCGACGGCAAGGCCGTGTACCTGAAGAACACCGAGGGCGAGCAGGCGATCGGCGCGGACGGCTGGTTCGGGCTGCTCGGCGTGGGCTTCGGCGCGCTCAGCGCCGCGGCGGTGGTGTGGGTGCGGCGGGTGGGCGGCATCGCGGTCGTGGTCGCGCTCGCGGCCGGCTCGCTGCTGGCGTCGCTGATCGGCTGGCGGCTGGGCGTGTGGCTGGGCCCCGCGCAGGACGTGGTCGCCCACGCGAGGGCCGTGGGCAAGGGCGTGGTCTTCGACGCCCCGCTGAAGCTGGCGGCCAAGGGCATGCTGCTGGCCTGGCCGCTGGCGGCGATGGCCGTGCACCTGGGGCTGACGGCGCTGTTCGCACCGAAGGACCCGGAGCCGCTGGAACTGCCGCCCAGCTGATCTTCGTCACGGCGCCCCGCCAGGGGCGCGGGGCGGTGCCGATCTGCGGCTGCCGCCGCGTGGGCGCAACACGCACCCCGTCTGCGGGTGCGTCGTGGCCGATCGCGCAGTTCCCCGCGCCCCTGACGGGGCACTGCACCAGCCCACGGCGCCCCGTAGGGGCGCGGGGAACTGCGCGATCGGCCACGGACGGCCCGCACCCGAGACGCAACCCCGGCCGCCGGGCGGCACCGCCCCGCGCCCCTTACGCGCTCAGCCCTTCAGTTCCGCCAGGAAGCCCAACGCCACCCGCCACGCGTCCTCGGCCGCCTCGGCGTCGAAGTCGGGCAGGTCGGGGTCGGTGAACAGGTGGCCCGCGCCCGGGTAGCGGTGGACCTCCACGTCGGCGCCGGCCCGCTGCATGCGCAGGTACCAGGCGTTGAGCCAGTCGTGCGGCTCGAACGGGTCGGGGTCGGCCACGTGCAGCTGGACGGGCAGGTCGTCCACCGAGGCGTCCTCCGGCAGGTCGGAGGTGCCGTGCAGGAGCAGCAGGCCGCGGGCCCGCTCGTCGCCGAGGGCCAGGTTCTGCGCGATCGAGCCGCCGAGCGAGAAGCCGGCGTAGACCAGGCCGCGGGCCGAGAGCGGGGCGGCCGCCCTGACGGCGCGGCGCAGCAGCTCCTCCCGGCCGATCTCGTCCTTGATCTCCATGCCGTCCTCGACGGTGTCGGCGGTGCGGCCCTCGTAGAGGTCCGGTACGTGCACCTCGTACCCGGCCGCGCGCAGCCGGTCCGCCGCGGCGTGCACGGCCGGGCGCAGACCGTAGGCCGAATGGAAGAGCAGGATCGTGGTAGGGGAGTCCTGGTCCGAGGTTGTCAACGTGGTCACTTCCTTAACTGCTGGATCGCGTGTCCCCATCGTGCCAGTTACGGTCGGGGCAGGGACGCGCGCCGGCAGGTCGCCGGAAGGAGCTGAGGCCCATGGAGGACGTGCTGCGTCCCCTCGCGGTCGTCGGCGGCGCGCTGTTCGTCACGCTCGTCGTCGGCTGGATCGCCGACCAGGTCGTCCGCCGGATCGCCGGGCGGCACCCCGAGGATCCGCTGTGGCCGTTGCTGCGCCGCTGCCGCATGCCGCTGCGGCTGGTGCTGTGCGCGGCGCTGCTGCGCGGCGGCTACACCTCGCTGCGCATGCCCGCCTACCGGGAGACCGTGGTGGGCCAGGTGCTGACGCTGGTGCTGATCGGCGCCTGCGCGTGGCTGGCGGCGCGGCTGGCCACGGCGGTGGTCGAGGCGGGGTACGCGCGGTACGCGGCCGGGGCGCGGGACGCGGCCCGGATGCGCCGGGTGCGCACCCAGGTCACCTTGATCCGCCGCGTGGTCACGGCCGTGGTGGGCGTGGTGGCGGTCGCGGCGATGCTGCTGACCTTCCCCGGCATGCGGGCGGTGGGCACCTCGATGCTGGCCTCGGCCGGCCTGATCGGCATCGTGGCCGGTGTGGCCGCGCAGTCCACGCTCGGCAACCTCTTCGCGGGGCTGCAGATCGCCTTCGGCGACATGGTGCGCATAGGCGACACGGTCGTGGTGGGCGGCGAGTGGGGCACCGTCGAGGAGATCACGCTGACCTATCTCGTCGTCAAGACCTGGGACGAGCGCCGGATCACCATGCCGGTGTCGTACTTCACCGGCCGGCCCTTCGAGAACTGGTCGCGCGGCAATCCGCGGATGACCGGCACGGTCTTCCTGCACCTGGACCACACGGCCCCCATCGACCTGATGCGCGAGCACCTGCACCGGCTGCTCAAGGGCGTGCCGGAGTGGGACGGGCGGGCCTGGAGCCTGGTGATCACCGATACGACGCCGTCGACCATCCAGGTGCGGGCCCTGGTGACGGCCAAGGACCCCGACGACGTGTGGACGCTGCGCTGCGTGGTGCGCGAGGAACTGGTGGCCTGGCTGCGCCGGGAGCACCCGTACGCGCTGCCGCGCATCAACACCGCGCCCGCGCCGGGCCTCGACGACGCGCCCGACCGCCGGCAGGCCTCGCCCACCTCGGACGACATCGGGCCGGGCCCCGGCACCACGTGAGGCATCCCCGAGACGGTCCGGGGCGGTGCTAGGCGGCCGCCTGTCAGATGCCGCGCAGGGTCCGCTCGTCCAGGTGCCGCAGCACCCGGTCGACGACCTCCGGGTCCATGCCCGCCTCGCTGCGGGCCGCGATGACCTCGCGCCGGGCCGCCGACAGCAGCTCGGCCTGCACCCGGTGCAGCGTGCGCAGCCGGGCGACGCGCTGCGCCTGCGCCTCGCGGCGCTCCTCGTCGACCATGTCGGGGCTGATGCGCGCGCCGATGTCGTAGGCCCGCCGGCCGAGCGCCTCCATCATGTCCTCCGAGAGGTCCTCGGCCTCGACGATCTCCATCAGCCGGTGCCGGGCCGCCTTCGCCGCCCGGGCGGCCAGCTGCCGCTCCAGCTCCCGGCCGGCGTCGGTGTCCTCGCTGACGCCGAGCACCTTCACCAGCCGCGGCAGGGTCAGGCCCTGGACGACGAGGGTGACGATGATGACCGCGAACGCGATGAAGAGGATCTCCGAGCGGGCGGGGAAGGCGGACTTGTCCTGCTTGGTCAGCGGGATGGCCAGGGCGAGGGCGACGGTCGCCACCCCGCGCATGCCGGACCACCAGGCCACCACCGTCTCGCGCCAGCTGACCAGGATCTCCTCGTCGACGTCCCGCCGCTTGTGCAGCTTCTTCGTCAGCCAGGCGGCGGGCAGCAGCCACAGCAGCCGTACGCCCACGACCACCGCGACCACGCTGCCGCCGATGGCCAGCATCTCGCCCCAGCGGCCGGAGGCCGTGCTGACGGCGTTGTGCAGCTCCAGGCCGACGAGGCCGAAGGCGACGCCGGTGACGAGGGTGTCGACGACCTCCCAGAAGGTGTGCCCGGCCAGCCGGCCCAGCACGTCGTCGGGGTCGTGCGTGTACTCGGCCAGGTACAGCGCGGTGGTCAGCACGGCCAGCACGCCCGAGCCCTTGAGCTCCTCGGCCAGGACGTAGGAGACGAACGGCACCAGCAGGGTCAGGCCGATCTGCAGGGTGGCGTCGCCCAGGACGGTCATCAGCCG
Organism: Streptomyces luteosporeus; assembly: GCF_039532865.1. Lineage (NCBI taxonomy): Bacteria > Bacillati > Actinomycetota > Actinomycetes > Kitasatosporales > Streptomycetaceae > Streptomyces > Streptomyces luteosporeus. The sequence goes on from NZ_BAAASL010000027.1 coordinate 75,722, forward strand.
CCGCGCGGCCCAGCCCAGGCCCAGCCCGACCGCGACGGCCACCACCGCCGAGAGCACCAGCGCGCCGATGGCCTGCGGCACCGAGAAGGTGCCGCTGACGGCCGCGGCGATGGCCACGTGGTAGAGCACGATGGCCGTGACGTCGTTGAAGAGGCCCTCGCCCTCCAGGATGGACACCAGGCGGCGCGGCAGGCCCAGCTCGCCGGCGACGGAGGTGACGGCGACCGGGTCGGGAGGCGCCACCAGCGCGCCCAGGGCCACGGCGGCGGCCACGGAGATGCCGGGCACGATCACGTTGGCCACGGCGGCGACGGCCGCGGTCGTGACGAAGACCAGCGCGACCGCCAGCAGGAAGATCGGCCGTTTGTTGACCGCGAACTGCCGCCACGAGGTGCGCTGGGCGGTGGCGTACAGCAGGGGCGGGAGCACCAGCGGGAGGATGTACTCCGGCGGGATGTCCACGTTCGGCACGAACGGCAGCAGGGCCAGGACGATCCCGCCGATCGTCATCAGGACCGGGGACGGCACTCCCAGCCGGTCCCCCAGCGGCACTGTGACCAGCGCGCCGAGCAGGAGGACGAACAGCAGGGCGAGCTGGTCCACGGATCCCCTCCGGACGGGTCGGTGCGATCGGACAGACCTCCTCCAGCCTGCCTCAACCGCGCCCCGCCCGCCCCACGGGCCCCTGGCGTCATGCGCTCTCGGCGCGCACCCTGTCCAAGGCGTACTGCAGGTCGTCCGGGTAGGCGCTCTCGTACTCCACCCAGCGGCCGTCCGAGGGGTGCTCGAAGCCCAGCCGCACCGCGTGCAGCCACTGACGGGTCAGCTTCAGGCGCTTGGCCATCGTCGGGTCGGCGCCGTACGTCAGGTCGCCGACGCACGGGTGGCGGTGCGCGGACATGTGCACGCGGATCTGGTGGGTGCGGCCCGTCTCCAGCTTGATGTCCAGCAGGCTGGCCGCCCGGAACGCCTCGATCAGGTCGTAGTGGGTGACCGACGGCTTGCCGTCGGCGATGACCGCCCACTTGTAGTCGTGGTGCGGGTGACGGCCGATCGGCGCGTCGATCGTGCCGCTCATCGGGTCCGGGTGGCCCTGCACGAGGGCGTGGTAGCGCTTGTCGACCGTGCGCTCGCGGAACTGCTGCTTCAGCAGGGTGTACGCCCGCTCGGACTTGGCCACCACCATCAGGCCGGAGGTGCCCACGTCCAGGCGGTGCACGATGCCCTGGCGCTCCGCGGCACCCGAGGTGGAGATGCGGTAGCCCGCCGCGGCCAGGCCCCCGATGACGGTCGGGCCCGTCCAGCCCGGGCTGGGGTGCGCGGCCACGCCCACCGGCTTGACGATCACGACGATGTCGTCGTCGTCGTGGACGATCTCCATGCCCTCCACGGGCTCGGCGACCACCTGCACCGGCGCCGGCGGCGCCGGCATCTCGACCTCCAGCCAGGCCCCCCCGGTCACCCGGTCGGACTTCCCCGCCACCGCCCCGTCCACCTGGACCTTGCCCGCGGCGGCCAGCTCGGCGGCCTTGGTGCGGGAAAAGCCGAACATTCGGGCGATCGCGGCGTCGACGCGCTCGCCCTCCAGGCCATCGGGTACGGGGAGGGCGCGGGTCTCGGGAATCGTGCTCACCAGTCGAGTATGACGGACGGGCGCACGGCGCCCGTCCCGGGCTCAGTCGTTGTGGACGGTGCCGTCCGGGTCCAGGCCCCGGAACGACAGGATCACGATGAGGATCCCGCCGCAGACGATCGCCGAATCCGCCAGGTTGAAGACCGCGAAGTGCGCGGGCGCAATGAAGTCCACCACGCCGCCCTCGAAACCACCCGGCGAACGGAACAGGCGGTCGGTGAGGTTGCCCAGTGCCCCGCCGAGCAGCAGGCCCAGCGCGACCGCCCACGGCAGGCTGTACAGCTTGCGGGCGATCCGGGCGATCGCCACGATCACCGCCGTGGCGATGACCGTGAAGACGATGGTCATCGCCTCGCCGATGCCGAACGCCGCACCCCGGTTGCGGATCACCTCCAGCTGCAGCCACGTGCCGATCACCCGGATCGGATCGTGGTGCTCCAGATGGGCCACCACCAGCAGCTTGCTGCCCAGGTCCAGGAGATAGGCCAGGGCGGCCACCACCAGCAGCACCGCGATCCGCCGCCGGCCCCTGGGCCCGGCCTCCCCGCCGGCCGCCGCCTCGGTGGGCCGTCCCGTCTGTTCCGCCTCAGTCACGTGAGTCCCTGGAGTGTCGTCCTGCTGACTGAGGACGAGGGTACGGCACGCGCAGGGGGGCCGGTCAGCGGCGTTCCTGCCGCTGCTTGCACTCCACGCACAACGTGGCCCGCGGGAACGCCTGCATCCGCGCCTTGCCGATCGGATTGCCGCAGTTCTCGCACCGGCCGTACGTACCGGCCTCCAGCCGCTCCAGCGCCCGCTCCGTCTGCACCAGCATCTCGCGGGCGTTCGCCGCCAGGGCCAGTTCGTGCTCCCGGGTGATGTTCTTCGTCCCCGTGTCCGCCTGGTCGTCACCGGCCCCGTCGCCGGAATCCCGCATCAGACCGCTGATCGCCGCCTCCGACGCCTCGATCTCCGACCGCAACCGCACCATCTCGTCCATCAGGAGCGTACGGGCCTCCGCCACCTCCGCCGGCGACCAGGGCTCCTCCCCCGGCCGCACCACGAGCTCCCCCGGAACCACCGTCCGGGCCCCCGGAACCTTCGCACCCATGGTCTTCTTCGCAGCCACCGTCCTGGCTCCCGTCTCTTCAGCGGGCACCGCCGTCGCCGCCGGTGCGGACTCCTCGGCCGCAGCGGCCGGGGCGGCCGGGGCCTTCTTCGCCACGGAACCCCCACGGGCCCGCGCGGTGCCCTCGGCGGCCTGCGCCTCGGTCACCGTGGCAGTCTTCCCCGCAACGGCCGACTTCCCCGCCCCCGCCCCCTTTTTGGCCGATGCGACGTACTCGGCGGACCCAGCCGCCCCTGCCGTCCCGGCGCCCGCCGCCTTCTTGCCGGGTGCGGCCTTCTTGGCGGGGGCCGCCGTCCGGCCGACCGCTGCCTTGCCGTCCGGCGCCTCGGCCCGCGCTGCGGCAGAGCCGACCGCCTTCTTGGCGGGTGCGGCCTTCTTGGCGGGGGCCGCCTTCTTGGCGGGGGCGGTCTTGGCGCCGCCCTCCGCCGGGGCTGCGTGTTCAGGGTGCACGGCCGTCTTCTTGGCCGTCGCCTTCGTGCGGGCCCGCGCCGCGACCGGGCCGGCCGCCTTCTTCCCGGGCGCAGCCTTGGCAGCCGCCTTCGCCGCTGCCGCGCCCTCGGACGGCGCGACCGCCGCCTTCTTGGCTGCCGCCTTCTTCGCGGGGGCCGCTTTCTTGGCCGCCGTCTTCTTCCCGGCTGCCGCCGATTCGGCCGCTTTCCTCGCGGGGGCGGCCTTGGCCGCCGTCCTCTTCGCGGGGGCCGCCTTCTTTCCGCCACCCTGCGCCGCCGGCGCGGCCGCCGCCTTCTTCGCGGCACCCGCCCGGGACGGGGCCGGCGCTGCGGCCGAGGCGGCCGCCTTCTTGCCGGGCACGGCCTTCTTCGCTGCCGCCTTCTTCGCGGCGCTCTTCGCGGGCGGGGCCGCCGATGCCCCGGCTCGCGCTGCGGCCGAGGCGGCCGTCTTCTTCCCGGCCCCCGCCCCGGAGGGGGTCGCCGCCGAGCCCGCCGTCTTCTTCGTGGGGGCCGCCTTCTTGGCCGCCGCCTTGCCGGGCACGGCCTTCGCCGACTTGCGCGTCGTCGACTTTTCCGCCATGCCGCTACCCCTTCACATTTTATGATCTTGCGCGCAAATCGTGCGGGAACGATAAATCGGCGCACGGCATGCGGCAACGGGGCACGCCGGTCCGGGGGCGTGCGCCCCGCCTCCGGCCCTCAAATCGGTCGGCCGCCCAGGCGTGCGCCCCGTACACTGGGGCGCAGCGAAAGGCGTCGATGGGACCAGTAGCGCCGCACGCAGCCAGCAGCGAGCCGGGGACGGTGGGAGCCCGGAGGTGTGCGCGGTCGTGAAGATCAGCCCGGAGCCGCCGGAGGAACGCCCCGTCCGGGGTCAGTAGAACCGGCATCGCGGCCCAATGAGGGGGCCGGGGACGGCATGCACGCGTCCGCGGCCAAGGAGGGTGGTACCGCGGGAGCGCGACGGCGCGTCTCGTCCCTCCGACGGACAGCGCACCAATCGTCCCGCCGGAGGAGCCGATGACGCAGTACCGCCAGGTACCCGCACAGGTCGACCTGCCCGCGCTCGAGCACGCCGTGCTCGAGTTCTGGCGTGAGAACAAGACCTTCGCCCGTACCCTCGAGCAGTCCGAGGGCCGTCCCGAGTGGGTCTTCTACGAGGGCCCGCCGACCGCGAACGGCATGCCCGGCGCCCACCACATCGAGGCGCGCGTCTTCAAGGACGTCTTCCCCCGGTTCCGGACGATGCAGGGCTACCACGTGGGCCGCAAGGCCGGCTGGGACTGCCACGGTCTGCCGGTGGAGCTCGCCGTCGAGAAGGAGCTGGGCTTCTCCGGCAAGCAGGACATCGAGGCGTACGGCATCGCCGAGTTCAACGCCAAGTGCCGTGAGTCGGTGACCCGCCACACGGACGCGTTCGCCGAGCTGACCACGCGCATGGGCTACTGGGTCGACCTCGACGACGCCTACCGGACGATGGACCCGGACTACGTCCAGTCCGTCTGGTGGTCGCTGAAGGAGATCTTCAACAAGGGCCTGCTCGTGCAGGACCACCGCGTGGCCCCCTGGTGCCCCCGCTGCGGCACGGGCCTGTCGGACCACGAGCTGGCGCAGGGCTACGAGACGGTCGTGGACCCGTCGGTCTTCGTGCGCTTCCCGCTGACGTCCGGCCCGCTGGCCGGCGAGGCGTCGCTGCTGGTGTGGACGACCACCCCGTGGACGCTGGTGTCGAACACGGCGGCCGCGGCGCACCCCGACGTCACCTATGTCGTGGCGACGGACGGCACCGAGAAGCTGGTCGTGGCCGAGCCGCTGCTGGAGAAGGCCCTCGGCGAGGGCTGGACGGCCACCGGGCAGTCCTTCACCGGCCGCGAGATGGAGCGCTGGGCCTACCGCCGCCCGTTCGACCTGGTCGAGCTGGAGGGCGCGAACTTCGTCGTCAACGCCGAGTACGTCACGACGGAGGACGGCACCGGTCTGGTGCACCAGGCGCCCGCGTTCGGTGAGGACGACCTGAGGACCTGCCGCGCCTACGACCTGCCGGTCGTGAACCCGGTCCGCCCGGACGGCACCTTCGAGGAGGGCCTCGGCCTGGTCGGCGGCCTGTTCTTCAAGAAGGCCGACGAGAAGCTCGTCGCGGACCTGTCCGAGCGCGGCCTGCTGTTCAAGCACATCGCCTACGAGCACAGCTACCCGCACTGCTGGCGCTGCCACACCGCGCTGCTGTACTACGCGCAGCCGTCCTGGTACATCCGGACGACCGCGATCAAGGACCGGCTGCTGCAGGAGAACGAGAAGACCAACTGGTTCCCCGAGTCGGTCAAGCACGGCCGCTTCGGCGACTGGCTGAACAACAACATCGACTGGGCGCTGTCCCGCAACCGCTACTGGGGCACCCCGCTGCCCATCTGGCGCTGCGAGGAGGGGCACCTGACCTGCGTCGGTTCGCTGGCGGAGCTGTCGGAGCTGACCGGCACCGACCGCAGCGGCCTCGACCCGCACCGCCCGTTCATCGACGAGGTGACGTTCACCTGCACGGCCGAGGGCTGCGCGCACACCGCCGTCCGCGTGCCGGAGGTCATCGACGCCTGGTACGACTCGGGCTCGATGCCGTTCGCCCAGTGGGGCTACCCGTACAAGAACAAGGAGCTGTTCGAGAAGCGCTACCCGGCGCAGTTCATCTCCGAGGCCATCGACCAGACCCGCGGCTGGTTCTACACCCTGATGGCGGTGGGCACGCTCGTCTTCGACAAGTCGTCGTACGAGAACGTGGTCTGCCTCGGGCACATCCTGGCCGAGGACGGCCGCAAGATGTCCAAGCACCTGGGCAACATCCTCCAGCCGATCCCGCTGATGGACCAGCACGGCGCGGACGCCGTCCGCTGGTTCATGGCGGCCGGCGGCTCCCCGTGGTCGGCGCGCCGCGTCGGTCACGGCACGATCCAGGAGGTGGTGCGCAAGACGCTGCTCACCTACTGGAACACCGTCGCCTTCCAGGCCCTGTACGCCCGGACGTCCGGCTGGGCGCCGAGCGGGGCCGACCCGGCGCCGGCCGACCGCCCGCTGATCGACCGCTGGCTGCTCGGCGAGCTGAACACGCTCACCGACCAGGTCACGCAGGCCCTGGAGGCCTACGACACCCAGCGCGCGGGCAAGCTGCTGTCGTCGTTCGTCGACGACCTGTCCAACTGGTACGTCCGCCGCTCGCGCCGCCGCTTCTGGCAGGGCGAGCCGGCCGCGCTGCGCACGCTGCACGAGGTCGTCCGCACGGTCACGCAGCTGATGGCGCCGCTGGTGCCGTTCATCACCGAGCGCGTGTGGCAGGACCTGGTCGTGCCGGTGGAGCCGCAGGCCCCGGACTCCGTCCACCTGTCGTCGTGGCCGCAGGCCGACAGTGCGCTGATCGACCCGGAGCTGTCGAAGCAGATGGTGCTGGTGCGGCGCCTGGTCGAGCTGGGCCGCGCCACGCGCGCCGAGTCCGGCGTCAAGACGCGCCAGCCGCTGTCGCGCGCGCTGGTCGCGGCGGCCGGCTTCGAGTCGCTGGGCGAGGAGCTGCGGGCACAGATCGCCGAGGAGCTGAACGTCTCCTCGCTCGCCTCCCTGTCCGAGGTCGGCGGTTCGCTCGTCGACACGACGGCGAAGGCGAACTTCCGTGCCCTGGGCAAGCGCTTCGGCAAGGGCGTGCAGGCGGTGGCCAAGGCGATCGCCGCTGCCGACGCGGCGGCCCTGTCGCTGGCGCTGCGCGAGGGCACGGCGGCCGTCGAGGTCGACGGCGAGCGGGTCGAGCTGGCCCCCGACGAGGTGATCATCACCGAGACGCCGCGCGAGGGCTGGTCGGTGGCCTCCGACTCGGGTGCCACGGTGGCCCTCGATCTGGAGATCACCCCTCAGCTGCGGCGCGCGGGCCTGGCCCGCGACGCGATCCGCCTGATCCAGGAGGCGCGCAAGAACAGCGGCCTGGACGTGGCCGACCGCATCGCTCTGCGGTGGCAGTCGTCCGACGAGGAGACGGTGACCGCGCTCGGTGAGCACGCGGGCCTCATCGCGGACGAGGTCCTGGCGACGGACTTCTCCTCCGGTGACGCGGACGACTCGTACGGCGAGCCGTTCACCGACGAGGGCCTCGGACTGACGTTCCGCCTCCGTAAGGCCTAAGCAATCGGGTGAACGAAGGCCCCCGGCGCGCAGCGCCGGGGGCCTTCGTCGTTGCCATGAGGTGACGAAATGGGCCGGGCCCCTGGGAATCCCAGGGGCCCGGCCCATGTGTGCCGACGGGCTGGGCCCGTCAGTTGTCGTCCTCATCGATGAGGAACCCGCGCATCGGCGACGGCGCCTGCATCGGCTGCGGGCCCTGCGGCCGCACCGGTGCCATCGGCTGCGTCATGGCCGGCGACATCTGCTGCTGACCGCCGTACGACGGGGTGCCCGACGACGGGCCGCCGTGGCCGCCCATGGTCTGGTTGCCGCCCATGGAGTTGCCACCCATGGAGTGGCCGCCCATGCCGGCACCGGCCGGAGCCATCGACCCGCTCATGGAGGGGGCCGGCGGCAGCGACGCGGCGGCCGGGGTGCGCGGCGGGGCCAGCGAGTCGTCCGCCTGGTTCTCCAGCTGGCGCAGCTGGCTCTCCAGGTAGGACTTCAGTCGCGTGCGGTACTCGCGCTCGAAGCCGCGCAGGTCCTCGACCTTGCGCTCCAGCGTGGCGCGGGCGGACTCCAGGGAGCCCATGGCCACGCGGTGCTTCTCCTGCGCGTCCCGCTCGAGGGCGTCCGCCTTGGCGCGGGCGTCGCGCTCCAGGCCCTCGGCACGGCTGCGGGCCTCGCCGACGATCTTGTTGGCCTCGGAACGGGCCTCCGCGATCGCCTGATCGGCCGTCTGCTGAGCGAGGGAGAGGACACGGGCTGCGCTGTCGCCACCCGGGCCCTGGCCCGGCTGCGGCAGCTGGGGACCGCCCATGGGACCGTTCTGGCCCATGGGGTTCTGCCCCATCGGTCCGTTCTGTCCCATGGGTCCGCCCATCGGGCCACCCATCGGACCGTTCTGTCCCATCGGGCCGGGACCGTGCGGGCCCTGGGGACCGTGGCCGTGGCCGCCGGGGCCGGCCGGCAGCTGCGGGGCACCGCCCGGAAGCTGCGGCGGGCCGCCCATCTGCTGCTGGTTCGGCGGCACCGGCTGCGGTCCCGATATGGCGGCGGGCACCGGAGCACCAGGACGCTGGTCCTGCGGCTCGGGCTTGCGCATGGCCTGCTGCTGGTTCTGCGCGGCGGCACGCGTTGCGGCGGCCAGCTTGGCGCGCAGGTCCTCGTTCTCGCGGAGCAGGCGGGTCAGTTCTGCCTCGACCTCGTCGAGGAAGGCATCGACCTCGTCCTCGTCATAGCCTTCTCGGAGGCGGACGGTCGTGAACTGCTTGTTCCGCACGTCCTCGGGGCTCAGCGGCATCTCTTCTTCACCTCAACGTTGTCGTCGGCAATCGGCAAGACCGTATCGTTCACAGCCGCGTTCACAGCCGGCTCACGACGGTGATCAGGATGTAGACGATGATCATCAGTACGAAGAAGGACAGGTCGAGCGCTACGCCCCCGAGACGCAGCGGCGGGATGACCCGCCGCAGAAGCTTGAGTGGCGGATCGGTGACAGTGTAGGTGGCCTCGAGGAGCACCACCATCGCCTTACCGGGTTGCCATGAGCGGGCGAACTGGAAGACGTAGTCCATCACCAGTCGGAAGATCAGCACGATGAGGAAGCAGTACAGCGCGATGTAGATCACCTGCTGTGCGATGCCCATCTCGCGCTTCCCTCTCCCCTTGCTCGTACCGTGGCCTGACTGGCCGTTGTCCGGATTGCCCGGACTTGCGTCTCAGCTCTGGTTGAAGAACCCACCCTCTGCGATGCGGGCTTTGTCCTCCGCCGTGACATCGACGTTAGCAGGAGACAGCAGAAACACCTTCTGCGTCACCCGCTCGATGCTCCCGTGAAGTCCGAACACCAGACCGGCCGCAAAGTCGACCAGACGCTTCGCGTCGGTGTCGTCCATCTCGGTGAGATTCATGATCACCGGAGTGCCCTCGCGGAAGTGTTCCCCGATGGTACGGGCCTCGTTGTAGGTCCGAGGGTGCAACGTCGTGATGCGGTAGGGCTCCCGCTCGGACACAACCTTGGGCATGATCACCGGTGCGTTCTTCTCCAGAGAGTGGCGTTCGGGTGTGATGGACGACACGGGGGCGATTCGGGCGGGTCGTCCCGTTTCCGCTGTCAGCGGAGCGGGTTCGCGCTGCGCGGGCGGCTGGGCGACTCGAACCGGTTCGTCCGATTGCGTCTGTTGTGCTTGATGTGCCTGGTGCTGCCGGCGCCGGTCCGGCTCCGGCTCGGGCTCGAACTCGTCGTCGGGGTCGAACCCCGGGCCGTCGTACCCATCGTCCTCCACGAGGCCGAGGTAGACCGCCATCTTGCGCATCGCGCCGGCCATTCTCTGCGTCCTCCGCTCTGTGGTGGATCGGCTCCGTCAACGGCGCCCGGATCCACGTGGTCCGCCCGCCTTTTGGCGGGAATGACCATATTTTCTGCTGTGGTCCGACTTCCTGGCGACGTTACCCGAGCCGGGGTCGGACTCCGAGTACCGCCGAGCCGACACGTACATGTGTCGCACCGGCCCCAATGGCGTCCTCGAGATCCGCGCTCATCCCTGCGGAGACCATGTTCCCAGCCGGATGGGTCGCGCGCAGGTCCGTTGCGATTTCCATCAGCCTGTCGAACGCGGCCCGGGGTCTGCCCGCGAACTCGCCCGCGAGCGGAGCGACCGTCATCAGCCCTGCCACTCGCAACCCTTCCGCCTCGGCGATCGCATCGGCCAGGGCGAGGACGCCGCCGGGTGCGACGCCCCCTCTCTCCCCGCGCTCCTGCGTTCCGGCGTCGAGCGCCACCTGGATGAGGCAGCCGAGCTCCCGGCCGGCCCGGACGGCCGCGGCCGACAGGGCCGTGACCAGTCTGTTCCGGTCAATGGAGTGCACCATGTCGGCGTAATTCACCACCGACCGGACCTTGTTCGTCTGCAGCTGACCGACGAAGTGCCAGGTAAGGGGCAGATCCGAGCACTGTGCGGCCTTGGGTGCGGCGTCCTGGTCGCGGTTCTCCGCGACGTGACGCACCCCCAGCTCGGCGAGCAGGCGCACGTCGCTCGCCGGGTAGGTCTTGGTGACCACGATGAGCGTGACCTCCTCGCGCGAGCGGCCGGCCGCGGCGCAGGCGGTGGAGATACGTTCCTCCACCCGGGCGAGGTTCTCGGCCAGCTGGTCCTTGCGGTCCGTCATGCCGCCTCCCCCAGCCAGACGTAGCTCGCCAGCCGGCCCGTGGTGCGCTCGCGCCGGTAGGAGAAGTGGTCCGCGGACTCCAGCGTGCACACGCCGGACCGCCCCGCGACCTCGACACCCGTTCGGCCCAGCTGGGCCTCGACCCCGGCGGCGACGTCCACGGCCGGCGTCCCCTGCCGGGTGGTGGCCCGGGCCTCGGGCACCACCGCGGCGACCTCGGCACGCATCGCCTCGGGCACCTCGTAGCACCGGCCGCACACGGACGGGCCGATGTGGGCGACGATCCGGCCCGGCTCCGCGCCCAGCTCGATCATCCGCGCCACGGTGTTCGGCACCACCCCGGCGACCAGGCCGGGCCGGCCCGCGTGCGCCGCGCCGGTGACGCCGGCCACCGGGTCGGCCAGCAGCACGGGGGTGCAGTCGGCGGTGAGCACCGCGAGCGCCAGGCCCCGACGGGTGGTCACGACCGCGTCGACCGCCGGGATTTCCCTGCTTCGCCACGGTCCGTCCACCACGGCCACGTCCGCGCCGTGTACCTGGTTCATCCAGACGACCTGCGCCGCGTCCAGGCCGAGGGCCTCGGCCGCGCGCGCACGGTTGGTCCGTACGGCGGCGGGGTCGTCGCCGACCGCGCCGCCGAGGTTGAGCTCCGCATACGGAGCGGCGCTCACTCCGCCCCACCGGGAGGTGAAGGCGAAGTGCGCGCCGCTTGCGTGTGCCACGTGGTGTACGGGGGGCACGATGTGCTGTTGCCCTATCACTCGGTGCCGGTCAGCCGTTCCTTGAGGAGCCGTCGGGCCTGGTGCCGTCGGGCGCGGGGTCACTTCAGGAAGTCGGGGACGTCCAGTTCCTCGGCGGTGGAGTCCTGGTAGGGCCGGGCCGGGGGCACCTGCGGGGAGGCGACCGGCGGCGGGGGGACCTCGGCGACCGGCGCCGGGTCGGCCGGAGCGGGCTCCTCGGTGCGCGGGGTGACGTTGCCCAGCCCGCCGAAGGACGGACGGGCCGGCTCCGGCGCGGCGACCGGGCGGGAGACGGGCGCGGCCGGGGCGCTGTCCTCGCGGGCCGAGCCGTAGGTGGAGCCGAGCACCTTGTCGCGGCTGCCCTTGGCCGGCGGCTGGCCGCCGTCGAAGCCGGCGGCGATGACCGTCACGCGCACCTCGTCGCCGAGGGCGTCGTCGATGACGGCACCGAAGATGATGTTGGCCTCGGGGTGGGCGGCCTCGCTGACCAGCTGGGCGGCCTCGTTGATCTCGAAGAGGCCGAGGTCGGAGCCGCCGGAGATGGACAGCAGCACGCCGCGGGCGCCGTCGATGGACGCCTCCAGCAGCGGCGAGGAGATGGCCATCTCGGCCGCCGCCACCGCGCGGTCGTCGCCGCGGGCGGAGCCGATGCCCATCAGGGCCGAGCCGGCCTCGGACATCACGGACTTCACGTCCGCGAAGTCGAGGTTGATCAGACCCGGGGTGGTGATCAGGTCGGTGATGCCCTGCACACCGGACAGCAGCACCTGGTCCGCGGACTTGAACGCGTCGAGCACGCTGACCTGGCGGTCCGAGATGGACAGCAGCCGGTCGTTGGGGATGACGATGAGGGTGTCGACCTCGTCGCGCAGGCTCGCGATGCCGTCCTCGGCCTGGTTGGCGCGCCGGCGGCCCTCGAAGGTGAACGGGCGGGTGACCACACCGATCGTCAGGGCGCCCAGGGAACGGGCGATGTTGGCGACCACGGGCGCGCCACCGGTGCCGGTGCCGCCGCCCTCGCCGGCGGTGACGAAGACCATGTCGGCCCCCTTGAGGACCTCCTCGATCTCCTCGCGGTGGTCCTCGGCCGCCTTGCGGCCGACATCGGGGTTCGCGCCGGCGCCGAGGCCGCGCGTGAGTTCGCGGCCGACGTCGAGCTTCACGTCGGCGTCGCTCATCAGCAGGGCCTGTGCATCGGTGTTGATCGCGATGAACTCGACGCCCTTGAGACCGACCTCGATCATCCGGTTGATGGCGTTGACGCCACCGCCGCCGATGCCGACGACCTTGATGACTGCGAGGTAGTTCTGCGGTGCTGCCACGTCGAAGGCCTCTCGCCTCGAGTTACGTATGCCTGGGGGCGGTTCTCAATGCCGACCCGAACCCTAACGTTGAAGTTTAGGGTTACCGGTGCCACTGTTCCCTGGGTTCTCTGAACCAGGACACTAAGTCGACAAGCGGCGCGTCTTCAACGAACACGCCGAACCTCCCGTTTTTCTTTTCACCCTATGTGATCACCCATAGCCGTAGCCAACCAGGGTGCTGGCCGGTCGCTCCCGGCGTCAACTCCCGGACACCGCAGGGGCGGCCGGAGCGCTGACGTCGAAGCGCTTCGCGCCCTGCGCGGCCTTCATCAGGGCAACGAGGGTACGGGCCTTGGCGTCGCCGCGCTCCCCGCTGCCCCAGACCACCGTCCGATCCCCCGTCAGTTCCACGGTGATGGCGTCGTACGAGCGTACGCGGATGACCTGGGTGTCCTTGCGCACGGCGGGGGGCAGGCCGGCGGCCACCCGGACCGCCTCGCGCTCCAGCCGCTCGGTGCCGAAACGGCGATTGCTGGGCGAATCGTCCTGTTCGACCACCAGGCGCGGCACGCCCGGGCGGGCCCGGTCGACTGTGGCGAACCGCACGCCCGCGCTGTCGATTTCGATGTACTTACCGCCCTTTTCGAGCAGGGCCTTGGGCTGTCGTTCGGTCACTTTCAGACCGATCGTGTGCGGCCAGGACCGCTCGACATCGACCGAGGCGATGCGCCGCAGCCGGGCGAGCAGCCGCGCCTCGACGGCGTCGCCGTCCACGGCGACCAGGGGCTGACCGAGCGGCACCTCGGCGGCCTCGCGCACCTGGTCGGGCGTCAGCGTGGTGGTGCCACTGACCTCCACACGAGTGACCCGCAGCCAGCTGGAGCCGTACAGCACCCACACGACCGCCCCGAGCACCGCCAGCCCGGCGCCGGCCCGCAGGAGCAGGCCGCGGCGCCCGAGCGGGGCCGTACGGCTCCTGCCGCCCCGCCGGGTGCGGCGGGGCGGCAGGAGTGCAGGGAGCAGGCGGAGGCGGCCGCGGGCCGGCCGGGCGGGGCGGGCGGGGCGGGTGGGCCGGGCCGACGCCTTGGCGCCTGCGCCCGGCCCGGACTTCTTCGCGGCGCCGGCGCCCTTCGCGGCCTTCGCCTTCTTCTCACCGCCGCGCCGGGCGGTCGTCGGTCCGGCCACGCTCCCAGCCTCCTGCTCCTACGGGTCGTCAGCCCGCCCTGCGCGCTGCGGCGACCGCCTCGTACACCATGCCGACGAGCAGCTCGTCGGCGTCGCGCCGGCCGAACTCGGCGGCGGACCGGGACATCTCGTACAGCCGGTGCGGGTCGGTGAGCACCGGGAGCACGTGGGACGTCACCCACTCGGGGGTGAGCTCGGCGTCGTCGACCAGCAGGCCACCGCCCGCCTTGACCACCGGCTGGGCGTTGAGCCGCTGCTCGCCGTTGCCGATGGGCAGCGGGACGTAGGCCGCCGGCAGGCCGACGGCGGACAGCTCCGCGACGGTCATCGCGCCCGCGCGGCAGAGCATCATGTCGGCCGCGGCGTACGCGAGGTCCATCCGGTCAACATACGATACCGGGACATAGGGGGGCATTCCGGGCATGTTGTCCACGCGCGGCAGTTCGTTCTTCGGGCCGACCGCGTGCAGCACCTGCACCCCGGCGCGCTGCAGGAACGGCACGACGTTCTGGACGACCTCGTTCAGCCGCCGTGCGCCCTGGGAGCCGCCGGAGACCAGCAGCGTGGGCAGGTTGGGGTCCAGCCCGAAGGCGGCCCGGGCCTGCGGGCGCATGGCGACCCGGTCCAGGGTCGCGATCGTGCGGCGCAGCGGGATGCCCACGTAGCGCGCATTGCGCAGCTTGCTGTCCGGGGTGGACACCGCGACGGCCGAGGCGTAGCGCGAGCCGATCTTGTTGGCCAGGCCCGGCCGGGCGTTGGCCTCGTGGACGATGATCGGCACGCCCAGCCGCTTGGCCGCCAGGTAGCCGGGCAGGGCCACGTAGCCGCCGAAGCCGACCACGCAGTCGGCCCGCGTGCGCTCCAGGATCTGCTCGGCGGCCTTGATCGTGCCGCGCAGCCGCCCGGGGACGGTGATCAGCTCCGGGGTGGGCTTGCGGGGCAGCGGCACCGCCGGGATGAGCCCGAGTTCGTAGCCCCGCTCGGGCACCAGGCGGGTCTCCAGGCCCCGCTCCGTGCCGAGCGCCGTGATCCCCACGGTCGGGTCCTGCCTGCGCAGGGCGTCCGCGAGGGCGAGCGCGGGCTCGATGTGGCCGGCGGTCCCCCCGCCGGCGAGTACGACATGCACCGAAATTCACCGCTCTCCGGACGGTCGCTTCTTGACGCGCCGTCTCATCGTCTTCCATCTCACCCCAGGCTGCCGCATGGCCAGTGCCGCCCGCGCACCGGGTTCGTCGCGTGCGAAGGCGATGAGCAGCCCGATGGCGAACATGGTCGGCAGCAGGGCGGACCCTCCGTAGGAGAACAGCGGGAGGGGGACGCCGGCGATCGGCAGCAGGCCGAGCACCGCACCGATGTTCACCACGGCCTGTGCCGTGATCCAGGTGGTCACGCCTCCCGCGGCGTACCTCACGAAGGGGTCCTCCGTGCGTCCGGCCACGCGGATACCCGCATAGCCTAGAGCCGCGAACAGGGCGAGCACCGACAGCGTCCCTGCAAGCCCCAGCTCCTCGCCGGTGATGGCGAAGATGAAGTCGGTGTGGGGCTCGGGCAGTTCACCCCATTTCTCCACACTCGCCCCGAGACCGGCACCGAACCAGCCGCCGTTGGCCAGCGCGTAGATGCCGTGCACGGCCTGCCAGCACTGGTCGTTGACCCCGGGGTCGGTGGCGCCGATGCACTCCAGGCGGGACATGCGGTTGGCGCTGGTCTTGATGAAGAGCATGGCCAGGGCGGCGGTGACGCCGAAGACGCCGGCGAACAGCCGGGTGGGGGCCCCGGCGATCCACAGCAGGCCCAGCAGCACGGCGGTGAGCACCACGGTGGTGCCCATGTCGCCGCCCAGCATGATCAGGCCCAGCAGCAGGAAGGTGACCGGCACCAGCGGCACCAGCAGGTGCTTCCACTGGCCGAGCAGCTTCTTGGAGTGCTTGCGGGCCAGCAGGTCGGCGCCCCACAGGACGAGGGCGAGCTTGCCGAACTCGCTGGGCTGCAGCTGGAAGGGCCCGCCGAGGGAGATCCAGTTGGTGTTGCCGTTGATGGTCTCGCCGATGCCCGGCACCTGCACCAGGCACAGCAGGAAGACGGAGACGGCCAGCAGCGGGTACGCCAGCGCCCGCAGCAGCCGTACGGGCGTACGGGCCGCCGCGAGCAGCAGCACGGTGCCGATGGCGGCGGCCAGCAGCTGTTTGCGGAAGAAGTAGCTGGGTGCCAGGCCGTTCTGCAGGGCCTTGATCTGGGAGGCCGAGTAGACCATCACCAGGCCCAGCACGATGATCAGCAGCGAGCCCCCGAGCACGAGGTAGTAGGCGGTCAGCGGCCGGTCCCAGGCCCGCCGGGCCCGGGCGTGCAGAGCGCGCAGGCCGCCGGCGCCGCCGCGCCCGGGGCGCCGGGGCGAGGGGGCGCCGAAGCCGCGGCCGGCCGGCCGCGGGGCCCGTGGGGGCCGGGAACGGGCCGCCTGGCCGCGCAGGGCCGTGCGGGCACCGAGCGGCGTCATGGCGTTCTCGGCGTGCTGCGCGTGCATTCCGGGTCGCCCCTTCGCTGGTCAGGGCCGCCCGGATCCGCTGCCGGGCCCGGGCCGCCGCGCTCGTCATGGTGGCAAGCGCGGCGCCCGCACCGCCGGCGGGCGGCCGCTACTGTTCGCCGTCGCGGCCGGCGGCCAGCTCCCGTACCGCCTCGGCGAAGGCCTCGCCGCGCTTGCTGTAGTTGGTGAACATGTCCATCGACGCACAGGCCGGGGCCATCAGGACGGTGTCCCCCGGCCCCGCCAGCCGCGTCGCCTCGCGGACCGCCGCGGCCATCGCCCCAGTGTCGGTCCGGTCGAGGTCGACCACCGGCACATCCGGCGCGTGTCGCGCCAGCGCCTGCTTGATCAGCGCCCGGTCGGCCCCGATGAGGACGGCGCCGCGCAGCCGCTTCGCGGAGGCGGCCACCAGCTCCTCGAAGGTCGCGCCCTTGGCCAGGCCGCCGGCGATCCACACCACCGACTCGTACGCGGCCAGGGAGGCCTGGGCGGCGTGCGGGTTGGTGGCCTTGGAGTCGTCCACGTAGGCCACGCCGTCGACGTCGGCGACGTGGGCGATGCGGTGGGCGTCCGGTCGGAAGGAGCGCAGGCCGTCCCGTACGGCCGCGGGCTCCACGCCGAAGGCGCGGGCCAGGGCGGCGGCGGCCAGCGCGTTGGCGATGTTGTGCGGGGCGGCCGGGCCGGCGGCGGGCGCGATGTCGCAGATCTGTGCGAGCTCCTGCGCCTGGTGGTGACGGTCGGCGACGAAGGCCCGGTCGACCAGGAGGTCGTCGACCACGCCCAGCATGGACGGGCCGGGGGCGCCGAGGGTGAAGCCGATGGCCCGGCAGCCCTCCTCGACGTCGGCCGCCATCACCAGGCGCTCGGTGGCCGGGTCCTCGACGTTGTAGACGCAGGCGATCGTGTTGCCCTCGTAGATGCGTCCCTTGTCGGCGGCGTAGGCGTCCAGGGAGCCGTGCCAGTCGAGGTGGTCGGGGGCGACGTTGAGGACGGCCGCGGAGTGGGCGCGCAGCGAGGGCGCCCAGTGCAGCTGGTAGCTGGAGAGCTCGACCGCGAGCACGTCGTACTGCTGCTCGCCGAGCACCACGTCGATGATGGGCGTGCCGATGTTGCCGACGGCGGCCGTGCGCAGCCCGGCGGCCTGCAGGATGGAGGCCAGCATCTGGACGGTGGTGGTCTTGCCGTTGGTGCCGGTGACGGCGAGCCAGGGGGCGGCGCCCTCGCCGCGCAGCTGCCAGGCGACCTCCACGTCCCCGACGACCTCGACGCCGGCCGCGGCGGCCGCCGCGAACAGCGGGCTGTCGGGCCGCCAGCCGGGCGAGGTGACGACGAGGTCGGTGCCCTCGGGCAGGGTGTCGGCGTCCGCGAGGCGGACGGTGATGCCCTGGGAGTCGAGGAAGGCGGCCCGCTCGCGCAGGACCTCGCCGTCGCCGCCGTCGACGACGGTGACGCGCGCGCCGAGGCCGGCCAGGGCGCGGGCGGCGCTGACGCCGCTCACGCCGAGACCGGCGACGGTGATGTGCTTGCCGCTGTACTGTGCGGTGCTCACTTGATGGCCAACCATCCGGCGTAGAAGATTCCGAGGCCGACGGCCACGCACAGGCCCTGGATGATCCAGAAGCGGACCACGACCAGGACCTCGCTCCACCCCTTGAGTTCGAAGTGGTGCTGGAGCGGGGCCATCCGGAAGACCCGCTTCCCGGTCAGGCGGAACGAGCCGACCTGGATGATCACGGACATGGTGATCAGGACGAACAGGCCGCCGAGGAGCGCGAGCAGCAGCTCGGTGCGGGAGCAGATCGCCAGGCCCGCGAGCGCGCCGCCGAGGGCGAGCGAGCCGGTGTCACCCATGAAGATCTTGGCCGGCGAGGTGTTCCACCACAGGAAGCCGAAGCAGGAGCCCATGAGGGCGGAGGCGACGACCGCGAGGTCGAGCGGATCGCGGACCTCGTAGCAGGACGCGCCGGCGGTCAGGGCGTTGGCGCAGGACTGGCCGTGCTGCCAGGTGCCGATGAAGACGTAGGCGCCGAAGACCATCACCGAGGCACCGGTGGCCAGGCCGTCGAGGCCGTCGGTGAGGTTCACGCCGTTCGACATCGCGAGGATCATGAACAGCGCCCAGACCACGAAGATCACCGGGCCGACCGACCAGCCGAAGTCCTGGGTGAAGGACAGCCGGGTCGAGGCCGGGGTCTGGCCCCGGGTGTCGGCGAACTGCAGGGCCAGCACCGCGAAGGCGATGCCGACGATCAGCTGGCCGGCCATCTTCGCCTTGGCGCGCAGGCCCAGGCTGCGCTGCTTGACGATCTTGATGTAGTCGTCGAGGAAGCCCACCAGGCCCATGCCGGCGGTCAGGAAGAGCACCAGCAGGCCCGAGGTGGTCGGCGACTGGCTGGTGATCACCTTGGTGACGGCGTACGCGATGAGGGTGGCGAGGATGAAGGCGATGCCGCCCATGGTGGGCGTGCCCTTCTTGCTGCCGTGGGTGCGCGGACCGTCGTCCCGGATGAACTGGCCGTAGCCCTTGCGGGCGAGGAACTTGATCAGCAGCGGGGTGCCGATGAGGGTCAGGAACAGACCGATGACACCCGCGAAGAGGATCTGGTTCATCGACCGGCGACCTCACCGTCGACCGCGAGCAGCGCGTCGGCCACCCGCTCCAGACCCACCGACCTGGACGCCTTCACCAGTACGACGTCTCCCGGGCGCAGCTCACTGCGCAACAGGTCGACCGCCGCCTGCGCGTCGGACACGTGCACCGACTCCTCACCCCACGAACCCTCGTTGTAGGCGCCCATCTGCAGCCAGGCCGCTTCCTGACCCCCGACTGCCACGAGCTTGCTGACGTTGAGCCGGACGGCGAGCCGTCCGACCGCGTCGTGCTCGGCGAGTGACTCCCCGCCCAGCTCGGCCATCCGACCGAGTACTGCCCACGTACGCCCGCCCCTAGCCCGGGCGGCCTCGCCCATGGCGGCCAGCGCGCGCAGCGCCGCCCGCATGGACTCGGGGTTGGCGTTGTAGGCGTCGTTGACGATCGTCACGCCGTCCGCGCGCTCGGTGACCTCCATCCGCCAGCGGGAGAGCTGGCCCGCACCGCCGAGCACGGAAGCGATCTCCTCGGCGGGCATGCCCAGCTCATGGGCGACGGCGGCCGCGGCGAGCGCGTTCGACACGTGGTGCTCACCGTACAGCTGCATGGTCACCTCGCCGCACCCGGTGGGGGTGTGCAGCGTGAAGGCGGGCCGTCCGCGCTCGTCGAGGCGGACGTCCTCGGCGCGCACGGCGGCGTCCGGCGCCTCGCCGAACAGCACGACGCGGGCCTTGGTGCGGCTGCTCATGGCGCGCACCAGCGGGTCGTCGGCGTTGAGCACGGCGACGCCGCCGGCCTCGGCGTCGGGCAGCGCCTCGACCAGCTCCCCCTTGGCCTGCGCGATCTGCTCGCGGCCGCCGAACTCGCCGACGTGGGCGGTGCCGACGTTCAGCACGACGCCGATGCGCGGCGGGGTGAGCTCGGCCAGGTAGCGGATGTGGCCGATGCCGCGGGCGCCCATCTCCAGCACCAGGTGCCGGGTCTCCTCGTCGGCGCTCAGCGCGGTCAGCGGCAGCCCGATCTCGTTGTTGAGCGAGCCGGGGGTCCACACGGTGGGTCCGGCGTGCTGCAGCAGCTGGGCGACGAGGTCCTTGGTGCTGGTCTTGCCGGCGGAGCCGGTCAGGCCCACCACGGTGGTGCCCAGTCGCTCCACGACGGCCCGGGCGAGCCGGCCGAGGGCCGCGACGACGTCGTCGACGACGACGGCGGGCACGCCGACGGGCCGGGCGGCGAGCACGGCCACGGCGCCGTCGGCGACCGCCCGGGCTGCGAAGTCATGGCCGTCGACGCGCTCCCCGGCGAACGCCGCGAACAGCGCGCCGGGCCGCACCTGGCGGGAGTCGATGACGACCGGGCCGGTCACGACCGACTGCGGGTCCGGTATGTCGTGCGGCCGCCCGCCCGTGATGGCGGCGATCTCCGCGAGGGAGAGTGCGATCACCGGTCGTCACCTCCTGTCGTGCGGGAGAGCTGCCGGGGGGAGGGTTGTGCGCGCATGGCGGTTGGTCATCCCTGGTCGTTCCGGTGCTTGGTCGCAGGCGCGGTCGCCCGGCTGTGCTCGATGGCCTCGCGCAGCACCCGGCGGTCGTCGAAGGGGCGTACCACTCCGGCGACGTCCTGGCCCTGTTCGTGGCCCTTGCCCAGGACCACGACGGTGTCGCCGGGTTCGGCGCGGGCGACGGCGGCGGCGATGGCTGCGGCGCGGTCCTCCAGGACGAGGACGGTGCCGCGTTCGGCGGCGGGCACCTCGGCGGCGCCCGAAAGCATGGTGGCGAGGATCGCGAGGGGATCCTCGGAGCGGGGGTTGTCGGAGGTCAGTACGGCGGTGTCGGCGAGCCTGGCCAGGGCCGCGCCCATGGGGGCCCGCTTGGTGGTGTCGCGGTCCCCGCCGCAGCCCAGGACGGCGTGCACGCGGCCGGTGCCGACCTTGCGCAGCGCGCGGAGAACCGATTCGACGGCGTCCGTCTTGTGGGCGTAGTCGACCACCGCCAGGTAGGGCTGGCCGGCGTCGACGCGCTCCAGGCGGCCGGGGACGCCGGGCACGGCGGCGACGCCGTCGGCGGCGGCCTGCGGATCGGCGCCGGCGGCGACCAGCGCCACGATCGCGGCGAGCGCGTTGGCCACGTTGAAGGGGCCGGCGAGCGGCGAGCGGGCCCGTACGGTCACGCCCTGGGGGCCGTGCACGGTGAAGGTGGAGTCGAAGGGACCGATCTCGACGTCGGTGGCGCGCCAGTCGGCGTCCTCGCGGCCCTCGGCCGAGAAGGTGATCACCGGGACCTCCGCCTCGCCGTGGGCGAGCCGGCGGCCGTACGCGTCGTCGAGGTTGACCACGCCCAGGCGGCTGCGCTGCTTGGTGAACAGCTCCGCCTTGGCGGCGAAGTAGTCCTCCATGCCGGAGTGGAACTCCATGTGCTCCGGGCTGAGGTTGTTGAAGACGGCGACGTCGAAGACGCAGCCGTCGACACGGCCGAGCCGCAGGGCGTGGCTGGAGACCTCCATGGCCACCGAGCGCACGCCGCGCTCGCGCATCACGGCGAACAGCGCCTGCAGGTCGGTGGCCTCCGGCGTGGTGCGCTCGGACTTGATCCGCTCGCCCGCGATCCGGGACTCGACCGTGCCGATCAGGCCGGTGGGGCCGGCCAGGGCGTGCAGCCCGCCCTCGATGAGGTACGCGGTGGTGGTCTTGCCGGAGGTTCCGGTGATGCCGATCTGCAGCAGGTCCTCGCCGGGCGTGCCGTAGATCGTGGCGGCCAGCGCGCCCATGCGGTCGCGCGGGGCGTCGACGGCGAGGACGGGCAGTCCGGTGGCGGCGGCGCGCTCGGCGCCGTCCGGGTCGGTCAGCACGGCTGCGGCGCCCAGGCCGGCGGCCTGGGCCGCGAAGTCGGCGCCGTGGAAGCGGGCGCCGGGCAGGGCGGCGTAGACGTCGCCCGGGCGCACCGCCCGCGAGTCGTGGGTGATGCCGGTGACCGCCACGGCGTGGGCGCCCTCGGGCACGGCGATGCCCAGCTGACCGGCCAGCTCCGCGAGGGGCACGGGAGCGACCCCGGCGGGCCGGGGCGCTCCCGGGGTGGCGGGAGGGGCGGCCTGGGGAGTGGTGTGGGACTGATCAGCGTGTGGCACGGCGGTGAGCGTACCGGGCGCACCCGCCTCGTCGCGAAGCGAGGGGCGCTCCGGGCCGCGGTTCCCGTGATCGGGAGTGATCGTCGTCACGGCCGCTCCGGCTTCACTGGCCGTCGTAGCTCACCGGCAGCCGGGGCGGCTGCGAGCCGGACGGGGGGATCTGGAGGGTCTTCAGGGCGAACTCCATGACCTGCTTGAAGACCGGGCCGCAGACCTGCCCGCCGAAATAGCTGCCGCGGGTGGGGTTCTGCAGGGCGCAGTAGACCGTGACCCGGGGCGCGTCGGCGGGGGCGAAGCCGGCGAAGGAGGCGGTGTAGCCGTGGTATCGGCCGGTGGTGGGGTCCACCCGGTTGGACGTGCCGGTCTTGCCGGCGACGCGGTAGCCGGGGATCTTCGCCTTGGTGCCGGTGCCCTCCTGGTCGTCGACGACCGACTCCAGCATCCCGGTGAGCTCGCGGGCGGTCTTCTCGCTGACCACCCGGGTGCGCGGCGGCGCGGGGGCGGGGGTGAAGCGGCCGTCGGGGCCCTTGCTGCCGCGGACCAGGGACGGCTGGACGCGCTCGCCGCCGGCGGCGATGGTGGAGTACACCGAGGCGGCCTGGACGGCGTTGAGGGACAGGCCCTGGCCGAAGGGGATGGTGTAGGCCCGGGAGGACTTCCAGTCGGCCGGCTTGGCGAGCAGGCCGGGGGTCTCGCCGGGGAACTCCAGGCCCGTGGGGCGGCCGATGCCGAATTTGCGCAGGTAGGTGTAGAGGACCTCGTTGGCCTCCTCGCGCGTCTTGCCGAGCTGCTCGCTGGCGAGGATGGTGCCGATGTTGCTGGATTTGGCCAGGACGCCGTTGAGGGTCAGGTGCCAGGTGGGGTGGTCGATGTCGTCGGCGAAGGCGCGGTCGGCCCGGGGTAGCCGGTTGGGCACCTCCACGTGGGTCATCGGGGTGGCCACGCCCTCCTCCAGCACGGCGGCCATGGTCATGATCTTGCTGACGCTGCCGGGCTCGTACGCGTCCTGCAGGGCCGGGTTGCCGAGCGCGGCGCGGTCGGCGTGGGCGAGGTCGTTGGGGTCGTAGCCGGGCGCGCTCGCCATGGCGAGGATCTCGCCGGTGCGGGTGTCCTGGACGACGACGTACCCGCGGTCGGCGCCGGATTCGCGCACCTGCCGGGAGACGGCGTTCTGGGCGGCCCACTGGATGTCCCGGTCGATGGTCAGCTCCACGTCGGAGCCGGGGACGGCGGCCTGCTCCTTGACGTCGCCGGTGGGCACCTGACGGCCGCCGGACTGGGCGTAGACACGCTTGCCGTTCCGCCCGGCCAGCACCTCGTCGAGCTGGGCCTCCAGGCCCCCGCCGCCGCGGCCGTCGCCGTTGACGAAGCCCAGCAGGCCGGCGGCGAGCTCGCCGTTGGGGTAGACGCGCTTGCTGTGGGCCTCGCGGTTGACGCCGGCCAGGACGTTGGCGGCCTTGCCGTGGCGGGCCTTCTCCGCCTGGGCCTGCTTGAGCTGGGCGATCTTGCGCCAGGTCTGCGGGGTCTGGCGGCGGGCGAGGACCACGTACTTGGACTTCGGGTTCGCCGTCAGCTTCTGTTCGAGGACGTCCACCTCCTCCGCCAGGACCGGCGCCAGCAGCTCCGCGGCCTGCCGGGCGGCGCCCTCGACCTTGATCCGCTCGGGGGTGAGCAGGTCGGGGGCGGCGGTGACGTCGTAGGCGTCGACGGTGGTGGCCAGATCCACGCCCGTGCGGTCGGTGATGGCCCCCCGCTCGGCCGCCAGCGTCACGGGGATGTAGCGGTTGAGGTTGGCCCGGGCGGCGTACGCGTCGGCGTCGACGGCCTGCACCTGCAGCAGGCGCACGGTGAAGACCAGCATCACCAGCGTGAGCCCGACGCCGATGGCGCGCAGGCGGGGCCGGGGGCTGCCCAGCCGCAGCGCCTGCGCGCCGGGGCGGGGGCGGGCGGGCCGCGCGGCCGGGCGTGCGGGCCCGGGGACGGGGCGGCGGGGCTGCCTGGGCGCCGTCACGACCTCACCTACCTGAATCCGTTGCGGGGGCTGCCTGTCTGCTGTGGTCCGTCTGCTCTGCTGCTCGTCTGCTGCTCGCCACGGGGGGCCGTCCGGGCGCCGGGGCGGCGCTAGCCGGTGCGGTGCCCGGCCTGCGGGCCCGCCCCGCCCGGCGGCGGGGGCAGGGCCGGCGCGGGCGGGAGCGCCGGGGCGAGGCCCCCGACCGGCCCGCGGCCGACGCCCCCGCCCCG